>NZ_BCRB01000017.1 GCF_001552375.1 Cellulomonas iranensis NBRC 101100 = JCM 18110 | reverse complement strand
CGGCGGGCGGCGGCACGACCGGCTCGGTCGGCATCGGGTCGAGCGTCGCGCCGGGCGTCGACGACAACGTGGGCGTGGGGACCGGCGTGGGCGTGGGCTCGGTGTCGTCGGCGAGCATCGCGACGAGGCGGCGCGCCTCGTCGAGCGATCCCGCGGAGATCGTCTGCTCGACGCGCTCGCGCAGGTAGGCAGGCAGGTCCTCGACCTGCACGTCCGAGGCCTCGACGAGCTCGGCCAGGTCGACCGGCCCGATGCTCTGCGGGATCCCGCGGTAGACCGCGACCGCGCCCTGCGACTCGGCGACGAAGTACTGCGTCTGCGTCCACGCGTACCCGCCGACGAGGGCTGCGACGAGCGCGAGACCCGCGACGACCCACGCGACGACCAGGCCGCGGCGGCGCGGCGGCGGTGCGAGCGGCTCGTCGTCGTCCTCGGGAGCGGCCTCGACCGTGGCGGGCAGGGCCGGGCCGTCGTCGCCGTCCGTGCCGTCGTCGGCGGGCGCCGACCGGGCGCTGCGGGACAGCCGTGCCGCGCGCGCCGCGGGCCCGTCCGCGGCGGCTGACGGTCGGTTGCGGCTCACGGCCGCGGCACCGACGACCGCGCTCGCGGTCGACGGCATCGCGCCGTCGGGCAGGTCGTCGAGCTCGACGACGTCCGCGAGCACCACGGTCACGTTGTCGGGGCCGCCGGCGCGCAGCGCGAGCTGCACGAGGCGGTCGGCGCACGCGTCGAGGTCGGGGACGTCCGCGAGCGTCTCGGCGATGGTCTCGGCCGAGACGTAGCCGGACAGGCCGTCGGAGCACAGCAGCCACCGGTCGCCCGGGCGGGCCTCGCGCACCGACAGGTCGGCGGTGACGTCGGCGTCGAAGTCGCCCAGCACGCGCATGACGACCGAGCGCTGCGGGTGGTGCTCGGCCTCCTCGGGCGTGATGCGTCCGGTGTCGACGAGGTGCTGCACGAACGTGTGGTCGGTGGTGACCTGCGTGAGCGTGCCGTCGCGGAACAGGTACCCGCGCGAGTCGCCCAGGTGCACCATCGCGAGCTTGTTGCCCGCACGCAGGATCGCGGTGACGGTCGTGCCCATGCCCGCGAGGTCGGGCTCGGCGTCGCTGCGCGCGATGATCTCCGACCGGGCGTCGTCGAGGGCGGTCTCGAGCTGGTCGAGCGCGTCGTCGGGCCCGTGCGACTCGCCGTCGAGCGGCGCGAGCGCCGCGACCGCGACGGACGACGCGACGTCACCGCCCGCGTGCCCCCCCATGCCGTCGGCGACCACCAGCAGGTGGGGTCCGGCGTAGGCGGAGTCCTGGTTGTCCGACCGGACGAGGCCGACGTCGGAGCGCGCGGCGTAGCGGAGGGCGACCGTCACGCGGCTACCTCTGGAGCTCGAGCAGGCTCTGGCCGATCCGCACCGCGGTACCGGTGGGGACGGGCGTGGGCTGCTCGACCTTCTGCTCGCCGACGAACGTGCCGTTGGTTGACCCGAGGTCCTCGACGAACCACTGGTCGCCCTGCGGGAAGATCCGCGCGTGGCGGGACGACGAGTAGTCGTCGTCGAGCACGAGCGTGCAGCTGGGGGCGCGGCCGATCACGACGGCCGACGAGCCGAGCGGGAGCGTCGTGCCGCGCAGCGGGCCCTCGGTGACGACGAGCCGCGTCGGGCCGCCGCCGCTGCGGGAGCGCCGCGGTGCGCGGGGCGACTCGCCGACCGGGGCGGGGGCCTCGGCGGCGGGTGCCGGCTTGGGGGCCGGGCGGCGGCGGTCGATGATGCGCGTGCCGTACAGGTCGCGGCGCAGCACGGTGATCGCGGACAGCACGAGCAGCCAGATCAGCGCGAGGTAGCCCAGCCGCAGCAGGGTGACGGTCAGCTCACTCATGCGGGGGCATCACTCGTCCACGTCGCCGTCGCCGCCGGTCCAGAACAGGATCCGGGTGCGGCCGATGGTCAGGGTGTTGCCGTCGAGCAGCGTCGCGGCGGGCACCTGGTGCCCCTCGACGAACACGCCGTTGGTCGAGCCGAGGTCGCTCGCGACCACGCCGTCCGGCGTCACCCGGATCTCCAGGTGACGGCGCGAGACGCCGGGGTCGTCGACGATGATGTCGGCCTCCGAGCCACGGCCGATGACCGTGACGGGGCCCGTGAGGATGTACCGCTGGCCGTCGATGTCGATGAGCGGGTGCCGCGGGCTGGGGGCCGCCGACGTCGCGGGGGCCACGGCGCCGCGCACGGTCGCGCTGTGGACGGCGAACCGTCCGGCGTCCTGCTCGGTGTCCTCGCTGAACGACACCGTCACGGGGCCGACGAACGCGTAGTGCTGGCTCGCCGCGTGGTCGGTGACGTTGGCGGCGAGCTCCTCGGCCAGGGCCTCCGCACCCCACGCCTCGACCTGGTCGTAGTCGGCGGTGGAGAGCTCGATCGTGAACTCGTTCGGCACCACGGTGCGGTCGCGGCCGACCACGGCGGCGCGGTCGTCGAGCTCGCGGCGCAGGGCGTCGGCCAGCTCGATGGGCTTGACCTCGCTGCGGAAGGCGCGCGCGAACGCGTTGTTGACGACGCGCTCGACGCCGTTCTCGAACTTGTCGAGGAACCCCACGTCCACCTCCCTCCCCGCCGTGCGCGGACCGGGCGGCCCGTGCAGCGTGCTCCGTGGCCCGGCGGGCGCGAAGCCACGACGGTCCGCGTCGATGGTATCCGTGCAGGGCGCCGGACGGGTGCCCGGGCTGCGGGGCGCCTGGTCGCGCCGCCGCGTGTCGGCGCGACGCACCGGGTGACTGGTCGCATATGTGCCCACTTGCGTGCCCGATGGGTCCCTCCGTGTCCAGTTCTCTCGCGTGCGCGCGCGAGAGAACTGGAGTGCGTGGGCGCGCGCGAGGTGGCGGGCCCGGGGCCGGTTCGTCGGTGGGGGCTGCTGCGTGCTAGCGTTCTCCAGCGCGCGCGAGTGGCGGAACGGCAGACGCGCTGGCTTCAGGTGCCAGTGTCCGAAAGGGCGTGCGGGTTCAAATCCCGCCTCGCGCACAGAGACAGGACCCCCGGTCGGAGAACATCCGGCCGGGGGTTCCTGCATCACCCGGTACCCCGCGTCGGTGCGAGACGTTCGTCGCCGTGAACGCGACGCCCATGACGACGGCGGGCTGCCGTTCCTCGTCACCACGCCGCTCCGTCCGCTGTC
The DNA here is from genome assembly GCF_001552375.1 of Cellulomonas iranensis NBRC 101100 = JCM 18110. Classification (GTDB taxonomy): domain Bacteria; phylum Actinomycetota; class Actinomycetes; order Actinomycetales; family Cellulomonadaceae; genus Cellulomonas; species Cellulomonas iranensis. Next base: position 55,089 of record NZ_BCRB01000017.1, on the reverse strand, counting down.
AGCTCCGGCCAGCGCCGTGCACACCGCACAACTGTCGCGCATCCTCCACCACTCACGGAGCGTGTCGCTGGTCCTTGCTCAGTGCTCGCGTGCTCGCTCGCTGCGAATCAACCGATGAAGTTGTGCAACAGGCAACATATCCACGATCTTCTTGCGTGCGGATGGTGTTCTCATGACAACGCGCGCACACCTACCAGGCGATGTGCCTTGTTGCTCGGTTATGCGTTCATCTTTTCGCGCTACTGACAGGTGGCTCCGAGGTGGGGGATCCTCGGTGCGGGGCAGATGTGAACACCCCACTCTTCAGTGCCTCTGGTGCCCTTTCGAGAGGCGTCGAAGGCATCGCTCGGGAGGAGATCAATCTTGAGAGACCGATCACGGGTCTCAGCAGTGGCGGTTCTCGCCGTCTTGCTGGCGGGCGCGTCACCGGCTGGGGCCAACGCTGATCCCGGCGCGACCAACGAGCAGGCGCTTGCGGTCGCCGAGGGAGTCTTCAGCTCCTTCGATCCGCTGGCTGCTGCGAGCGAGTTGAGCGCTTTCGAGGCGGACTTGCTGATGCAAGGGCTGACTCTCGACGCCGAGACCGTTGCTGTCACGGTCTCGCCGGTCAGTGAGGTCGTCGCGCGAGAGGCCTTCATCGCGGGCGGCCAGCATGCGGCTGCGGCGGCGAGCTATGACGCCTGCTTCTCTCGCGAGGCGGCTGGCGCCGGGAAGAACCTCCTAGGTGGCGTGCTCTACGACTACTACACGACGCTCTACTACTGCTCGAAGGGCGGGAAGATTGCCACGGCAAAGTGGACTCGCCAGACGGGTCAGGTGCGATTCCCAGGTTGGTACTACGATGGTAAGGTCACTGATCAGATCGACTTCTCTGCTCGCAACATCGGTGGTTTCACTCAGTTCAAGTTCCACGCCGGTCCTGTCTCCCAGTTGCCGATCCAGAACGCCTATCCGTGCTTGCGGACCCGAGTGAACAGCTCGGGTGGAGTCTCCACCTCGAGTTCCTGTTCCGTGTGAGGCACGTGGCAGCCCGGTAGCGCAGTCCTTGCCTGCCGGGCTGCCGACGCCCGCTATCGTGAACCCGATGCCGACCGCCACCCGCTCCCAGCATGGGGCCCGATCGATGGGCGCCACGAGCGTCGCATTCGCGGCTGGTTCGCTCGTGCTCGCACTGCTGAACCCCTTGTGGGGTGCCCTGGCAGGTCTCGCGGCGATGGCGTTCGCACTGACGCAGCTGATCGGGTGCACGGGTTCACGTCGATGGCACCTCGTCGGGGTGGCACTTGCTGCCCTCTCGCTCGTCGCAGGCCTGGTGTACGGGTTGACCTCCGTCCCGGTCGATCACGAGACCACGGTGGTCACGAGCCAGGATCTCGGAGCGCCTGGCGTCGGTACGAGCGAGTGAGCAGCCCGACCTCTCGCGCGGCCAGGCGGGTGAGCGGTCCAGGCGCCGGTGCGATCCGGCCGACGTGACCGCCGTCGACGCCGGTTCGCGCCGTCCGGAGGCGTGGTGACTGCGGCGTCTACCGTCTCCGCCGGCCGATCACGACGGGCGCGTCGTATCCTGGAGGCTGATCAGGGGCAGTCTTCCGTGTGTGGGGTGGGGCGCACGGGTTCCCGACGTCCCCGGAGACTGCCGTGTCGTCCCAGATCGTCGCGCCCTCGAGCGCGCCCACCCGCACGCCCGGCCCCGCGCCGCAGCCGTCGCTGATCGCCGTCGGCGGGCTGCCGTTCCTCGTCACCGCGCTGCTCGGCCGGCTGCCGGCCTCGATGATCCAGCTCGGCCTGCTGATGATCGTCGCGTCGTCCGGCCTCGGCGTCGGCCTCGGTGGTGTCACCGTCGCGGTCGTCGGCGTCGGCACCGCGCTCGGGGCGCCGCTCGTCGGGCGTGCCGTCGACAGGTGGGGGCCGCTGCCCGTGGTCGTCGTCGCGACGCTCGTGCAGGTCGGCGCGCTCCTCGGGGTGCTCGCCGCGACCACGGGCTCGACGTGGACGCTGCTGCTGTGCGCGGGGCTCGTCGGTGCGGCGAACCCGCAGGTCGGGTCGATCGCGCGGTCGCGGTGGTCGTTGGTGGCGCGCCGCAGCGGGCAGGAGCGGGTGCTCGGCCGCGCGATGGGCTACGAGGTCGCGGCCGACGAGGTCGGGTTCGTCGTCGGGCCCGTCGTCGCGGGGCTGCTCGTCGCGCTGCTCGGGCCCGTGACCGCGCTGTGGGTCCTCGTCGCGGCGGCCGTCGTCGGGCAGGGCGCCTTCGCGGCGTTCCTGCGCACCGAGCGGCACGCGTGGCCGCGGCACGCCACCCGCGTCGTGACCGACCGACCCGCGCGCCTGCCCATGGGTGCGCTCGTGCTGCCGATGCTCGTCGCCGGCAGCGTCGGCATCGCGTTCGGCTCGACGCAGACCGGTCTCACCGCGGTCAACGCCGCCCGCGGCACCGAGGAGCTCACCGGGCTGATCTACGCGTGCTCCGGTGTCGGCAGCGCGATCGCGAGCGTCGTGGTGTCCCGGCTCCGGGGGGCGAGCGTCGCCGCGCGCGTCGTCGCCGGTGGTGCCGCGCTGCTCACCGGCGCGCTCGGCCTCACGGCCGTCCCCGGCCCGTGGGTCGCCGCGGCCTGCGCGGTCGTGCTCGGCGTCGGTGCCGGCACGCTCCTGGTCAGCGGGTACGCGCGCGCCGAGCAGGTCGCACCCGCCGGGCGCGTCGCGTCGACCATGGCGCTGCTGGCGACGTCGCTCGTGCTGGGGGTTTCGGCCGGTGCGGCCGCCGCCGGGGCGCTCGCGGGCACGCCGGCGCACGCGTTCTGGCCGACCGTCGCGGCCGGTGCTCTGGGGATCGGCGCGGGCGTCGGCCTGCGCGCGCGACGCCGGGCCCCGTCCGCCGTCTGACGCCGAACCGCGCCCGCGGCGCGACGTGGTGCGGCATGCTCGTCCGCATGGCGACGACGCGACCCCCGTCCGAGGCGCCCGGTGCCGCGGCACGCCGGCCGGGCGCCGCCACCCTGGTCGCCGCGGTCGGCGTCCTGCTGCTTGGCGGCTGGGCGTGGTTCGCGCTGCACTGGGCGACCCCGGTGCAGGGCGTGTGCGCCGCGATCTACCCGGCACCCCCCGGGTGCTCGCCGGAGCGGGTCGGCGTGGCACGCGTGTGGTCCGGGGTGCTCGTCGCGGGGGTCGTCGTGGCCGTGCTGCTCGCACGCCGCAGCACGCGGTCGCGGGCGGTGACCGTCGCCGTCGCCTGCGCCGCGCTGCTCGCCCTGGTGCTCGTCGCCGCGGCGGTGCTGCGCGGTGCGCCGGTGTAGCCGGTCGGCCCGGTCACGGCCGCCACGCCGTCCGCACCGCCTGGCCGTCGGCGGCGCCTGGGCGTCGGCGAGGCACCCGCGCGCCCGTGACGGGACCGCACCACCGGCCTAGCGTGGCCGCATGACGCGCGCGCACCGCCTCACGCCCGCCGACGCCCGTCGCGTCGCGGTCCGCGCGCAGCTGCTCACCGCGCCACGGCCCACCGACGTGCTCGACGTCGTGCGGCACCTCGCGGTGCTCCAGCCGGACCCGACGAGCGCGGTCGCGCCGAGCGCCGACGTCGTGCTGTGGAGCCGCATCGGCGTCGGCTACGACCCGCGCGAGCTGCAGGACCTCGTCGACGGGCAGCGCCTCGTGCACCTGCGCGGGTTCCTGCGCCCCGCCGAGGACGTCGCGCTGTTCCGTGCCGAGATGGCGGCCTGGGACGTCACCGCGCGCCCCGGCGTCCGCGAGTGGCTCGCCGACAACTCCGCCGCCCGTGACGACGTGCTGGACGTGCTGCGCGCCGACGGGCCGCTGCCCGCCGCCGCGATCCCCGACACGTGCGCGCGCCCGTGGCGGTCCAGCGGGTGGAACGACGGCCGCAACGTCCGCATGCTGCTCGACGTCCTCGTCGCGCGCGGGGACGTGGCCGTGGCCGGCACCGAGGGCCGCGAGAAGCTCTGGGACCTCGCCGAGCGCGCCGACGTCGAGCAGGAGGTGACCGACCTCGCGACGTGGCTCGAGCTGGACCTCGTCGACCGGCGCTGACGGGTCGGGCGGTCGCACGGCGCACGCCGACGGCCGCCGGTCCGGGAGGACCGACGGCCGTCGTCACCCCGGGGAGCGCCCCGGGTCGTCCCTCAGGAGCAGGCCGCCCCGTTGACCGTGAAGCCCGTCGGTGCGGCGTTGGTGCCGCTGTACGAGCCGTTGAAGCCCAGGCTCGTCGACCCGCCCGGTGCGAGCGCGCCGTTCCAGGCCGCGTTGGTCGCGGTGACCGTGGCGCCCGTCTGGCTCCAGGTCGCGCTCCAGCCCTGCGTCACCTGCTGGTTGCCGGGGAACGTGAACCCGAGCCGCCACGACGTCCACGGGGTCGAGCCCGTGTTGGTCACGGTCACGGCCGCGGTGAGGCCCGAGCCCCACGAGCTCGCTGAGTAGGTGACCTGGCAGGACGCCGACGGGGTCGGGGTGGGGGTCGGGGTCGGCGACACGGTCGGCGTCGGCGTGACCGTGGGGGTCGGGGTGGGGGTCGCCGTGGGGGAGACGGTGGGCGTCGGGGTCGGCGTCGGCTCGGGCGTCGTGCCGCCCGCCTGCTCGGCGGCCCAGGTGCTCAGCCACACCAGCGCCGAGTTCCAGTTGATCGCCACCTCGTTCACCGAGTACGCCTCGATGTGGTCCACGTAGCACTTCTGCGGCGCGCAGCCCGCGAGCTGCGCGGCCGCGAGCGGGTCCTGCAGCTCGCTGTTGGGCCCGCCGGCGAGCGACCCCGGGGGAGCCGTGGGCAGCGACGCGTCGGCCTGGTGCGCCCAGAACCGGTGGTGCACGTTGCGCACCGGGTTCTCGCCGTAGCCCGCGATGTACGACTGGTTGAGCGGGTTGCGGCCCTGCAGGTAGTCCAGCGCGCCGTACACCGCGGTGCGGTACTTCGCCTGGCCCGTGAAGTCGTACGCGAGGGCCAGCGCGTTCGCGTTGTTCACGACCTGGCCGTTCGAGCCCCAGTAGTACACGGTGCCCGCGTTGTTGGGCGCGGGGTACGCCTGGTTCGCGAGCCGGCCCAGCGTCGCGTCGGCGAACGCCACGATCGCGGCGCGCGTCGCGGCCACGTCGGCCGCGGGCAGATCGGTCGGGACGAGCGCGAGCGTCGTGTCGCCCAGCCCGCCGGTCCAGCCCCAGTCGTAGCCGCGCTCCGCGAAGCTCGTGCCCCGGTAGAACGGCGAGCCCGTGACGTCGGCGCGGTACGCGGCCTCGCCCGTGGTCGCGAACAGCTCGGCCGCGGCCCAGTAGAACTCGTCCGTCACCGACGGGTCGCCGTAGGCGCCGCCGCCCGTGCCGTCCGCGTCGGACGCGATGCGGTTCGGGTTCGCCTTGGCCGCGGCGTACGCGGTGCGCGCGGCCGACAGCGCCCGCGCGGAGAACGCCGCGTCGTACGGCGCCCACAGGCGCGACGCCTGCGCCGCGACGGCCGCCATGTTGAGCGTCGCCGCCGTGCTCACGGGCGCGAGGATGCGCCGCTGCGCGTCCTGCGCGGGGATCGTCGGGATGCCCGTCCAGTTCTCGTCGTGCATCTTGTGGTGCACCATGCCGGCGTCGGTGCGGCCCGCGGGGACCTGCATGCGCAGCAGGAACTCGACCTCCCACCGTGCCTCGTCGAGCACGTCCGGGACCCCGTTGGTGCGCTCCGGGATCGCGGCCTTGCCGTCGCCCAGCGCCGCGCGGTCGGCACCCGCGACGTGCAGCGTGCGCTCGTACGTGTTCTGCAGCTGCCACGTCGCGATGCCGCCGTTGACGACGTACTTGCCGTGGTCGCCCGCGTCGTACCAGCCGCCGCGCACGTCCAGGCTGTACCCGCACGACTGCCGGCACGGCACGCTCGTGTCGCCCTGGTTGGGCGCCACGCCCAGGTGCCCGGCGGCGCGTGCGTACGTGCTGCCGACGTACTGCGCCTCGATCGCGATGCCCGAGCGCTGGTGGTAGAAGAACGCGAGCGAGTCGGACCGCAGCTTCTTCACCGGGTCGGCCGAGATGTCGAACGGGTGGCTGCTGGCGCCGCCCGCCGACAGCACGTAGCCGGTGCCGGCGGTGTCGTACGACGAGAAGTCGATGAGGTGCGTGCGGTCGCCCGACAACGCGTCGGCGCCCTTGACGGTCGACGTGCCCTGCGCGACGGTGCGCCCGGACGCGTCCTTCAGGGTCCACGCGACGGGCGTGGTCGACGTGCTCACGAGCGTCGCGACCTTCGCGACGCCGGGCACGTACGCGACCTGGTTGACCTTGACGGGCGTGCCGGGGTCGGGTGCGGCGACGGCCGCGGGGGCGGTGACGCCCGCGACCGTGAGCGCGGTGGCGACCGCGAGGCCCGCGGCCCAGGCGCGGCGCCGCGCGCGCCGTCGGGTGATCGGTGACATGGCTGTCCTCTGGTGGCGACGACGGGTGACGTGCGCGCCGCGGGCCACCCCGACGCTGGGGACTGGCCGTGGCGGGAGCGCTTCGACCACGGTAGGTGGGGGAGCGCGCCGCGCCCGGGGGTCGGTGCGGTCGGAATCGATTAGGCACCGCCGGGCTCGCCCGACGCGCCGACGGCGGGGCTCCTGCCTACCCTGGCCGCATGGCGTGCCGCATCAGCGAGCTGGTCCTCGAGGCGTCCGACCACGAGCGTCTCGCGGCGTTCTGGTCCCAGGTCCTCGGCTACGTCGAGCTGGGGCGGGAGGACGACGACAGCATCGAGATCGGGCCCGCGGACGCCGGGTTCGGGGGGCCGCAGCCCACGATCATCGTCAGCCCCGTCGAGCAGCCCCGGCCCGGGAAGCTGCGGCTGCACGTCGACGTGAGCCCCACCGACCGTGACCAGGCCGCCGAGCTCGAGCGGCTGCTCGCGCTCGGTGCCCGACCGGTCGACGTGGGGCAGGGTCCCGACGCGACGTGGCACGTGCTGGCCGACCCCGAGGGCAACGAGTTCTGCCTGCTGCGGCGGCGGCTCGACCCGGTCTGACCGCGCTACGCGTCCCCGGGCGCGACGGTCCCGTCCGCGAGGACCGACACCTCGTCGTCGTCGACCACGACGAACCCGCCGGTCACCGTGACCTCGACCGGGTCGCCCGTGGCCGGCCGCACCCGCACGACCCCCGCGGCCAGCACGGCCGCGACGGGCTCGTGCCGCGGCAGGATGCCCAGCGACCCGGACACCGACGGCACGGTGACGCCGCGCGCGTTCCCCGACCAGCGCACGCCGTCCGGTGCGACCACCTGCACGGTCAGCAGGCCCGCGGCGCGGTGCTGCGGGGTCGGGGACGGCGAAGCGGCGACGGACACGGGACTCCTCGGTGTTGCACGGGGGCGGAGCCTTCGGAGTCTGCCCCGCGTCCTGGGCCTCGACCTCGTCCTTCGGTCCCAGACGACGCCTGCCGGGGGGTGGGACGCGTCACGTCACCGCCGGAACAGGCCCGCCCACAGGAAGTCCTCGCCGAACGTGTCCCCGGACGTCACCGTGCGCATGCGCCGCAGCTCGACCTCGGTGAGCCCGGCCAGCGAGCGCCGGAGCTCGTCGGCGGTGTACGCGAGCCCGCCGCTGAGGCCGCCCGCGCGGTACAGGTCGAGGTCGTCGGCCTCGGTGCCGCCGCGGCCGTCGTGCCCCGCGGCGAAGCACGCGATGCCCAGGTGCCCACCGGGTGCGAGGGTCCGCTCGAGCAGCGCGCGGTAGGACACGCGGCGGTGCGGCGGCAGGTGGTGGAAGCAGCCGGAGTCGACCACGAGGTCGTAGGGCCGGTCCGTCCGCCACGTGAGGACGTCGGTGCGCACGAACCGCACGTCGACGCCCGCCTGCGTGGCGCGCTCACGGCCCCACGTCACGGCCGTCGCCGAGAGGTCGAGCGCGTCGACCCTGCAGCCCTGCTGCGCGAGCCACACCGCGTTGCGCCCCGGCCCGCACCCGAGCTCCAGCACGCGCGTGCCGGGCCCGAGCGGCAGGCGCCCGTCGGCGTGCCACGCGACGAGGGACTCGTCGGGGACGGCCCGGAAGAAGGGGACCGGTCGGTGCCGGTCGGCGTAGAACCGGTCCCAGAAGTCGGTGCCACCGCGCTCGGACCACCGGTCGGCGCGCTCGTCGAACAGCTGGTCGAGCAGCGCGAGGACGTCGTCGACCGACTGGATCGAGCGGCCGCGGCCGACGGTTCCGGGCATGGCGTGCACCTGCGCTTCCGCGACGACGACCGGGGGTGCGGCGACGCTACCGGTGCGCCCGGGAGGGCCACGGGACCTCGGTCTCGTGACGCGTGACGACCCGCGGTGCGGTGGTGGGCGCCGGCCGGGCCGACACAAAGCGTTCGGGTCCCGACGCGCCCGCCCGGCAGGATGGGGGCATGAGTGCGACCCTGCAGGTCCGTGGCGTCGCCGCGGCGTTCGGCGACCGCGAGCTGTTCTCGGGCCTGGACCTGGTGGTCGCGCCGGGGGACGTCGTGGGGCTCGTCGGGCCCAACGGCGCGGGCAAGACGACGCTGCTGCGGATCCTGGCCGGGCAGCGCGCGCCCGAGGCGGGGTCGGTGCAGCTCTCGCCCGCGACCGCGCAGGTCGGGTACCTCGTGCAGGAGGTCGAGCGACGCGACGACGAGTCCGTGCGGACGTTCCTCGAGCGGCGCACGGGCGTCGCCGCCGCGCAGGCCGCGATGGACGCCGCCGCCGACGCGCTCGCGGCCGACGCGGCCGGTGCGGCCGACGCGTTCACCGACGCGCTCGAGCGCTGGACGTCGCTGGGCGGCGCCGACCTCGACGCGCGGCTCGGCGTCGTCGCCGACGACCTGGGTCTCGCGGTCGACCTCGCCCTGCCGATGACCGCGCTGTCCGGCGGGCAGGCCGCGCGCGTCGGTCTCGCGGCGCTGCTGCTCTCGCGGTTCGACCTGTACCTGCTCGACGAGCCGACCAACGACCTCGACGCCGACGGCCTCGACCGGCTGGAGGAGTTCGTGGAGCGCGCGCAGGCGCCGATCGTGGTGGTCAGCCACGACCGCGAGTTCCTGGCCCGGACCGTGACGACCGTCGTCGAGATCGACCGGTCCCTGCAGCGCGTCGCCACCTACGGCGGCTCGTACGACGCGTACCTCGACGAGCGCTCGACGGCGCGCCGGCACGCACGCGAGGCGTACGAGGACTACGCCGCGCGGCGCGACCAGCTCGCCGCGCGGGCCCGCACGCAGCGCGCGTGGATGGAGAAGGGCGTGCGCAACGCGCGCCGCAAGGCCACCGACGGCGACAAGCACGTCAAGCACCACCGCGGCGAGGTGGCCGAGAAGCAGGCCGCCAAGGCCCGCCAGACCGACCGCCTGATCGAGCGGCTCGAGGTCGTCGACGAGCCGCGCAAGGAGTGGCAGCTGCGCATGACGATCGCGACGGCCCCGCGCTCGGGCGAGGTCGTCGCGACCGCGCGCGGCGCCGTGGTGCGCCGCGGGGACTTCACGCTCGGGCCGGTCGACCTGCAGCTCGACCGGCAGGACCGCGTCGCGGTGACCGGGCCCAACGGGTCGGGCAAGTCGACGCTGCTCGGCCTGCTGCTGGGGCGGCTGGCGCCGGACGAGGGCGCGGCGTCGCTCGGGTCGGGCGTGCTGGTCGGCGAGGTCGACCAGGCCCGCGCGGTGTTCGAGGGCGACGAGCCCGTCGGTGACGCGTTCGCACGCGAGGTCCCCGACTGGCCGACCGCCGACGTGCGCACGCTGCTCGCGAAGTTCGGGCTCACGGGGCACCAGGTGGGGCGGCCCGCGTCGTCGCTGTCGCCGGGCGAGCGCACGCGCGCCGCGCTCGCGCTGCTGCAGGCTCGTGGCGTCAACCTGCTCGTCCTCGACGAGCCGACCAACCACCTGGACCTGCCCGCGATCGAGCAGCTCGAGCAGGCCCTGGAGTCGTTCGACGGCACGGTCCTGCTGGTCACGCACGACCGACGCATGCTCGACACCGTGCGGCTGACGCGCCGCTGGCACGTCGAGGACGGCGTCGTGACCGAGGTCCGGCCGGACTGACCGCGGGCGTCAGGCGGGTGCGCGCACGTCCCCGTCGACGTACTGCCAGCCGTCCGGGCCGCGGCGGAACCGGCTGACCTCGCGCATCGACCCGCGCCCGCCTGGCGAGCGCCAGAACGCCTCGAACTCGACCGTGCCAGTCGTGTCGAAGACGCCGCCGCCGGCGGTCGCGAGCACGTCGAGCCGGTACCAGCGCACGTCGTCGTCGAGGTCGAGGTGCGCCGGGCGCGTGGCCGCGTGCCACGTGCGGCGCAGGTACGCCGCGTCACCGACGGCGAACGCGCTGAACCGCGACCGCATGAGCTGCTCGGCGGTGCCGGCCGTGCGGTCGCCCGCGTGCAGGGGGCCGCAGCACTCGTCGAACGGCAGGCCGCTGGAGCAGGGGCACCGGGTCATCGCCCCAGCATCGCAGGGTCGCGCCGCGCGCAGCCCCGCCCCCCGGGGGAACCCGGCGGGCGGGTCCGCCCGTTGGGAGGGGCGAGACCGCCGGGAGCACGTCACCGGTGGACCCGCCGAGGACCCAGGGAGCCCCCGCATGAGCCCGACGCCCGCCCGCCTGCTCGCCGCGACCGTGGGGGGTGCCGCGACCGCGGCCTACTACGCGACGCCCGACGTGATCCGCTCGCGCACGGCGCGCGGCTGGGCCAAGGCGGCGCTGCTGCTCGTCGCCACGGCGGCCACGCTGCCCGACGCGCGCGCCACGTGGCAGCACAAGCGCACCGCCGAGCCGACGCCGCTCACGTCGCTGACCTGGCAGGACGCCGCCGACGAGGTCGAGGCCCCCGGCGACGGCGCGCCCGCGCCGACGTTCCGCTCGCTGCCCGCCCGCAAGCAGGCCGTGATCGCGGGCGTCGGGGCCGCCGTCATGGCGGGCAGCGTGTGGGCGACCGTGGCGACCGAGCGGTGGCTGTACCGCCGCGCCGAGACGCGTCGCGTCGCGGGTGCCCGCTGGGCGCACACCCGCACGGGACTCGTGATGGGCGGGGTCGCGGCCGCGCTCGCGCTGATCCCGGACCCGCCGGAGGGCTCGGACGCGCCGACGGGCGACGCGACCCGCTGACGGCCGGGCCGGTCCGGGCGGTCGCGCGACGCGTCAGCCGTGCTCGGTCGGCTCCGGGTCGTCGGCCGACGGGGGCGGCGGGACCGGCTCGCGCGGGTCGGGCTCGTCGTTCGTCGGGAGGTCGTCGAAGTTCGGCGCGTCCGGCACGGCGCCGGGGTCGGGGATCGGGCTGCTCATGGCACCTCCTGGTGGGTGCTGCCGACGCTAGCCCGGGCTGCTCGCCGTCGCCGGTCGAGGGGTGCGGACGACGTCAGACCGTCTCGGGTCGCTTCCTGCGCGCGAACCGCGCGGGCGTTCCGGGCCCGTCCCACACCTGCACGGCACCCCAGACCGACGCCGCGATCGGCACGGCCAGCACGGCGCCCGTGATGCCCGCGAGCACGGTGCCCGCGGTCAGCGCGACGAGGATGACCAGGGGGTGCAGCTGCAGCGAGCGGGCCATGACGACGGGCTGCAGCAGGTTGCCCTCGAGCTGGTTGACCGCCACGACCACGGCGACGACGACGAGCGCCTGCACGGGCCCGAGCGCCACGAGCGCGACCAAGGCGGCCAGGGCGCCCGCGAGGGTCGCCCCGACCAGCGGGATGAACGCGAGCAGGAACACGAGCACCGACAGCGGGAGCACGAGCGGCACCCCGACGACCGCGAGGCCGATGCCGATGCCCACGGCGTCGACCGCCGCGACGATCGCGGTGCCCCGCACGTAGCCGCCGAGCGTCTGCACGGTCCGGGTGCCGACCCGCCGCCCGCGCTCGTAGCGCTCGCCCTCGAACGGCCGCAGCAGGAACTCCCAGATGCGCGGGCCGTCCTTGAGGAAGAAGAACAGCACGACGACCATGAGGAAGAACCCGGTGACGAAGTTCGCGGTCGCCGACAGCCCGGCCAGGGCGCCCGCGCCGACGGCGTCGGACGCGAGCAGCCCCTGCAGCGCGTCCTGCGCCTCGCGGACCTGCGCGTCGGTGATCTCGAACGGCAGCCCGGACACGAGCGTCTGGAGCTCGGCGATGCCGTCGACCGCGGAGTCGGCGAGCTCGTCCCACTGCGCGACGACCGCGCGGACGACCGCCCACACGACGAGCGTGAGCACGCCGACGAGCGCCAGGAGCGACACCCACGTCGCGAGCATCGAGGGTGCGCCGCGGCGGCGCAGCCACGACACGAGCGGGCTGATCGCGGCGGCGAGCACGAGCGCGACGAGCACGGGGATGACGATGAGCGTGAGCCGCGTGATCGCGAGGACCGCGACCGCGACGACGGCGACGACCGCGAGCACCTGCAGCGCGCGGGTGCCGGCGCGGCCGAACCCGTCGGCCCACAGCGCGCCGGCGCCGCGGGCCGGTGGCGCCGGGGGAGCCGGTGGCGCTGCCGGGGGTCGGGGGGCGGCCGTCTCGCGGCGTCGTCCGAACAGGCCCATGCGCGTCTCCCGTCGTCGCGGTGCCGGGTGGCACGTGCGCCCGAGGCTACGGTCAGCGGGAGCGGGCGGCGCGGCGACCCGCCTGGTCAGGCGGGTGAGAGCGGGCGGTCAGGCCGCGAGGCCCAGGGCGGCGTCGAGCGAGCGGGCTGCCGCGTCGGGGTCGACGCGCACGACGAGCAGCGCGGCGACGACGAGCGCGGTGCACGCCTCGGCGAGGCGTGCACGCTCGTCGTCCGGCAGGGCGGGGTGCGCGGCGTCGACGCCGCGGCCGATGCCGGCGCGCAGCTCGTCGCGGTAGGCGGCGATGGTCGCGCGCACGTCGGCGTCGTGGGCGACGGGCGCGCCGGACGCGTTGAGCAGCAGGCAGCCGTGCGCGGCGGCCGCCGAGCCGGTGGCGGTGAGCGCGTCGCGCAGGCCGCGCAGGTAGCGCGCCAGCGCGTCGGGGGCGACGGGGTCGGCGGTGAGCACGCGCAGGCGGGGGCGCACGACGTCGGCGAGGTAGCTCGCGACGGCGGCGTCGAAGAGGCCGCGCTTGCTGCCGAACGCGTGGTAGATGCTCGACCGGCTCAGGCCCGTCGCGGCCTCGAGCGCAGGCAGCGACGCGTCCTCGTAGCCGTGCGCCCAGAAGACGTCGCGCGCCGCGCGCACGACGGCGTCGGCGTCGAAGGTCGGTGCGCGTCCCATGACCACCCTCACACTTTCTGTATCGGTCGATCCAGTATAGGTTGTGGAACGTCCGGTACAGAACGGGTCGGCGCCGCCGGCCGGGAGGGGGAGGTCGCCATGGTCGTCCTGGGTCTCGTGCTCGCGGGGGTCGCCGCGCTGCTGCACGTCTACATCTTCTGGCTCGAGTCCGTGGCCTGGACCACGCCCCGCGCCCGCGCGACCTTCGGCACCACCGAGGACGAGGCGCGCCACACCCGCGCGATGGCCTACAACCAGGGCTTCTACAACCTCTTCCTCGCGATCGCCGTCGTCGTCGGCATCGTGCTCGTCGCCGCCGGGTCGACGGGCGCCGGCGCCACCGCCGCGCTCGTCGGCACGGGCTCGATGCTCGCCGCCGCGCTCGTGCTGCTGCTCTCCGACCGCACCAAGGCGTCCGCCGCGATCAAGCAGGGCACGGTCCCGCTGCTCGCCGTCGTCGCGCTCGTGATCGGGCTGCTCGCGGGCTGAGGGCTCAGCCCAGCACCCGCAGCGAGCCCGAGGTCTCGCCCGTCGGGTCGTCGACCACGACGACCAGCAGCCCACCCGTCGTGGTGACCCAGCCGTGCTCCGGCAACGGTGACCGCCACCGCTCGTCCCCGTCGGCCACGTCCAGCGCGACGAGCTCCCCGCCGTCGCCGCGATCGTCGAGCCGTACCAGCAGCACGACCCGGCCGTCCGACAACGGGGACGTCGGCACCAGGTCCGGCGGCGAGCGCCACAGCGTCCGCCCCGTCGCGGCGTCGACGGTCACGACGCGGTCGGACGCGAACAGGTGCACGCGCCCCCGCAGCACGATCGCCGTGTGCACGTCGCGGTCCAGGTCCGCCGTCCACCGTTCCTCACCGGAGCGCGCGTCCCACGCGCGGACGGTGTCGCCGGACGTGAGCACCAGGCCCGGCGCGCTGCCGTCGTCCGCCCACCGAGGGACGGCGCCGCCCTGCACCGTCACCTCGCGCTCGGCGGTGACCAGCGTGGTCACGTCGTTCACGACCGAGACCACCGCACCGTTCGTGCGGTCCGTCAACCACCAGAAGCCGACCCCATCCGCTGTGTCGACGCCCGCGAGCTCGTCGTACCGGCGCAGCACCACGCCGTCGTCCGAGACCAGCGTGATCACCTGCCCGTCGTGCACCGCCACCGTCGACGCGTCGATCGCCTGGACGTCCGCGCGGTCGAGCGCCGAGGACCTGCCGCCGTCGTCGTCCGGCCCGGGCAGGTCGAGCCGCCACCGTGCGGCACCGGTCAGCGGGTCGAGCCCCGCGAGCCGCACCGTCGTCTCGAGCGGGGTGGCCACCACCGCGGTTCCCCCGACCATCGCGAACGCCGTCGGCGCCTCCTCGAGCGCGACGTCCCCGACCACCTCACCCGAGCGGACGTCCACGGTCCACAGGTGCGCCGCCCCGTCCGTCCCGGTGGTCGGCGGACCCGGCTGCCGCCAGCGTCCCGTCCGCAGGCAGCTCAGTCGTCCCGAGCCGTCGGGTGCGGCCTGGCACGTCACGGGCTCGGGCCGCGCCCCGGGCGGGCTGCCACCCGTCCCGCCCGCGAGGACCCGCCGCCAGAGGGTGTCGCCGGTCGCGCTGTCCATGCCCTCCAGCGCCACGCCACCCGGAGCCTCGCGCTCGCTCACGAGCACACGGCCCTCGGGTGTCATGACGTCGACCGACGACCCCGCGTCGGCGCGCTCCCACCGCACCCCCACCCCCGGGTCCAACGGGTCGAGCAGTCCCTCGACGCCCCTGAGGTCGGCGAGCGCCGAGCGCTCCCGGAGGTCGACCACCACCTGCGCAGCGGTGAGCGCGAGCACGACGACGCCGACGACGCCGACGGCCCACCACCGACGGTGTCGCGCGGCCCGCGGAGCGGGCGCGGGCGGGGCGGCATCGCCGTCCCGGCGGTCGTCCCCGTCGTCGTGCAGCTCGACGTCCAGCCGTCCCCCGTGGCGCGCACCTCGCGGCGCGTCCGGACCGGTCACCGGGAGCCCGAACCCAGCACGGTCGCCGGCCCGTCGGCGGGGCCGTCGCCGGTCGTCGCCACCAGCACGCCCCCCGCCGCGGTGACGTCCTGCACGCCCGCGGGGAGCCGCGCCCGCCACGCCACGGCGCCGTCCGCGCGGTCCAGCACGAGCACCTCGCGCCGGCCGTCCGCGAGTGGCCGCAGACCCATCGCCACGAGGTGGGCGCCGTCGGTCACGACCGGGCCCTCGCGCACCTGGTCGGAGCGCCACACGTCGGCGCCCGTGCGGGCGTCGAGCGCGACCATGCCACCACCCGTCCCCGAGTAGACGCGCCCCGCGAGCACGGCCAGGCCGGAGGCCGCGCCCGAGTCGCGCGACCACAGCTCGTCGCCCGCGGCGTCCAGGGCCGTCAGCCGCGTCCCGTCGGGCGACGTGAGGAGCAGCCCCGGCACGCTGCCGTCGTCGAGGGCCAGCTCGACGACCTCCCCGTCGACCGTCTGCTCGCCGTCGGCGCGGACCACCGTGGTCGGTGCGTTCACGTCCGGTCGGGTGTAGTCGCGCAGCAGGACGGCGTCGTCCCCGTGCTGCAGCGCGAGCGCGCTCTCGGGGAACGGCAGCGTGCGGACCGCCGCCCCGGCGTGGTCGAGCACCGTGAGCTGGTCGCCCGCGCCCGCGAGGACGTGGTCGTCCAGGCGCGCGAGGAACGTGCGCGCACCGGCGGTCGAGGACGGCAACGACGCGTCCCACGCCGCCGCACCGTCGGTCGTGACCGCGTCGACGCGCAGCGCGCCGTCGACGGGCGTGCTCGTCACCACCAGGTCACCGACCAGCTCGGACGCGGCGGGAACAGGGTCCGTGCCACTCGTGGTGCGCTCGGCGAGGACCGTCCCGTCGTCCGCGTCGAGCACCACCAGGCGCGAACGCGCCGACACCGGCACGGGCGCGTCGCCCTCGTCGGCGCCGAGCGTCGAGACGGTCTCCACGACCAGGCAGACGACGACGTCCCCGACGTCGCAGCGGCCCGGCGGCAGGTCGAGCACCGTCCCGGCCGGCGGCGCCGACGTCGCGTCGAGCAACGGCACCCGCCAGCGGACCTCACCCGTCGTCGCGGCGCGCGCGGCGACCGCCGGCCCGCGGGGCCCGGGCTCCGTGACGACGACCGCGCCGCCCGCCGTGGTCCCCACCAGGTCGGCCGTCGTCACGCCGTCGGGCAGGGTCCAGAGCGCCTCGGGCGGACCGTCCAGCAGAGGCACCGCGCCCGGGAGCCGCGCGACCGCGTCGAGACGCGCGCGCTCGCGGGCGTCGACGACGAGCTGACCGACGACCGCGCCCGCCACCCCGAGGGTGACGACGAGGGCCAGCACGGCGGCCAGGCGTCGGGGGCGTCGCGGACGCCACCCTCGACCGCTCGCGCCCGTGGTCGTCTGCGCGACCGGGGCCTCGGCCGCGGCCTCGACGACCTCGACGTCCTTCCGTGACGCGTTCCCCATCGCCGCAGGCTAACGAGGCAGCGCCGCGCCGCGGGCGGGTTCGGGGCCCAGGATCAGCCGTCCCCGGCCAGCACGTGGTACGTGGTCGGCCCGTCGTCGGGTGACTCGACCGCGAGCAGGAGCCGCGCCTGCACCATGACCAGATCGGTGCCCACCGGGAGCGGAGCCCGCCACGCGACGGTCCCGTCGTCGCGGCGCAGCGCGACCAGCTCGGGGCCGATGGCGTCGGAGGTCGTGGGATCCGCGAGGCCGAGGAGCAGCCGCCCGTCCGTGACGACGTCCCCCGAGCCCAGCGCGTCCGACCGCCACAGCTCGCGCCCCGTACGGGCGTCGAGCGTGACCAGCAGACCGGGGCCGGCCATGTGCACGCGCCCGTCGAGCACGGTCGTCGAGGTCCGGCTGTCCCGGAACCACGACGCGACGCCGTCGAGGTCCCACGTCCACGACCGCTCGCCGTCGCCGTTCCACGCCTGCAGGGTGCCCGTGTCCACGAGCGTCAGGAGCAGGCCCGGCACGCTGCCGTCGTCCGTGGCCGGGACCAGGGTGCCGTCCAGGGCGACGTCGGAGTCGGCGGTGACGAGTCGGACGCCAGAGGGCGTGGGTGCCGCGCCCTGGAGCGCGCGCACGTGGGCCTCCCACGACGGGACGATCACCACCTGCCCCGTCGTGGTCTGCTGCGCCGACTCCGTGGGAGCCAGCGGTGCCACCCGGAGGTCCGCGCCGTCGGGCCCGACGACGTGCACCGACTGCGGGGTGAGGAGCGCCGTCGTCCGCGTGTCGAGCGGGCCGACCCAGGCCGGCGCGCCCTCGGTCGCGGGTGCCTCGAGCGTGCGCTCCCACTCGACGCCCCCCTCGGGCGTGAGCGCCCGGACCCGCAGCACGTCGTCGGCGTCGTCCCACACCGCGAGGTCGGCGCCGGCCGCCGCGAGGTTCCGCGGCAGCGGGCGCGGCAGCGCGTCGGTGAGGTCGGTGAGCACCCGCCCGTCACGCGCGTCGAGCACGAGCAGACGCGCGACGGTCGGGGGCAGGCTCTGCCACTTCTCGCCGTCCGTGTACCCGGCGGCGTCGGTGGCGAGGCACGCGACGGCGTCCGGGGTCACCGGGTGCGCGACGCACGTCCCCGCGAACCCGAGGATCTCTGCGTCGTCCGGCGCGTCGCGTGCGACCGAGGCGAGCGCCTCGACCCGCCACCGTTCGCTGCCGTCGGTCGCATCGACGGCGACGACGTCGGCGCGCTCGTCGAACCCCGTGCGGATGCTCACGAGGACGTCGCCGACGGGCGCCACGAGCATGTCGAGCCGGCCCTCGGGTGCGGTCCACGCCACGCGGGGCGGACCGTCGAGCGGTGCCGCCACGAACGGCAGGTCGGCGAGCGACGCGAGACGTTGGCGCTCGCGGGCGTCGGCCCGCACGTGGACGACCAGCACCGCCGCGAGGACGGCGAGGGCGGCGAGGGCGGACGTCAGCACCGTGCGACGTCGACGACGTCGGTCGGCGGCGGGTGTCGCGTGTGGTGGCGCCGCGGCGGAGGTCGACAGGTCCGGCGCCGGGGCGGAGCCCGCACGTGTGGTGCCGTCGTCCTCCACGAGGTCGACGTGCTGCATCTGCCCCCTGCGTGCCATGAGGCGCAGGCTAGCGAGCCGGACGCCGCGGCGTGGGTCTTTCGGGATGCCACGTGCGCGGTGCGCGTGCCGGTGCCATGCGCACGGTGCGTCCGGGCGCGCGTCACCCCTCGGCCGGGGGGGGGAGGGCCGAGGGGTGACGGCACCGTGCCGCGCGGGGAAGTGCGGCGGTGCGGACGGGCGCGGGGGCTGCGCCCGTACGGTCAGCGTCCGGCCGGGGAGGGGGAGGCCGGCGCTGAGGTCAGTGCTGCGTCGTCGCTGATCAGTGCTGCGAGCGGTGACGACGGCGAGCCAGGACGAGCGCGGCGCCGCCGGCGATCGCGGCGACCCCGGCGAGCAGACCGAGCGCGGCCTGCGTGCCCGTGGCGGCGAGCGTGTCGTCGTCGGTCGCGGAGAGCACCTCGGCCCGCTCGGTCGGCGTCGGGGAGGCGGCGGGCGTGGGGGTGTCCGCGGGGGCCGGGAGCACCTCGGAGCGCTCGGTCGGCTCGGGGCTGGGCTCGGGGGTCGGCGCGTCGTCGACGTCCTCGGTGGGGGTCGGCTCGGGCGTCGGCTCCTGGCTGGGCTCGGGCTCCGGCACGACGCTCGGCTCGGGCTCCGGCGTGGGCTCCGGGGTCGGCTCGGGCCGCGGCGCCGGCGGCGTGCACAGCGCGGTGACGTCGACGACCTCGGTCAGGTCGTAGTGGCCGTAGGCCGCGAGGTTGTCGGAGGAGAAGCCGCCGTTCGGGGGCGTGATGACGGTCGGCATGACCTGGGTGAGGTCCTTGCGCTCACCGTCCTTGCCGTTGCCGATGAGGTCGACCTGCAGCCCGAACGCGCCGGGTGCGGCGCAGACCGCGGCGGTGTCGGCGGCGTCGAGGACCAGCTCACGGACCTCGGCGTCCTTCGGCAGGAAGCCCGAGGCGCCGTGCCGTGCCGCGTCGTCCGCGGTCGGCCACGCCCACACGTCGTGCAGCGCGACGCGGTGCTGCTGGCCGCTGTTGGACCAGTTCGCGGGCTTCGACGCGTCGAGCTTCTGGTACAGGAAGTACCCGGTCGCGCGGTCGCAGGCGTAGGTGGACCAGTCGATGGCGCCGCGCGCGTTGCGGGAGACGCAGCGGTCGGGCTGCCCGGGCTTGTCCTTCCCCTTCCACCACGACGCGGAGTGGCCGGAGCCGCCGGACCAGTGGTGGCCCCCGGTGGCGGAGGCTGTGGCGGCGGGCAGGACGACGAGCGTGGCGGCGGACAGCAGGACGACGGGAAGACGGCGGTTCACGGGGGAGGACTCCTCGGCCATGGACGGATGGACGGGTACCCGGCACGGCGGACTCGCCATCGGGCGTATCGGACAATAGAGGCAAACGTGAGGCGTTTGGTGAACTTCTGTCCAGGTTGTGCACGAATCATCCGAACGGCGGCGTTGAGGGTGGTTCGAGGCGGGTGAATCATCGCGTCGACCCCCCGACCGTTGCGCTATGCCCACCCTGTAACGCATGCGTTACTGCAGGTCAGCGACGGTTCGCCGCCTCCCGCGCCGCGCCGCCTACCCATATGTTCGTCGCGAAGATATGGTCGTCTCATGTCTCCCGGTCTCCAGCAGCCCGCCTTCCTCGTCCTGAGCGCCCTCGCCGAGGGCCCGCTGCACGGCTACGGCATCGTCCAGGCCGTCGCGGCGGCGTCCGACGGCGCCGTGACGCTCCGGATCGGCACCCTCTACGGCGCGCTCGACCGGCTCGCCGCGCGCGGACTCGTCGTCGTCGACCGCGAAGAGGTCGTCGACTCCCGGCTGCGTCGCACCTACCGCCTGACCGGCGAGGGCGAGCGCGTGCTGCGCGCCGAGGCGCAGACGCTCCGTGCCCGCGCCGAACGGGCGCTCGCGGCGCTCGGACGGCGGAGCGCGCCCGGCGCCGACGCGTCGGACGCGGGAGCCACGGCGTGACCGCCCACGACGCCCCGGTCGAGCTCGCCGAGCGCTACGCGCGGTGGCTGCGGCTCCTGCCGCCCACCGACCGCGCCCGCTCCGCCGACGAGATGCTCGCGACCTACCTCCGCACAGTCCCGCCCGGGCGCCGCCGCCCGACCGTCGCCGACCGCCTCGACGTCGCGCGGTACGCCGCCCGTCGCTGGTGGCACGCGCTCGGGGCACCCGCCGACGTCCGCCCCGAGGCGTCCGCGACGGTCGCGTGGCTCCTGGCCGCGGCGCTCTCGTACGCCGCCGTCCGTGCGCTGGTGCTGGGGGTGGCGTCCGTGCGGGAGGGCTGGTCGCTGAGCGCGCTCGCACCGCTCTCGCCGTCCTGGGCGCTGTGGCCGGTCGTCGTGGTCGCGCTGCTGTGCGGGTCGCGACGCGTCGCGGGGGCGACCGCGGCAGCGGCGGCAGCGCTCGGGGCGGGCGCGCTGGTCGGCGTCGTCGGCGACGGTGAGCGGCTCGTCGCGGTCTACGAGGTCGGCTGGGTCGTCGCGCAGGCCGTCGTCGCCGTCGCGGCGCTGCGGGCCGGTGCGCGCCCGCGGCGCCGCGCGCGGGTCGTCACCGTGCTGGTGCTGGTGGTCGGGAGCGTCCTCGGGCTCGTCACGGCGGCCGACCTCACGGGCGTCCTCCCGTCCGGGCAGCTCGGCCTGCGGCTGGCCGGCGGGCTGGGGGTCTCGGCACTCGTCGGGCCTGCGGCCCTCGCGCTCGTGGCTGTGCTCGGCGGGCGGGTCGAGCGGCACGCGCTGCCGCCGTTCGCCGCGGTGCTCGCGGTCCTGGTCGTGGGTCGCGACGGCGGCCTGCTCCCCGGGTCCACGCGCTGGGTGCCGATGACGGGCCTGCCGCTGGACGCCGCGACGCTGCTGCCGCTCGTCGGCCTTCCCGTGCTCGTGCTCGTCGCCGTCCGCCTCGTCGTCGCGGCCGCGGACCGCGCGGCGCAGCCCCGCCGTGCCGTGCGGCCCGCGGGCCCGCCCGTCTGACGGGCTCGTCGGGCCGCGCCAGGTCCCGTCAGGTCACCGCCGGCCTCGTCGCGCGCCGTCAGGCCGGGCGGGCGAGCGACGCGACGGCGCGCGCCAGCAGGTCGACCGACGTCTCGGCGCGGCGGTCGTCCCTGTCGAGCACCCACGCCTGGATCACGCCGTCCGTCGCGCTGAGGACGAGCGCCGCGACGTCCGCGACGGGCGCCGCCCAGCGGATGCGCGCGTCCCGCGACCAGTCCGTGAGGCGGTGCTCGACCTCGGCGCGGTAGCGGTCCTGCTCCCACAGCGCGGGGCGCGTGTCGGCGTCGTCCTGCGTCGCCCGCACGAGCTCGGTCAGGTACGCGTCGCGCTCGGGGTCGGCGCGCACGACGTCGAGCTGCGCCAGCAGCGCCTGGCGCAGCGCCGTGTGGACGTCGTCGCTCTCGACGGCGGCGCCCCACGCGGCGGCGGCGCCCGTGAGCTCGCGCTCGACGAGCGCCCGGACGAGCGCGGCCTTCGAGCCGAACGCGTAGTGGAAGATCCCGTGGGGCACGCCCGCGCGCGCCGTGACGGCCCGGGTGGTGAGGCCCTTGAGCCCGTGCTCGCGCAGCACGTCGACGGCGGCGTCGAGCAGCTGCGCACGGCGTTCGTCGGCGGGCCGGTGCGTCCCAGCGGTGGGTCCCGTGCTCATCCCGTGAGCGTACCGAGAATCTTGGCCGCACGACTTGGTCATATGGCCAAGATCGACGTACGGTGAGGTTCCGCAGCGCCCGGCACGAGGAGGACCCGTGATCGTCATCGCCCCCGCCGCACCCGGCGACCTGCCCGCCGCCGTCGACCTGCTCGCCGACGTCTTCGTCACCGACCCCGTGATGGCGGTGGTCGTCGGCGGGGCGCCCGACGACCGGGACGCGCGCCTGCGGCACCTGCTCACCGCGCTGCTGGCGCCGGCCGTCGCCGACGGGACGGTCGACCTCGCGCGCCGCACGGGCGACCCCGACGTGCTCGGCGTCGCGTGCTGGGAGGCGCCCGGCGCGCCCGTCAGCACGGCGCGGCTCGCGGCCCGGCTGCCCCGCCTGCTGCGCGCGGGCGGACCGACGGGCCTGCTGCGGGCCGCGCACGCCAAGCGCGTCATGGACCGCCACCGCCCCCGGCGCCCGCACTGGTACCTCGAGTGGATCGGCGTGACCGGCGCCGCCCGCGGCCTCGGCGTCGGCGCCGCGCTGCTGGGCGCACGGCTCGCGCACGCCGACGCGCGCGACGTGCCCGCGTACCTCGAGTCGTCGACCGAGCGGAACCGGCGCCTCTACCGGCGCCACGGGTTCGTCGACGTCGCGCCCGTCCGCGGCCTCGCGGGCGCCGCCCCCATGGCGATGTGGCGCCCGACGGCGTCCGAGCGCGCGGCCGCCGTGGCGGTCACGAGCGGCTGACGTCCGACGCGGGTCGCGGCCGCGTCGGGTCGGCGGCGTGGTGCGTCGGCGTCAGGCGGCGAGGTCGACGACCACGGGTACCGCCGGCGTGAGGGTCGCGGGGGCCGCGGCCGGCAGCGTCACGACGGCGTCCCGCGCCTCCGCCCGCCGGCGCGCGCGCCGCCGCAGCGCGACCACCACGGCGTGCAGTCCGACGACGCCCCACACGAGGTTGGTGACGAACGACGGCCACACGCCGCTCGCGGCCGCGACCGTGCCCATGAGGGCGCCGGACACGACGTTGGCGAGCTGGTAGCGGCCGGAGGACGGTGCCCAGGTGCCGCGCGTGACGAGGACGTAGGCGACGAGGCACGTGACCGCGCCGAGCCAGCCGAGCGCGGTGACGAATGCGGACACGGGCGTACTCCGAGCAACGAGCAGAGGGGTGGGGGAACCGCGTGGTCGGCGTGGCCGTGGCCCGCGCGGTGACTCCAGTGTGGGGCTCTCCGGGGTTCAGCACAATCGAACTGGACTGCACCAGGGGTTCAGTGGAACTGAACTACTCTGACGGTGTGACGACCGACCCCCGCCGCCTCGCCGTCCTCCTCGCCGTGCACCGTGCCGGCGGGGTCCTCGCGGCCGCCGACGTGCTGCACGTGACACCGTCGGCGGTGTCCCAGCAGATCGCCCGGCTCGAGGCCGAGGAGGGCGTCGCCGTGCTCGACCGCGGACCCCGCGGCGCGACGCTCACCGCCGCCGGGCGCGTGCTCGCCGACGCCGCCGAACGCATCGAGGGCGAGCTCGTCGAGGCCCGCAAGGCGCTCGCCGCGCTCGGCGGCGAGCTCGCCGGCCGGGTCACCGTCACCGGCTTCCAGACCGCGCTGCGGGCCGTCGTCGCACCCGCGCTCGCGACCCTCGCCGAGCACCACCCCGGCGTCGACCTGGTCGTCGAGGAGCGTGACGCGACCGACGCGCTGCGCCGTCTGCGCGAGGGCGACGCGGACGTCGTGCTCATCGAGCGCGACGAGGACGCTGACACCCACACGCCCCGCGGGCAGCGCGACGTCGTGCTGCTCGAGGAGCCCTGGCGCGTCGTGCTGCCCCCGCAGGTCGCCGTCCCCACGCAGCTGTCCGACCTCGCGGGCGCGACCTGGCTCGAGTCCGAGCCGGGCACCGCCGCGGCCCGCGCGCTCGCCCGCGTCGCGGCGCAGGTCGGCACGCTCACCACGCGGCACGTCTACTACGACTTCGACGTCGCGCTCGCGCTCGTCGCCGCCGGGCAGGGCATCGGCATGCTGCCCGCGCTCGCGCTGCAGGGCGACCTGCCCGAGGGTGTCACCGTCGCGACCGTCCCCGGGCTCGGCTCGCGCCGCCTCGTCGCACGCCACCGCGCGACCCGGCACGAGCCCCGTCCCACCGTCGCCGCGGTCGTCGACGAGCTGCTCGCGTCCGCGTCCGCCCTCGACCTCGCCTGACCCGCCGTCGCCCACCTACCCCCGGTCCGCTCCTGCCCCGCCGGCCCCCGCCCACCCGCTCACTTCGGCGAGCGCGGTACTCGTGCGTCGAGTGCGGTACCCACGAGTGCCGCGCTCGACGTGCCTCTGCCGCGCTCGGCGGGTGCGTGCCGCGGCCGGTGGGGGTCGAGGTGCGTGGGCACCGGGGGCGGGTGAGGATCGGTGGACCGCCAGCCGTCGAGAAGGAGCTGCTCCGTGGTCAACGTCGCGATCGTCTACTACTCCGCCAGCGGGACCGTCCAGGCCATGGCCGAGCGCCTCGAGCAGGCCGCGACCGCGGCCGGTGCGCAGGTGCGGCGCCGGCACGTCAAGGAGATCGCGCCCACCGAGGCGATCGACGCGAACCCGGCGTGGCGCGCGCACGTCGACGCGACCGCCGACGAGCCCGTCGCGACCCCCGACGACCTCGTGTGGGCCGACGTCGTGCTGCTCGGCAGCCCCACCCGGTTCGGCAACGTCACCAGCCAGTTCCAGCAGTTCGTCGACACGCTCGGGCCGCTGTGGGCCGAGGGGAAGCTCGCCGACAAGGTGTACTCGGCCTTCACCGCGACGCAGACGGCGCACGGCGGCCAGGAGGAGACCCTGCTGTCGATCCACACCGCCGTCATGCACTGGGGCGGGATCGTCGTCGCGCCCGGCTACACCGACCCGCTGAAGTTCGCCGACGGCAACCCGTACGGCGTCTCGCACGTCACCGGCCCCGACAACGACGCACCGCTCGGCGACGCGCAGCTCGACGCGCTCGACCACCTCGCGCAGCGCGCGATCTCCGTCGCGGAGAAGCTCGCGGGCTGACGCCGGGCCTCGACGCTGCGCGTCGCAGCCGCCCGCGGCCGGCGCCGCCGCGTCGCCCGACCACCGGGGTTCACCGTCCCGCGGCGCGGCGGCCACCCGCGTGCCCTACCGTGCGCGCGTGACCAGCCCCGCCCTCGCGCGCCGACTCGGCCTCACCGACGCGGTCGTGATCGGGCTCGCGGCGATGCTCGGTGCCGGCGTGTTCGGCGTGTGGGCGCCGGCCGCGCAGGCGGCGGGTGCGGGGCTGCTCGTGGGCCTGGTGGTGGCGGGCGCGGTCGCGTGGGCCAACGCCACGTCGACGGCGCGGCTCGCGGCCGTGCACCCCGTCGCGGGCGGCGTCTACGCGTACGGGCGTGCCGAGGTCGGACCGTGGTGGGGGTTCGTCGCGGGGTGGTCGTTCGTCGTCGGCAAGACCGCGTCCTGCGCGGCGATGGCGCTCACGTTCGCCGCGTACGCCGCGCCGTCCGCGTGGCAGCGGCCCGTCGCGGTGGGCGCCGTGCTGCTGCTCGTCGCGGTCGACCTGCTGGGGGTGACGCGCACGGCACGGGTCGCGCGCGTGCTCGTCGTCGTCGTGCTCGTGGCCCTCGCGACCGTGGTGGCCGCAGGTGTCGGCGTCGACGCCCCCGCGGGCCTGCCGCCCGTGGCCGACGTGCTCGTGGCGGGGCCCCTCGGCGTGCTCCAGGCCGCGGGGCTGCTGTTCTTCGCGTTCGCGGGGTACGCGCGCGTCGCGACGCTCGGCGAGGAGGTGCGCGACCCGGCCCGCACCATCCCGCGCGCCGTCGCCGTCGCGCTGGTGACCGTCCTCGCGGTCTACGCCGTGCTGGGTGCGGTCGTGCTGCACGCCCTGGGCGCCGACGCGCTCGCGGCCTCGCGCGCCCCGCTCGCGGACGTGGTCGCGGCCGCCGGGTGGGACGCCGCCGCACCGGTCGTGCGGGTCGGCGCCGCCGCCGGCAGCCTCGGCGCGCTGCTGGCGCTGCTCGCGGGGGTCGGACGGACCACGCTGGCCATGGCGCGCGAGCACGACCTGCCCGGGTGGCTCGCGGCCGTCGCACCCGGCCGGGCGACGCCCGCGCGCGCGACCGTCACGGTCGGGCTGGTCGTCGCCGTGCTCGTCGCACTGCTCGACCTGCGCGGCGCGATCGGGTTCTCGTCGGCGGGCGTGCTGCTGTACTACGCCGTCGCGCACGTCGCGGTGCTGCGCGGCCGCACGTGGCGCGGCCCGCCGGCGCGGCGCGGGGCGACCACGGTGTGGTCGGTGCGCGTCCTGCCGGTAGCCGGGCTGGTGGGCTGCCTCCTGCTCGTCGTCACGCTGCCGCCGTCCGCGCTGGTCACGGCGCTGGGCGTCGTCGCCGTCGGCGTCGTCGTGCGCGGGCTGCTGCGTCGTCGCGCGACGACCCCCTGAGCCGCCGTGCCCGAAAGCCCGGAAAACCCGTTGGCGGCCCCGCGGACGCGGCGTAGCGTCGTCGGTACACGGAGAGGAGGTGGTCCGAGACATGAAGTACTTCCGGACGCGTGAGGTGGCTGCCCGCTAGCCGCCCGAGACATCGGACGGACCGCGAAGATCCGCAGGTGCCCCGCCGGACCACCCGGCACGGGCGGCAGCGAATCCCCGCAGTCACCGCAGCCCGTGGGAGCCGCGACCTCGTCCCTCGCGGCAGGGCCCCGTCAGGGGTTCCGGCCCACGGGCTGTTCCCTGCCCGCACACCGGCGGTGGCAGGCTGGGGGCGTGGCCCTCAAGACCCCCGCCGAGATCGAGCAGATGCGTCCCGCCGGGCGGTTCGTCGCGCACGTCCTCACGTCGTTGCGCGCGTACGCCCAGGTCGGCATGACGACGAACGACCTGGACGCGCACGCGCGCGGCCTCATCGAGGAGGCCGGGGCGCGCTCGGTGTACCTCGGCTACCACCCGAGCTTCGGCGCCATGCCGTACCCGGGGGTGCTGTGCACGTCGGTCAACGACCACGCGCTGCACGGCCTGCCGTCGGACCGGGTGCTCGCCGACGGCGACGTCCTGAGCATCGACTTCGCGTGCGACGTCGAGGGCTGGGTCGCGGACTCCGCGCTGACGTTCCAGCTCGGCACGACGACGCCCGAGGCACAGCGCCTCATCGACACGACCGAGCGCGCGCTCGCGGCCGGCATCGCCGCCGCGCAGCCCGGCGCCCGCATGGGGGACGTGTCCGCCGCGATCGGCCGCGTCGGACGGCAGGCCGGGTACGGCATCAACACCGACTTCGGCGGTCACGGCGTGGGCCGCACCATGCACGAGGAGCCGCACGTCCCCAACGACGGCCGCGCCGGCTCCGGCCCGCGCCTCAAGCCGGGCCTCGTCATCGCCATCGAGCCGTGGTTCATGGCCGGCGGCAGCGGCTACGTGATCGACGACGACGGCTGGACCATCCGCAGCGCCGACGGCTCCCCCGCCGCGCACGCCGAGCACACGGTCGCGATCACGAAGCGCGGCCCGCTGGTGCTGACCGCGCGGGACTGACCACGCGGGCCTGACGTCGGGCTCGACGCCGGGTCGCGGATCCGGGCCCGCGCGCCGACGAACTCTGGCAGGGTCGGGTGATGGCCACCGGAGACCTGCCCCACGCCCGCCCCGTCGACCCCGACGCGTGGACCGGTGAGGACACCACGCCCTTCTACCGGGACCGCAGCTGGTGGGTCAGCACGGCGGCCGCCGTCGTGCTGCTGGCAGCGACGTGGGTGACCCCGTTCGGGATCGCGACCGCCGGGGTCCTCGCGGGTATCGGGATCGCGCTCCACCCGGGCAAGGGTCGCGACGACCGGATCGTCCGCGCCGTGTGCGTCGGCGGGTTCGTGCTGCTCGTCGGGCTCATGCCCCTGCTCAGCGCGGGGGCTGCGGGGCTGAGCCTCAACCAGCGGGTCGCCCAGGCCGTCGTCGGCCTGGTCGTCGGGCTCGTCGTCGGCAAGGTCGTGCAGTTCAGGCGGGACGCAGCTCGGCGGGCACGGCGCTCGGCGGTGTGACGCCCACGGGCTCGACGAGCACGAGCGGGTCCGCGTCGAGGTCGAGCACGCGCGAGCGTGCCGGTGCCGTGGTCGCGGTCTCGAAGCGGACGGTCGCCTCGCGGCCCCGCACGTGCACGACCCAGCCGCGCCCGAGCGTCGCGTGCTCGACGTCGAGCCCGGGGCGGGCGTTGGTCTCGTCGAGCGGGCGTCCGACGGGCGACGGGCCCAGCGGGCGGCCGACGACGGCTGCCCCGGACCCGCGGTCGGCGGCGTCCGCAGCGTCGAGGGCGGTGACGTCGGGCAGGTCGGGGTTCGTGACCGGGTCGGTGGTCGCGTCGTCGACCGGGGTGTCGGCGGGGGCGGTGACGTCGACACCCGTGGGACGGTTGTCGGCCGTCGCGACCTCGGGCGGGTCGGCGACCGCGAGCCGGCCGCTGACGTGGTCGTGCTCGGCGACCACGGCGCGACGGGGCGCGTCGAAGAGGTGCGCGTCGAGGTCGAGAGCGAGCTGTGCGTGCGCCGACAGCGCGTGGAACGCGACGCCGAGCAGGCGCACGGGCTCGACCACGCCCGCCGCGAGCACGGCCCGTCGCGCGGCGTCCCGCAGGTCGGCGTCGGACGCCGTGGGGTACGGGAACGTCACCGAGCGGGTCACGGTCGAGAAGTCGGCGTAGCGCACCTTCGCGACGACCGTGCGGGCGGCGCCGCCGTGCCGCTCGAGCCGTTGCAGCGCCTCGTCGACCACGTCGTCGACGGCCGCGAGCACGACGTCGCGGCCCCGCAGGTCGGTCGCGAACGTGCGCTCGGCGCCCGCGGACTTCCGCTCGGTGGACGTGACGACGGGCCGGTCGTCGAGCCCGCGGGACATCAGGTACAGCCCGGTGCCGTGCGCCTCGCCGAGCGTCATCGTCAGCGTGTCGAGGGGCTGGCGGCGCAGGTCGGCGACCGTCCGCACGCCCAGCCGTTCGAGCGCGCCCTGCGTCGCGGGCCCGACGCCGGGGACGGTGCGCACGTCGAGCGGCAGCAGCACGTCGTCCTCGTCCTCGGGTCGCACGACGACGACGCCGCCGGGTTTGCGCAGGTCGGACGCGATCTTCGCGACGAGCTTGGACCGCGCGACGCCCACGGACACCGTCAGACCCGTGAGCTCCGCGACGCGCGCCTGCAACCACGCCGCGGCCTCCTCGGGCTCGGGGACGCCGTCGGGGGCGAGCGCGAGGTCGGCGAACGCCTCGTCGATCGAGAGCGGCTCGACCGCGGGCGTCAGCTCGCGCAGCACCCCCATGATGACCTGCGAGTACGCCGAGTACGCCGCGAACCGCGGCACCAGCACGGCCGCCGCCGGGCTGAGCCGGCGGGCCCGGGCCATGGGCATCGCGGACCGTGCGCCGTCCCGCCGCGCCTCGTACGACGCGGTCGACACGACCCCACGCCCGCCGACCCCCCCGACGAGCACGGGCCGCCCGCGCAGCGACGGCTTGTCGCGCTGCTCGACGGCCGCGAAGAACGCGTCGGCGTCGAGGTGCAGGACCGTCGCGGCGTCGCGCACGCGCACGCCCGCCTCGAGCCGCTGCGCGCGATCACCTCCCCGGTCCACACCCCCATCCTCCGTCGTCCGGCTGACACCCACCCGCCGCGTGCGGCGTCCGGCACCCGTCGTCCGTCACAGGTGCTCGGTGCTACCCCGTCAGGTTCCTCGGCGGGTGTCGTCGTCGGAGGTCACCGCGAGCAGGTCTCGTGGACGGCGGCCGGGTCGGTGCGCGGGGCCAGGTCGTGGTCGCGCAGGATCACCGACAGGCGTGGGTCGTGCGTCGCGGGGTCGGACTGCGCGGCGCACAGACGCTCGAACGGCGCGCGCTCGTACTCGATGTCCAGCACCACGGGGTACACCGCCGTGTACGCGCCGCACTCGTCCCACTGCGCGCACGCCTCGGACACCACGAGGTCGGCGCCGAGGGCCCGGACCGCCTCCGCGAGGTCGGGCGTGTTCTTCTGCGCGTACGCCAGGCCGTGCGCGTGGGTCCGCTCGACCAGCAGCGCCGTAAGCGCGAGCGCGTCGTCGGGCGTCAGCAGGCCGCGCGAGCGCGTGAACGAGTCGAGGTTGTCGACCTCCACGGCGTCGAAGCCGCTGGCGGCGCACGTGTCGATCGACGCGCCGACGCGCTGCGCGACCCGGGCCCGCAGGTCAGGCGTCGACAGGTCGTACAGCACCTCGTCGGGCCACCCCGGGTCGACCACGGGCTCGCCGTCGTCGTGCAGCACCAGGTCGGGCTCGTCGCGCAGCACCGCGGCCGTGTCGCCGGGCTGGGTCTGGAACCCGTTGACGTAGCAGATCGCGTACGGCCCGGCCGGTTGCTCGGTGGAGTCGCGCGCGACAGCGACCGAGCCGGCGTCCGGCTCGTCCGCGCCGCCGAGCTGGTACTCGAACGGCGCACCGGCGGGCGGCAGCGGGACGTCGAGCGTGGCGGTGCCCGACGGTGCGGCGGGTGCCTCGACGCCCGGTGCGGGGACGGACGGGGACCTGCCCGGGACGTCGGCCCGCGCGCACGACGCGAGCGGTACGAGGCACACGACGGCGGCGGCGGCGACGGCCGGGCGCAGACGCCGCCGACGGCTCGGAGCGTCCGGTCGCGGCACGTCGCCACTGTAGGCGGACGCGCGTCGCGGACCCGCGGTCGCGCACGTCGTCGACGCCATCGCCGACGCCGACCCCGTCGACGGACAGGCACCCGGACCCACGGACACCGGCACGCGCCTGTCCGTCGTCCGAGGCGGTGTCCGTCGACGCGTGCGTCGGGTGCCGGAGGCGCCGTCGCCTCTGAGCCGTCTGCACGGCCTGGGAGGATGGACGCGTGAGCCGCCCGTACCGCGTCATGACCGTCTGCACCGGCAACATCTGCCGCTCCCCGATGGCCGAGGTGGTGCTGCGGCAGCGCTTTGCCGACGCGGGCCTCGGCGACGTCGTCGAGGTCGACTCGACGGGCGTCAGCGACGAGGAGCACGGCAACCCGGTGGACCCGCGGGCGCGCGCGGTGCTGCGCCGTCACGGCTACCCGACGGGCGAGGGGCACCGCGCGCGGCAGGTGCGGGCCTCCGAGCTCGCGGAGCGTGACCTCGTGCTGCCGATGACGGCCGCGCACGCGCGGGCGCTGCGTCGGCTCGTGGACGGTGACCCGGCGCTCACGGACCGCATCCGGATGCTCCGCACGTTCGACCCCGCGGCGCCCGCCGAGCCGGGCCAGCCCGAGCACGTGCTCGACGTCGACGACCCCTGGTACGGCCCGGACTCCGGGTTCGAGACGACGCTCGCTGAGATCGAGGCCGCCGCGGACGGGATCGTCGCGCACGTGCGCGCCGCGCTGGACGCACCGGACCGCTGACCCGTCCGCACCCGCGCACCTTCGCCCCGCGTTCTCCTCGTCGACGGACACCGTCGCGGACGACGGACAGCCGCGTGCCCGTGTCCGTGGAGTCGTCAGCCTGTCCGTCGACGGGCCTGGTCGCGAGGAGCCCGCGTCGGTGGCGCCTGTGAGGTGACGCGGGCGGGCGTGTGGCAGCGTTGCCGTCCGTGCCTGCGATCCGTCACGTCCTGTTCCCCGGCCGTCACCACCTGGTCACGGCGTTCCAGGTGGCGTACCTGACCGACCTGCTCGCGGGGCGCGTGCGCGACGCCGCGGGGGAGCCGGTCGAGTGCGCGCCCGACGCGCGCGTGGTGTGGGCGCTGACGTCCGCGACGCACAGCGGCACGCGTCGCAACCCCGTGCCGGCGCACCGGCGCGAGGCGATGGTCGAGGCGGTGACGACGCGCGCGGGGCTGCCGTCGCTCGTCGTGCCCGTGGCTGACGTGCCGCCGAGCCCGCGGTTCGCGCACACCGTCCTCGCGACGTCCGAGCTGGTGCTGGGTGCGCCGCTGACGCCCGCCGACACGGTGGTCGCGTGCTCGACGCCCGAGGTCGCCGCGATGTACGCGGCCGAGGGCTTCCGGATCGCGACGGTCGAGGCGGGTGCGCCCGGCGACCCGGACCGGCCGTGGGTCGTGCTGGAGCGCATGGTCGCGGGCGACGACGCGTGGCGGACGCTCGCGCACCCCGAGGCCGTCGCGTTCTACGAGCGGTACCGGCTGGACGAGCTCGTGCGCCTGGTGCACACCGACCCGACCGTGCAGGACGACGGCGACCTGACCGCGACGCGTGACTACGCGACGTACACGGCGGCGTTCGACGACGCGTCGGACCGCAAGTGGGCGCAGGTCGCGCCGCACGTGCGTCCGGGGCGCGTCGTCGACCTCGGCTGCGCGGCCGGGGGCCTGCTGGAGCGCGCCGCGCGGGACCCGCGCCTCGCGGAGTCCGACCTGTACGGCGTGGACGTGTCGCGGCACCTGGTCGCGGAGGCCGAGCACCGGCGCGCGCAGGGCGTGTT
This sequence comes from Cellulomonas iranensis NBRC 101100 = JCM 18110, assembly GCF_001552375.1. Classification (GTDB taxonomy): domain Bacteria; phylum Actinomycetota; class Actinomycetes; order Actinomycetales; family Cellulomonadaceae; genus Cellulomonas; species Cellulomonas iranensis. The sequence continues at coordinate 22,844 of NZ_BCRB01000017.1, read as the reverse complement.
CGCCAACCCCAACGTGTTCTTCGCGCAGCGCAACCTGCTGCTGGGGCCGGTGTTCCCGGACCGCTCGGTCGACACGACGACGACGATCGCGCTCACGCACGAGATCTCCAGCTACGGCGCGGGCCGCGCTGACCTCGAGCTGCTGGCGCGCCGGATCTTCGCGCACACGCGCCCGGGCGGCGTGTGGATCAACTCCGACGTGCTCGGCCCGGCCGACCCCGACCGCGTCGTCGACCTCGTGCTGGACGGCGACGGCGACGTGCCCGCACGCGACCTGGACGCCCTGCCGCGCGCCGAGGCCGCGGCGCAGGTCGCGGGCCTGGCGCCCGCGGCGCGCTTCACGCAGTTCGCGCACGACTTCCCGCGGCTGTCCGGCGCCGACGTCACGTACGCGTGGGTCGAGCGTGCGGACGGCCGCAGCGTCGCGCGCACGTCGCTGCGCACCGCGATGGAGTACCTCTACACGCGCGACTACACGGACTCGTGGCTGTCGGAGTGCCACGAGCGGTTCTGCGACCTCACCGGCGACGACTGGGCGGACCTCCTGACGGGCGTCGGGTTCGAGCTCGAGCCCGGCAGCGGCCCGTGGCGCAACGACTGGCTCGTCGAGCACCGCCTGCGCGTCGGCGCGGCGCTGCGCGACCCGGCGACGGGCGAGCCCGTCGACTGGCCCGACACGCACACCCTCACGGTCGCGCGCCGGCCCCTGGCCTGACACCGGCTGCCGGCGCCCGCCGCCCACCCGGCCGGTCGCACCCGGCCTGTCGACCGACGGGCGCGCTCGGCGCACGGGTCGCGGGTGAGGGCGTGGCACGGGTGCGTGGGCCGCGGGCGCATGGGTGAGGATGGCCGCATGAAGGTCGCCGCCCGCGCGCACGTGCCGCCGTTCGCCGTCATGGAGATCCTCGCCGCCGCGAACGCGCGCCGCGCCGCGGGCGAGCACGTGCTCAACCTGTGCGCGGGCGAGCCGTCGACCGGGGCGTCGGACGTCGTGCGGCAGCGCGCGATCGACCTGCTGACGGCCGGCGACCTGGGGTACACCGAGTCGCTGGGTGCGCCGGGGCTGCGCGCGGCGATCGCGACGCACTACCGGGGCACGCACGGCGTCGACGTCGACCCGGCGCGGGTCGCGGTGACGACGGGGTCGTCGGGCGGGTTCATGCTCGCGTTCCTCGCGGCGTTCGACGTCGGCGACCGCGTGGCCCTCGCGCGCCCCGGGTACCCGGCGTACGCGAACATCCTCACGGCGCTGGGCTGCGAGGTCGTCGACCTGCCGTGCGGGCCCGAGCAGCGGTACCAGCCGACGGTCGCGCAGCTCGAGGCGCTCGACCGGCCCGTCGACGGGCTCGTCGTCGCGTCGCCCGCCAACCCGACGGGCACGATGATCGCCCCGGACGAGCTCGCGGCCCTCGCCGCGTGGTGCGGCGAGCACGGCGTGCGGCTGGTCAGCGACGAGATCTACCACGGCATCACGTACCCGGACGCGTCGGGGGAGACGCCCGCCACCGCGACCGCGGCCCGGTACCTGCGAACCGGCGCGGTCGTCGTCAACTCGTTCTCCAAGTACTGGGCGATGACGGGCTGGCGCCTGGGTTGGCTCGTGCTGCCCGACGACCTCGTGGCACCCGTCGACGCGCTCGCGGGCAACGTCGCGCTGTGCCCGCCGGCGCTCGCGCAGCACGCGGGCGTCGCGGCGTTCAGCGACGCGGGCATGGCCGCCGCGCGCGCCAACGTCGAGCGCTACGCCGAGTCCCGCAGGCTCCTGCTCGACCGCGTGCCCGACCTCGGGTGGGACCCTGTCGCACCCGCCGACGGGGCCTTCTACCTGTACGGCAACGTGGCGTCGACTAGCCTCGACGCCGTGACGTACTGCGCCCGACTGCTCGACGAGGCCGGGGTGGCACTGACCCCCGGCACCGACTTCGACCCCGTGGGCGGCCGTGACTGGGTCCGGCTGTCCTTCGCCTCCTCGCCGGCGGTGGTCGCCGAGGCGGCCGACCGGATCGTCGCGTGGCAGGGCACGCTGTGAGCGCCGTGCGCGCCGCGACCGCGGCCGACGTCCCCGCCGCCGCGCGGGTGCTGGCCGACGCGTTCACGGGCTACGCGTGGACCGACTGGGTGCTCCCGGCCGACGACCACGCCGCGCGGCTCGCCGAGGTGCAGGGCCTGTACCTCGCGCACGCGGTCGAGCACGGCGTCGTCCTGGTGGACGACGACGTGCGGGGCGTGGTCGCGTTCGTGCCCGTCGACGTCCCGCCGCCCGCCGACGAGGTCTGGCACCGCGTGGCGGAGCTGCACGGCGACCGCATCGAGCGCCTGGGTGCCGCGCCGAGCCCCGAGCCGCCCGCCGGGGCGTGGACCCTCGCGACCCTGGGCGTGCTGCCCGCGGCCCGCGGGGCGGGTCTGGGGTCACGCCTCGTGAGCGAGGGGCTCGACCGCGTCGGCGACGTGCCGGTCGTGCTCGACACGTCCGACCCGCGCAACGTGACGCTGTACCGGCGGCACGGGTTCGAGGTCGTCGCGCAGGTCGACGTGCCGGACGGGCCGTCGGTCTGGTCGATGCTGCGCCGGGCGGCCTGACGCACCGACGCGCTGCCGGGCGCGGCGCGCGGGTGGTCCCGCGTACCGGCCCGGCACGTGTCAGGGGCGCAGCCCGTGGAGCAGCACGGACGCGTAGCGCGCGGCCGCGCCGTCGTCGGCCGTGCGTCCCAGCCGGACCGCGACCTGCATGCCGCACACGAGGTGCTGCACGTCGACGGGCGTGAGGTCGGGGCGGACGTCGCCCGCGGCCTGCGCGCGGGCGAGCAGCGTGCCGAACGCGGTGAGCAGTTCGTCGAGCACGGCCCGCAGCTCGGGGCCGGAGTCGTCGGAGTCGCTGACGACCTCGGCGAGGGCGGGGTCGTCGGCGAGCAGGCGCGTCGCGCCCACGACGAGGTCGCCGAACGCGTCGGCCGCGGGGTCGTCGGCGGCCGCGCGCGCGGCCGTGACGAGCGGGTCGAGCGTCTCGAGCGCGAGCGCCTCGACGAGCGCCCGGTGGGACGGGAAGTGCCGGTACGCCGTGCCGACCCCGACGCCCGCGCGCGCGGCGACGTCGGCCAGCGCCGGCGGGTAGCCGCGCTCGTCGCGCGCTGTGCGGGCGGCGTCGAGCAGGGCGGTGCGGTTGCGCGCGGCGTCGGAGCGGAGGGCGACCATGCGACGACCCTATCTTGAAACGGAATCCATATCCGCTTAGAGTCCGCCGGGTCGGAACCGGAGGACGGTTCCGCTTCTGATCGGAGCCGCCATGCCCGCGCCCACCTCACCCCGAGCCACCACCGACGCAGCCGTCACCGCGTGGGACCCGCACCACCTGCCCGACCAGACCGGCCGCACCGTCGTCGTCACGGGCGGCAGCGCGGGCATCGGCTACTTCATCGCCGAGCAGCTCGCCGGCGCCGGAGCGCACGTCGTCATCGCCGCGCGCGACGCCGACCGTGCCGCCGCCGCGCAGGCCGCGATCGCCGCGCAGCACCCCGCCGCCGTCACGAGCGTGCTGCCGCTCGACCTCGCGTCGCTCGACTCGGTGCGCCGCGCGGCCGACGCGCTCGCGGACCTCGAGCGCGTCGACGCGCTCGTGCTCAACGCGGCCGTCATGGTGCTGCGCACGGCCGGTGCCGCCACGGCCGACGGGTTCGACCCCGTCATGGGCACGGGGCACCTCGGCAACGCGGCGCTCGTCGCGCACGCGCTGCCCGTGCTCGCCCGCACGCCCGGCGCGCGCGTGGTCGGCACGACCAGCGGGCTCGTGCGGCGCTTCCACCCCGCGATCGGCGACCTCGCGACGGCGTCCCGCCCGCTGCCGTCGGCACGGCCGCTGACCGTCGGCCGCCGGTACGTGCTGTCCAAGGCCGTGCACGAGGCGTACTTCGCCGAGCTCGACCGGCACCTGCGCGCCACGGGCTCGTCGACGCTCGCGCTGCTCAGCCACCCCGGCGTCGCGATCGGCTCGCGCAGCCCGCTGCGGCCCGGCGTCCTCGACCCCCGCCGCGCCGACCGCGGCGTCGAGCCGCTGTGGGGCCTGGTCGGCGCGGGCAAGGACGCGGGCGCGTGGTCGGCGGTGCGCGCCGCCGCGGACCCGCACGTCGAGAGCGGGCAGTACTGGGGGCCAGCGGGACGCATCACCGGCCTGCCCGTGCTGGGCGCCGGCGACCCGCGCTACCGCGACCCCGCGCTCGGGCGGCGCGTGCGCGAGGAGACCGAGGAGCTGGTCGGCGTGCGGCTGCCGTGATCGCTAGCCGCGGCCTCGAGCGCACGTGACGCCTATTGGTGCGACCTGTAATTCGCTAGGGCGACCCGTCCGAATCCCTCAGAGCAGTGCGCGCGGCCGTCAACTCATCGATGAGCAGTGCATTCGAAACTGAGTCGATTCTCCGCATTCGGCCGAAACGCTCCTGTGCAAGACGATTCAGTGCCTTGAGAACCTGCTTCCCGTGACGGAATCTGGCAGGGTTTGCCTTGTACTCTGCCATGCATGAGTGAGCGATCGCCCCAACGTTCGGCTGTGATTGCCCGTCGCGCCGATTTGCGTACGCCTGCCGAGTTCGCGCGTTAATCAGTTGACTCGTGCTAGCTTCCTCAACAGCGATAGTTGCGTCTTCTAGCAGCGATTCTACAGCCTCTCTCGGTTGGTCTGAGTAGATCGTGAGAAGATGATCGAGACGCAGGAAGCAGGACTCAATATCTGTGCCTGCAGTGGCGAAGGCGTGGAGGCCCGCGTCCCTCAAGTCAGAAAGGTCGGCATCAACGTCTTCATCTGCCCGGTAGTCGCGATCCAAATGAACAAGCACAAGAGTTCCGGGCGCGTGCTCAAGGATGAATCGACCGAGAGCCTTCGCGGCGAAGAGCTTGGTGCAGTTGTTGTAACTCCAAACAGAGTATTCTCGTTCGGCAAAGCCGTTCGCGGCGAGAATTGTCTCGATATAACTAGTGTTGGAGTCTTCTGTGAGCAAGACCAACGGAGTTGCTCCATTGCGCAGTCGATCACTGGCGTCCAGAGCGCCTAGTTCCATCAATGCTTGTGTGGTATCTAGCGGCGCCGCCTCTCGCGAACCGCTGCTCATCCAATGCGTCGTGGCACCTAGGCTCACGCACTCGTCTAGGAGATGTCGAGAATGTGTCGACATCAGAACTTGAAAATCCTCCTCTTCCGCGATTGTGGAGAGAATTCTGGCAAGTTTTCTCTGGTTGTCTGGATGGAGATGGGAGTCGGGCTCATCCAGGATCAGCAATCGTGGTCGGTAGACGCCGATATAAGCAAGCACCTGCGCGGCTTGCAGAATTCCCGTCCCGCTCGAGTCGATTGGAAGCCTGGTTCCAGAACGAGTTACCGTCGCGAGGATGTGCTCGTCGTTTCGTGCATCGAACACCACGTCTATGGCCACATCGGGAAACACCTCAGCTAGTCGACTGCAGAACTGCTCCCACTGAACGGGCTCGCTGCGAAGAATCCATAGGACATTTCGAAACACGTTGTTCGCATCACCTCGTGCGGCGGCTCGTCGAACAATCCCCTCAGATTTGTATTCTTCAAACGATGGGATTCCTGCAAGGCCGGGCGCGATCACGCTAAACGGTTGCTCAAGGCTTTGGAGAGATTGTCCCATCTCCTGCCCGGTGACGACTGCGGAGATATTCCTGTTTTTTCCTCGTCGGACGGCGATAGTTGCCATCGTCGCACCGGCGTTGAAAGACACGCAAATCTGACTTTCAGGCGACTGTCTCAGGGCGCCGCCCCGCGCAAGCGTCTGCACGTCTCGAAGCGGTGTGTAGATTAGCTGGTCCGCAGAGAGCGTTCCAGCAAGAGATTCGCCGTTCCTCCACTGGTTCGTCCCATCGAGGATGATGCTCTGCACCACGGAGACGCCAAACTGGATTGCCTGGAGCACGCTACTCTTGCCAGAATTGTTTGGGCCAACGAGTAGCGTGACGCGACCCAAGGGAATGGTTGTGTCATCAATTGACTTAAAGCGTTCAATTCGGACTGATTCCAACATTACGCCTCTACTCCTTTCGTTGGGCCCCAGGCTAGACTGGTTCGACGAAATCTGGGTCTGATTCGGCTGAGCGATCTTGGGCTTGTGGGCTGAGCACTCGCAGCGTGTGGGTCCGTCAGCGCATCGCGTGGCCGGTTTCCAAGCGTTCGCTGAGCTGTTGGTTGACCCCTCCCTCGCCTGCGCGGTCGCTGGTGGGCGCGTACCGTGTGCCCACGCTGCCGAGAGGAGTCCCGGCATGCTGTGCCCCGTCGACCAGGCGACGCTCGTCATGACCGACCGCCAGGGTGTCGAGATCGACTACTGCCCGGTGTGCCGCGGCATCTGGCTGGACCGCGGCGAGCTCGACAAGATCCTCGACCGCGCCGCACCGGCCGCACCGGGCGCCGACCCGCGCGCCGTCCCGGGCGCCGCGGCGCCCGCGCCCGCGTACGGGACCCCCGAGCCGCGCGGGTACGACGACCGACGTGGTTACGACGACCGACGTGGCGACCCGCGCGGCGGCTACGACGAGCGCCGCGGCTACGACGGCCGCAGGCGCAAGAAGCGCGAGTCGTGGCTCGAGGACCTGTTCGACTTCTGAGGGCCGTCGCCGGGCCCGCCGCGCTGCCCGTGCGCCGGTGGCGGCGGAACGGTCACCGGGACGCCGCGGCGGGGTGCGGGGTCCCGAACAGCGCGAGCAGCTCGTCGACCTCGTGGGGGGCGGTCGACGGGTGCCGGAAGGGTCGGTGCTCGGCGATCGTGTAGTGGGTGCGCCTGCCGGTGCGGTGCCGGTGCAGGTACCCGGCGTCCTCGAGGTCCCGCAGCACGAGCAGCGTGGCGCGCGGCGTGATGCCGACGACGGCGGCGACGTCGGCCACGCGCGCGTCCGGGTCGCGGGCGACGGCGAGCAGCACGTGCGCGTGGTTCGTCAGGAACGTCCACGACGTGCGTGGCCGCCCCGTGTCGGCCCCGGCGGTCACCGGCGCACCGCCGGCCGGCGGAGCACGGGCTCGAGCTCGCGGATCTCGTCCTGCGTCGCGACGCGGAACGGCGGTGCGACGGGTACGGGCGCCGCGCGGCGGCCCTGCCCGCGGGTCGCGTACAGGCTCGCGCCGACGCTGACGGCGAGGATCGTCGCCACGACGGCCAGCGACAGGCTCGTGGGGACGTACAGGACGTCGATCTTCAGCAGCATCTTCACCCCGACCCACATGAGCACCAGCGCGAGGCCGACCTTGAGGTAGACGAACCGGTGCATGAGGTCGGCGAGCAGGAAGTACATGGCGCGCAGGCCGAGGATCGCGAACGCGTTGGCGGTGAAGACGAGGAAGACGTCGTCGGTCACGGCGAAGATCGCGGGGATCGAGTCGACCGCGAAGACGATGTCGGTGACCTCGACGAGCACGAGCACGGCCAGCAGCGGCGTGGCGAGCAGGACGCCGCCGCGGCGCACGAGCAGCCGCTGGCCGTGGAAGGCGTCGGTCATGGGGACGTGCCGGCGGAACAGCCGCCAGGCGCGGGACCGCTCGGGGTCGAGGTGATCGTCACGCTGGCGCAGCATGCGGTACCCGGTCCACAGCAGGAACGCCGCGAAGAGGTAGAGGACCCAGCCGAAGGTCTCGATGAGCGCCGCCCCGCCGGCGATGAACGCGCCGCGGAACACCAGCGCCCCGAGCACGCCGAGGAACAGCACGCGGTGCTGCAGCTCCCGCGGGACGGCGAAGTAGGTGAAGACGATCGCCCAGACGAACACGTTGTCGACGGCGAGCGACTTCTCGATGAGGTAGCCGGCAAAGTACTGCTGCCCCGCGTCGGCGCCCCACACGCGCCAGACCAGCGTGCCGAAGCCCACGCCGCACGCGACCCACACGGCGGACCAGGCGGCCGCCTCCCGCACCCCGATGACGTGGGCGCGGCGGTGCGCCACCAGGTCGATGGCCAGCATGGTCAGGATCGCGGCCAGCACGGCCAGCCACACCCACACGTCGACGTCCACGAGCAGACCTCCGGTCGGACACCGGAGGTCTCTCCCGGCCCGGGCGAGGGCCCGCCGCGCCGGACCACCCGTCCGGGGTGGCCGTGGTGACGACGCGGCGTCGGGGGATACTCCCCTCCACGTGGACAAGTGAACGGCAGTTCACCTGTTGCGTCAACCGCTCGGGACGCACCGACGCCGTCCGGGTCGCGCATCGCGAGGTGGTGGCACGAGGCCCTGCGCGACCGACGACCCACCCGCGGCCCCGCACCCACCGCTAGGGTCGCGCCGACCCCGGTGACAGGAGAGACGTGAGGCTGTTCCGACGCGACCGCACCCCGCCGCCCGAGACGCTCGGTGCAGGCACCGCCCTGACCGTCGACGTGGTCGAGGGGCAGCTCGTCTCCGTGCTGACGTGGACGCGCGAGCTGCGCCGCGTCGTCGACGGCGCCGTGCCCGCGCTCACGGTGCTGCGCGACGCGGGCTTCGAGGGGACCGTGCAGCTGCGCGCCGGTGACGCCTCGGGTGCCGTGCGTGGGGACGTGCGGCTGCGCACCGGCCCCACCCTCGGGATCGAGGTCGAGCCCGGGGGTGGTGAGTTCGTGCTCGTCCTGCGACGAGGTGCGCAGGAGCTGCGGGTCACCGGGGTGTGCACCGAGCTCGAGCCGCTGCCCGGCCTCGGGCTCGAGGACCCGCACTCCATCGCGCTCGCCGAGGTGGTGCTCACCGTCGCCGCGGCCGTCGCCGAGGACGCGGACGACCCCGTCGCGCTGCCGGCGCCGCTGACCGTCACGCGCGCCAACCTGCAGCTCCTCGCGGAGACCGACGACCTGCCCGAGCGCTGGTGCGCGTGCCTCTTCGTCACGCGTCCGCACGACGTGCCGCCGGACGCGGACGAGGAGCTGCGGTCCGCGCTGTGGGTCGAGCACACCGAGGGCGTCAAGGTGAACCTCGACGGGTCGGTCGCCGACGACCCCAGCGAGCGGGACGACCCCGGGGCGGACCCGCACGCGGCGCTCGCGACGCTCGAGGAGTGGGCGGGCACCGAGGTCGACCTCGGCCCGTACGCGCGCTGGCTCGCCGAGCGCACGCAGGAGTGGCTGGGCATGACAGTGCCGGGGCTGTCGCCGACCGGTCGCTGACCGGACCGGGCGGCCGGGGCGAGACCCGCCGGGGCCCGTCGTAGGGCGGGACCGCGCCCCGGGCGGCGCCGCTGCCGGCTCGCTCCTACAGTCGCCGCATGGCAGGCGCGGTGCGCATCGGCATCTCCGGGTGGCGGTACCCGCCGTGGCGGGGCGTGTTCTACCCGCCGGGCCTGCCGCAGCGCAGCGAGCTCGCGTACGCGGCCGCGCACCTGGGGTCCGTCGAGATCAACGGGTCGTTCTACTCGTTGCAGCGCCCGGACTCGTACCGCGCGTGGCGGGCGGACACCCCCGAGGGGTTCGTGTTCTCGGTCAAGGGGCCGCGCTTCGTCACGCACATGAAGAAGCTCGCGGGCGTCGAGACGCCGCTCGCGAACTTCTTCGCGTCGGGCGTGCTGGCGCTGGGGGACCGGCTCGGGCCGCTGCTGTGGCAGCTGCCGCCGAACCTCGGCTTCGACCCCGACCGGCTGGCCCGGTTCTTCGACCTGCTGCCGCGCAGCACCGCGGCGGCGGCGCGCCTCGCGGAGCGGCACGACGACAAGGTCGCCGAGGGGCGCGCGCTGACGACGACGGACGCGGACCGGCCGCTGCGGCACGTGCTGGAGGTCCGGCACGACTCGTTCGTCACGCCAGCGTTCCCGCAGCTGCTGCGCACGCACGACGTCGGCCTGGTCGTCGCCGACACCGCGGGGCGCTGGCCGCACCTCGAGGACGTCACGAGCGACGTCGTCTACGTGCGTCTGCACGGGCACGGCGAGCTGTACGTCTCGGGGTACGACGACGCGCAGCTCGACGCGTGGGCCGCGAAGGTCGCGGCGTGGGCCACGGGGGCGCCGCCGCCGGACGGCCCGCGTCTCACGCCCCCGGCGCCCGACCGCCCGCGTGACGTGCACGTCTACTTCGACAACGACGTGAAGGTGCGCGCCCCGTTCGACGCGGCGGCGCTCGCGGCGCGGCTCGCCGAGCGCGGTCTCGGGGCACCCGTGGGTCGCTGAGGGGCGTTCCGCCGGACGGGTGGAGTCGTGGTCACAGCGCGAGCCCGTCGGTTATGACCGCTTAGTCTTCCCTCCGGCGGGGCCGCGGGGCACGGCCACCAGGGCACGGACACCACGAGCACGGGACGGCACATGATCTTCTTCGGCTGGGGACGACGCGGCAAGACGGCCGAGCTCGACCCGGGGCGCGTCCTGGTGCGCGCGTGGTCGTACTTCCACATCTTCTGGCTGTTCCGCATCTCGTGGCCCAAGGGCTACACGCTCGCCACCGCGACGCCCGACGGCTGGGCGCAGCGCGCGATCTCCGACGAGGAGGGCCGCGCGCTCGACCCGAACGGTGCGACGGACGTCAACGTGTGGTGGCGCTTCGGGCTGCTGCTGCCGCTGATCGGCATCGTCTGCTCGGTCGTCATCGCGTCGCTGTTCCCGTCCGCCTGACGTCGCGGGCCTGACCCCGGCGCCCCGGCGCGGCCCCGCGCAACACCCGCGTCATCCGGCACCCGTAGCGTGACCGGCATGGACGTGGCGGTGCTCGGGGCGACGGGCGACGTGGGCCGGCAGATCTGCACGCAGCTCGTGGAGCGGCAGGTGCTGCCGCCGACGTCGCGGCTGCAGCTCGTCGGGCGGCCCGGCGGGTCGTCGGGGCGCGCGGTGCACGGCCTGCGTACGGACCTCGTCGACGCGTACGACGAGCACGCGCCGCTGCTGGACGTCGCGCTCGACCCGGACGACGTGGTCGCGGACGTGGTCGTCGTGGCGGCCGGGCGCACGCCCCCGCCGACGAGCGACGGCGTGCCCGCGTCGCGCGCCGAGCTCGCGGCCGACAACGCCGCGGTGTTCCGCGCGTACGCCGACGCGCTGGCCGCGCACGGGTCGGGCAGCGAGGTCGTCGTCGTGGTGTCGAACCCGGTCGAGCTGGGAGTCGCGATCCTCGCCGAGCGGCTGGGGCGGCACCGCGTGATCGGCATGGGCGCGTGGCTCGACACGCTGCGGTTCCGCCGCGAGCTCGCGGTGTCCCTGGGGGTGCGTCGGCACCGCGTGGGCGGGTTCGTCGGCGGGCAGCACGGCGAGGACGCGGTGCCGCTGTGGTCGACCGTGCGCATCAGCGGCCTCGACGTCGACGAGCGCGAGCGGGCCGTGGCGCGGCTGCGCGGCGGCCGCACGCTCGCGACGTTCCCCGCGGAGGTCGCGGACGCGAAGGCGCAGCTCATGGCCGTGGCCTCGCGCGACATCGCGGCGGCGTTCGCGCTCATCGACACCTGGCCGCCCGACCTGCGGGTCGTCGCGCGGCCCTGGATGACGCACCAGTCCGGCGCCAAGACGGCCACGGGCACCGCGTCGGCGACGATCGACCTGGTCGAGACGATCCTCGACGGCCGCGAGATCGTCGTGGCCGGTCAGGTCGCGCTCGCGGGCGAGGCACGGGTGGGTGGGGCGCCGGTCGACGGCGTGCTGGGCGTGCCGGTCGTCGTCGGGCCCGAGGGCTGGACGCGCGTGCTGCTGGACCCGCTGCCGCCCGACGAGGACGCGCGCCTCGCGCAGGCGGCCGCGGCGATCGCGGCGGGCACCGCGCCGTGGACGAGCGGCACCCCGGCGACGACGAGCCCCGCGACGCCGAGCCCCGTGACGACGAGCCCGCCGACGACGACCCCTGCGACGACGACCCCGGCGACGACGGACGGAGCGGCCCGGTGACCCACGACGACACGCGCTGGGTCGGGTACGTGCGCGCCGACCACCGCACCGGCAGCATCGCCGCGCTCGCGGGCGTGTTCGCGACGCGCGGCGTCAACGTCGACTCGATGGCGACGGGCGACGTGCACGACGACGCGGGCCTGGTCGTCGTGACGTTCCGCGCGGGCGAGCGGCGCGCGCGGCTGCTCGCGCGCACGGTCGAGCGGCTGCCGCAGGTGCGTGCGGTGCTGCTGCGCCTCGCGGACGACGAGCGCGTGCGCGCCGCCGCGGTGGTCCGGCTGCCCCCGGGCGTCGCGTTCCGGCCGCCGCCCGAGGCGTCGGTGCGCTGGTCGGGCGACACCGCGACGGGCGACCCGCTGCTGGTCGAGGGGCCGCTCGCGGACGTCGAGCTCACGGTCGAGGCGGCGCGCGCGGCCGGTGCGCACGCCGACGCGGCGGTCATCCAGCCGCCGTACGCGTGAGGGTCAGACCCCCGGTACCGAGGTGAGTCGACGATGAGGGCGTACGGGTCGAGCGGCTAGCGGCTGATAGAGCGCCGCGCGCTGGTCAGGGCCAAGCAGGCCACGAGCGCCGATCATGTGCTCAGTGTCCGGCTGCCCTCGGACATCGGGCCGAGGGCGGGGGAGGAGCTGCCGTCCGGACGCGACGGTGGCCGGACGGTCGCCGTCGCGGCACCTGTCCGGCCGCCGGTCATGGTCTTCCGTCGTGACCGGTCCGAGCCCGACGACGCAGCGGCGCGGGAAAGACGCGCACCGTCGCTGTCTTGATCGGACCGCTCACGTTCCCTCGATCACCGTCCGAACGGATGCTCAAGGCCAGGTTGAGGGCGGATTGCCATGCGAGCGCAGCGGGCACCCGGTCGAGCTAGATCCCCAGCCGACGAGGGAACCGCGCGAGTGCTCTGGCTCGAAAGCTCAGGTCGAAGTTCAGTTGCCAGGGGCGCGCCGGATCGAGCCCAGGTGCGGCGGCCGCGGCAAGGATCCGCTCGGTCACGACCTCGTCCGACAGCTCCCGGAGGCCGTGCGCGGGCGAGATCGTGGCGAAGCGACCCCCGCCTTCCTCGAACTCGTGCACCAGCTCGACGTACAGCGACGACGACGGATCGACACATCCACCGTGCCAGGAGGCACCGACACCCAACCCTCACGGAGTGTCGTCGCGCGTCACCTGCGGTCCTGCACCGCCCGGGCGATCGGAGGAGTCATCGCTGCCCCTCGCTTGTGGTGATCGACTCCCCGGGCGGCGGCCGACAGCTCCGCTACCAATTCTCGTAGATGTGCTCCTTCCCGGGTCGCATGGTGAGACAATGGCCTGAGCTGGTGAGTTCAGAACAACACGGCGGCCCGCGACCGGGACCCCTAGCACGTCGATCGCCAGGTAGGTCATGCCCTGCGCGGCCAGGATCGTCGGCACCACCGCACCGACCGCGGCCACCACGGTCGCCTGCATGGCGTGCAGAGGCCGCTGCTCGGCTGGGTGCCCCGTCAGGACCGCGAGCGTGACGCCCCCGGGGAGCGACAGTCTGGGTAGGGTTCACTGCTGTGACGACGACCCGACGCCAGATCCTCGCCACCATCGCCGAGCAGATCCCCGAGCCGGTGAGCGTCGGGCGCCCCGTCCGCGTCGGGATCGACGGCGTCGACGGCTCGGGCAAGACCTGGTTCGCCGACGAGCTCGCGGACGTCGTCCGTGGCTGCGGCAAGGAGGTCGTTCGGGTGTCGATCGACGGCTTCCACCGATCGCGCGCCGAGCGGTACGTGAAGGGCGCGAGGTCGCCAGAGGGCTTCTACCAAGACTCTTACGACTACGACCGCTTCCGCGCCGACGTGCTGGACCCCTTCGGCCCCGGCCGCGGCCGCGTCTACCGCCACACGGCGCACGACGTAGCGACGGACGCGTACCTCGACGTCGAGCCGCGTCGCGCAGGCCCCGAGGCGATCCTGCTCGTCGATGGGATCTTCTTGCACCGTGACGAGCTGCGTCGGTATTGGGACTTCTCCGTCTACCTCTACGTCCCGTTCGAGGTCTCGGTCCCGCGCATGGCATCGCGGGACGGAGGGTCGCCCGACCCCGCCGACGAGCGCAACACCCGCTACGTCGAGGGGCAGCGCATCTACCACCGGGAGTGCGACCCGGCGGCGCGCGCGACCGTCGTCGTCGACAACTCGGACCTCACGGCGCCGGTGATCGTCCGGGCCTGATGCCGTCGTCCCGCCGCAGGACAGCGCGCTGCGGCGGGACGACGGTGGGTCGGACTGTGGGTCAGGCGGCGGCCCGGTGCACGTACCGCGCGAGCTCGTCCTCCGTCACGTCAGAGCAGGGCGCGACGACGCGCGAGCCACCCACAGTCGCTCCCTGCCGCGCGGTCGCCACGGTCGGGCCCGCGGGCAGCCCCAGGCTGTCCCAGACCTGACGGGCGAGGACCGGCAGGATCGGCTCCGCGAGGAGCGCGAGCCCCAGGAGCCAAGCACCGGTGTCGGTGCCTCTAGCAGTCATCCAGCCCTCGAGCACGGCAGTCGCGGCCGGGACGTCCATGGTGTGCAGGTCCAGTGCCTCGTTCTGTGCGTCGAGGGCCTTCTCAATGTCGCCGGACCACGCTGCCGGAGAGCCTGCCGCGCCGTCGAGAGCAGGTACCAGAACGTCTGCGGTCCAGCGTCGCAACGTCCGGGTGCGATCGACCAGGCCACGCAGGCTCAGCAAGGTCTCGGTCGATCATCCGCGCGAGCATCAGACACTGCCGATGGGCTTCCTCCGAGCTCATCCGCCTGTGTCGACCGTTGAGGGGCAACCCGTGGATCAGCGGCTCGTGGTGAGCGACGCGGTTGCGGAGGTCGTTGACGTTCTTGCAGACGCCTTGCACCCATCGTCGGGTGAACGTGGTCTCGGCGGCGGCTGTGCGATCGCCCGTCGGGTCAGCGAGGATGCGGCGACGCTCGATGCGCCCACCGGGGAACGCATGCTTCAGAGTGGCGTGCCAGAGCGCATCGTAGTCGGCGGCGATGCGGCGCGGTGGCTTGCCGACGTGCCCCCGGCATCCAGGAGGTTGGTCCAGAAGCCGAACATGCACTGAGCGACTAGACGGCCGGGTACATCAGGGTCCTGTGCGCGTCGCTTGACGCTGTCAGGCAAGGAGGCCCACGCGCTGGACAGCTGGCGCGTGCTGCGGTCGTCGAGGACGACGGTCGGATCGCTGTACCAGTGCGCTCCCCATGCGGCGGTAGCTGCGTCGCGGATCGCGTTGCGAAGGGCGACCTCCAAGATCGCGATGTCCGCGAGGAACGCGACTGACAGGTCGCGATTCCAGACGTAGAGGTCGCGCGCCAGACCCGGATCGCCCCCTGCAGCGTGCTCGAACGTCGCGAAGCGCGGGGCGGAGATGCCGCGATCGAGACCGCTGTGCCGGTGCGGGACGCCTTGAGCCGGTCCTGTCACGCTGGTAACTTAGCGGGCAGAAGTCCCCCGGATCGCGCTTTGAGGTTCAGCCTCAGGGCACCGGGGGTTTTTCTTTGCCCGGGCCCACCCTGGGGGCGGTTCGGCGGGCCCCCATCAGCGGGTCTGCGCGCGGCGGCCCAACAGCGCGATGGCCAGTGCGACGTGATGCACGCCGATGAGCGCACCCCCACCTCGCAGCACCTTGTCGGACAAGTGACCACTTCGTGTTGTCCTGCCCGCTGCTGCCTGCCTAGCGTGGCGCTCGTCGCACTCCGGGTGCGGCGCGAGTCCTCAACGAAGAGGTGAGCAGCTTGTCCGACATGTTGGCGGGGCAGGACGAGGTCGACGTCCGGCTGGTCGAGCGGATCGTCGAGCTCGGCCTGCGGGTCGGCGAGGTGCTCCCCACGGAGTCGGAGATGGCGGCGGCCATGCACGCGGGCCGTCCGCAGGTCCGCGAGGCGCTGCGCGTCCTCGAGGCGTTCGGCGCGGTCCGGTCACGGCAGGGCGCGCGGCGCGTGTGGCTCGGGTTCCACCCGGACCGGTTCGGCCTGTACCTCGCCGCGGTGCTGGGCGTGTCGGACCGGTCGGTCGAGGAGCTGTTCGAGATCCGGCACGCGTTCGAGATCAGCCACGTCGCCGAGGTGACGGCCCGCATGACGCTCGCCCAGCAGGACGACCTGCGGGCGACCGTCGCGGCGATGACGACCGGGGCACGGCGCGGGCAACCCGTGCACCGGGAGGACGAGGCGTTCCACCGGGCGCTGTTCTCGTCGGTCGAGAACCGCGTGTTCGAGGGCGTCTCGGCCGCGTTCTGGCGCCTGCACGGGCGTCTCGAGGGGGGCGCGCGGCAGCAGGAGGACCTGCTGTCCGTCGCGGCGATGCACGCGCGGATCCTCGAGGCCGTGGTCGCACGTGACGTGCGGCTCGCGACCCACGAGCTCGACGCGCACTTCTGGGGGGTCCGGCGCCGGCTCGACGACCGAGCGGCGACCGTCCCCGCCCTCACCTGACGGGTCGGGCACCCGACCCGCACCACCTGTCCGGGCCCCCGGGCGCAGCGCTGCGCCCCGGCACGCCCGGAGCACCCGACACCACCACTCGTAGGTCATGCACGGCTCAAGGAGGAGCAATGAAGGCACGCAGCAAGGTCGCCGCCGTCGCGCTGTCGATGGCCGCGGTCACCGCGCTCGCGGCGTGCGGGGGCGGCGACGACGCCGCCGAGGGGCCCACCACCGTCGAGTACTGGCTCTGGCAGGACGACGCCACCGACACCACCTGGGACGACCTCGCCAAGGACTTCAACGCGACGCACGACGACGTGCAGGTCAACCTCACGACGATCCCGCTCGAGCAGTACCAGGACCGGCTGCTCACGGCCGCGTCCTCGGGCACCGCGGCGTGCGCGGCGCGCAGCAAGGACTGGTGGCTCGGGCAGTTCGCGCCGCAGGGGATCCTCGCGGACCTCACCGACCAGGTCGAGGCGTGGGACGGCAAGGACGACGTCATCGACTCGCTGTGGGACACGGGCCGCCTGCCGGGCAGCGACGCGGTCTACATGCTGCCGCACCAGTACGTGACGCTGTGGCTCTACTACAACAAGGACCGCTTCGCGGAGGCGGGCCTCGAGCCGCCGACGACGCAGCAGGAGTTCCTCGACGCGGCCGCGGCGCTCACCGACGCGGCGGCCGGCAAGTACGCGTTCGACGTGCGCGGCGGCGCGGGCGGCCAGGACCAGTGGATGGCCTGGATGTTCGCGGGCGGCGCCGACGTCGTCGACTCCGCGGGCGACGTCGTGCTCGACAGCCCGGAGGCCGTGGCCGCGAACGAGCGGTACCTGTCGGTCGTCACCGAGCTGGACGCCGCGCCCCCGGGCTCGGTGACCGCGGCGTTCGCGCCCGTGCAGACCAACTTCGCGGCCGGCACGACCGCGATGATGATCCACCACCCCGGGTCGCTCAACGCGATGCGCGAGGCGCTGGGCGACGCGCTCGGCGTCGTCCCGATCCCCGTCGGCGACGGGGCCGGGCCTTCGACGCTCACGTCGATGAGCGGCAACGTCGTGCTGCAGTCCTGCAAGGACAAGGACGCGGCGTTCGAGTGGATCTCGTGGCTCGCGACCGAGGAGCCGATGCGCACGGTCTCGACGTCGATCCAGGGGCAGCTGCCCGTGCTGGAGTCCGTCGCCGCGTCCGAGCCGTTCTCGACCGACCCCGACCTGCAGCTCGCGGTCGAGGCCGCGCGCACGGCCAAGAGCTGGCCCGCCCTGCCGGGCGTCGCGCAGCTCGCCGCGAAGGAGTTCCAGACGCAGGTGCAGATCGCGCTGCAGGGTCAGCAGTCCAGCGAGGAGATGCTCGCGAAGCTCGTCACGACGCTCGAGCAGGACTGACCATGACCACCGTCACCACCCGAGCGGCCGGTCCCACCGGTACCACCGGCACCGGCCGCTCGGCCACCACCCCCGCGCCGCGGCGTCGCCCGCGGCGCGGGCTGGAGGCCTACGTCTACCTCGCGCCGGCGCTCGTGCTGGTCGGCACGTTCGCCGGGTACCCGCTCGTGCGGTCGGTGTGGTTCGCGTTCAACGACGTCAACCCGTTCGTCGGCGTGCAGGGGTTCGTCGGCCTGCAGAACTTCGTGGACGTCGTCACCGCGCCCGACTTCGGGCTGCTGGCCCGCAACACGCTCGTCTGGACCCTGGGCGCGGTGCTGCTGCAGCTCGTGCTGGGCCTGGTCGGCGCGCACCTGCTGAACGCGAAGTTCCCGCTGCGGGGCGTGTACCGCGGGCTCGCGATGATCCCGTGGGCGACGCCCAGCGTGCTGGTCGCGCTCATGTGGATCTGGATCCTCGACCCCAACCACGGCGTGCTCAACGCGGCGCTGCGCGGGCTGGGCGTGATCGACCGGCCCATCGCGTTCCTGTCGGAGTCGTCGACCGCGCTGCCGACGCTCGTCGCGGTCGACGTGTGGCAGGGCGTGCCGCTGTTCGCCGTCATGATCCTGGCCGCGCTGCAGGGCGTCGCGCCCGAGCTGCGCGAGGCCGCGGGCATGGACGGCTGCGGCCCGGTGGGCGTGTTCCGGCACGTCGTGCTGCCGGCGATCCTGCCGACGATCCTCATCACGACCCTGCTGCGGCTCATCTGGACCGCCAACTACGTGGACCTCGTCCTCATCATGACCGGCGGCGGGCCGGGCCTGGCCTCGACGACCCTGTCGCTGCAGTCGTACGTCACGGCCTACAAGGCCATGGACTTCGGCACCGGCGCCGCGTACGCGGTGCTGCAGGCGGCCGTGCTGTCCGTGCTGGTCGTGGTCTACATCCGCCTCACCTCGAGGAAGGGGGCCGGCCGATGAGCGCCGTCTCCGCGCGGCTGGGCGGCCTGGCGGCCGCGCGCCGCACCGGCCTGTACGTGCTGCTGACTGTCTGGATCGTCACGATCCTCGGGCCCTACGTGATCATGTTCCTCACGTCGCTGACGCCGTCGTCGCAGCTCGCGTCCGCGGGTGCGTCGCTGTGGCCCTCCGAGATCAGCACCGCGGCGTACTCCGAGCTGCTGGGCTCGACGCCGTTCCTCACGTACCTGCGCAACAGCCTCGTGGTCGCGGCGGTCGCCGTGCCGCTGGCGCTGGTGTGCGCGAGCGGCGCCGCGATCGCGCTGTCCCGCTTCGAGTTCGTGGGGCGCCAGGTGTTCATGGTCGCGGTGCTGGTGGCGCAGCTGCTGCCCGCGGTGCTGCTCGTCATCTCGCTGCAGGGCCAGCTGCGGGTGTTCAACCTGCTCGACAACGTGCTGGGCCTCGCGCTCGTGCACGCCGCGTTCGCGACGCCGTTCGCCACGTGGCTGCTCAAGGGCTTCCTCGACTCGATCCCGCGCGAGCTCGAGGAGTCCGGCCGCATCGACGGCGCGAGCTCGTGGCAGGTGGTCCGCATGATCATCGTCCCGTTGCTCGCCCCCGGCATGGTCGCCGCCGGCACGTACATCTTCATCCTGTCGTGGAACGAGTTCCTGTACGCGCTGACCTTCATGCAGTCGACGTCGACGCGGACGCTGCCGATCGGCCTGCACCTGTTCATCGGCGAGTACCAGATCCGCTGGGACCTGCTCACCGCCGGCGGCGTGCTCGCCGTCCTCCCGGTCGTCGCCGGGTTCCTCGTCGTCCAGAAGCGCCTCGTCGCGGGCCTCGCCGCGGGCGCCGTCAAGGGGTGATCGCGCAGCGCAGACCCACCCCGCCGGCACCCGTACGCACCACCCCCGGAAGGACCCCGTCGTGAAGATCGAGAGCATCGAGTACCAGCTGTCCCGCCTGCCCCTGCCGAAGGGCACGTGGGGCGACCAGATCCACGTCGTCACCCACATCGAGATCATCACCGCGCACCTGACGACCGACACGGGCGTCGTGGGCGTGGGCCTGTCCCACACGTCCGGCGTCGGCGGGCGCGCCATGATGGCGATGCTCGAGGAGCTGACGCCGACCCTGCTCGGCCAGGAGGTCGCGGCCGTCCCGCTGTGGCACCGCTCGTGGCAGTACCTGCGCGACAACGGCCCCGGCGGCACGACGACGCTCGCGCTCGCGGCCGTCGACATCGCCGTGTGGGACGCGCTGGCCAAGGAGCGCGGCGTGCCGCTCGCGGACCTGCTGGGCCGCGTGCGCGACCGCGTGCCGCTGTACGGGTCGGGCATCAACCTCAACCTGTCGGCCGAGGAGGTCGTCGAGCAGGTCAAGGGCTGGAAGGCGGACGGCTACTTCGCGGCCAAGGTCAAGGTCGGCAAGCCTGACCTCGAGGAGGACGTCGAGCGGCTCACCAAGATCCGCGAGGCCGTCGGCATGTACCCGCTCATGGTCGACGCGAACCAGGGCTGGACCCTCGGGCAGGCCGTGCAGGCCATGTCCCGGTTCGAGCACCTGGGCCTGTACTGGGTCGAGGAGCCGCTGCGCGTCGACGACGTCGTGGCGCACCAGCGGCTGCGGGCGCGCTCGACCACGCCGATCGGCCTGGGCGAGAACGTGTACACGCTGCAGCAGTTCAACCAGTACCTCGCGAACGACGCGTGCGACTTCGTGCAGGCCGACCTCGGGCGCGTCGGCGGCATCACGCCGTACCTCGACATCGCGGCGCTCGCCCGCGCGTACTGCGCGCCCATGGCCCCGCACTTCGTCGTCGAGCTGTCCGCGCACGTCCTGTGCTCGGTGCCCAACGCGCTGTGCGGCGAGATGACCGACGGCGGCACGCTCACCGAGCTCGGCGCGATCCTCCCGCAGCCGCCGCAGCGCGGGTTCTTCGTGCCGCGCGACGTGCCCGGCCACGGCCTCGAGCTCGACACCGAGCACCTCGCGGCGCACCGGGTGGAGGTGTGACCGTGACCGACCACCTCTTCGGCCTCGAGGGCCGCACGATCGTCGTCACCGGGGCGCTGGGTCAGCTCGGCTCGGCCCTCACCCGCGAGCTGCTGGCGCGCGGCGCGCGCGTCGCCGCGGTCTCGCGCGAGGCCGCGCCCGGCCCGGATCACGCGCTCGCGGACCTCGTGGACCACCCGCACCTGCGGTTCGCGGCGCTCGACATCGCCGACCAGGCCAGCATCGAGGCGGGTCTCGACGCCGTGCTCGAGCCGTGGGGCGCCCCCGACGGCCTGGTCAACACCGCGGGCATCGACACGCAGCCCAGCGCACCGCCCGAGGTCTCGGGCCCGTTCGAGCACTTCCCGGTCGAGGTGTTCCGGCAGGTCGTGGACGTCAACCTCACGGGCACGTTCCTCATCACGCAGGCCGTGGGGCGGCGCATCCGCGAGGCCGGCAAGCCCGGCTCGATCGTCGCGGTCGGCTCGATCTACGGCATGGTCTCGCCGGTCCAGGACATCTACGCGTACCAGGAGGAGCGCACGGGCGTCCCGTTCGTGAAGCCCGTCGCGTACTCGGCGTCGAAGTCCGGGATCTACAACCTCACGCGGTACTGCGCGACGTACTGGGGCCGGCACGGCATCCGCGTCAACACGCTCACGCCGTCGGGCATCGAGCGGGACACGCAGGACGCGACGTTCCAGGCCAACTACACGAGCCGCATCCCGATCGGCCGCATGGCCACGACGGACGACTTCCTGGCGCCCGTCGTCTACCTGCTCAGCGACGGCTCGCGCTACATGACGGGCGCGAACCTGGTCGTCGACGGCGGGTGGACGGCGTGGTGAGCGACCTCGAGCGCATCTTCTCGGCGCTCGTCACCCCCACGCGCGCGGACGACTCGATCGACCTCGACGCGCTGGGCGAGGTCGTCGAGGAGCAGCTCGCACGCGGCGTCGAGGGGTTCTACTGCTGCGGCTCGTCGGGCGAGGCGCTGCTGCTCTCGCTCGACGAGCGGCAGCAGGTCGTCGAGCGCGTGACCCGGCAGGTCGCCGGGCGCGTGCCGGTCGTCGCGCACGTCGGCACCGCGAGCACCGCGCAGACGGTCGCGCTCGCGCGGGCCGCGCAGGAGTCCGGCGTCGCGGCGATCTCGATGATCCCGCCGTACTACTACGCGTTCACGCCCGACGAGATCGAGCGGTACTACCTCGAGGTCGTCGAGGCGGTGGACGTGCCGGTGCTGCTCTACAACATCCCGCAGTTCACGCGCGTCGCGTTCGACAAGTCCAACGCCTCGACGCTGCTGACGCACCCGCGCGTGGTCGGCATGAAGCACACCGACCACAACCTGTACTCGCTCGAGCGGCTCGTGCAGGCGTTCCCCGACAAGGTGTTCGTCAACGGGTTCGACGAGCAGTACCTGTCCGCCCTGGCGGTCGGTGCGCGCGCGACGATCGGCACGACCGTCAACATCCAGCCCGAGCTGTTCGCGCGCGTGCGCGACCGGTTCGCCGCGGGCGACCTCGCGGGCGCGCGGCGCACGCAGTCGCAGATCAACGAGGTCGTCGAGACGCTCGTCGCGCACGGCGTGTTCCAGTCCGCGAAGTACCTGGCGTGCGCGCGCGGCGACGTCACGGGCAACTGCCGGCGGCCGTTCCGTCCGCTCGACGACGACGACCGGGCCGCGCTCGACGCGCTGCGGGGCCGCATCGCGACGTTCGTCGCCGAGGACGCCGCGTGACGGGCCAGGCCGTGCCCACGCAGCGACGGGGGTCGGCCGACGCGCCGCCCACCCCCACCCCCGTCCACCCTGCCCCCGCGCACCGTCGCGCACCGGGCCCCGACCGACCAGGAGAGGTCGCCATGTCCACGTACGTCTTTCCCGACGTCGCCCCCGAGCCCGTCGCCCCGCCGCGTACTGCGTACCTGGTGGCGTCGGGCGACCTGCGGGAGTCGGCCAACACCGCCGGCTGGGCCACGCAGGTCGAGCTGGAGCACGTCGTCACGGCGGCGTTCGCGGAGCACGGGTGGGACGTGGTCCGTGCCAACGGGGTCGACCCCGTCACGGGCCACGGGTTCATCAGCTCGCAGCGCATGGGGTTGGAGGTGTTCGCGAGCATCCCGCCCGACGCGCCGTTGGTGGTGGCCGAGGCGGTGTGGCAGTACAGCCACCACGTGCTCGCGGGGTTGCGCACGCACCGCGGCCCGGTCCTGACCGTCGCGAACTTCGCGGGGGACTGGCCAGGGCTGGTCGGCCTGCTGGGCC
>NZ_BCRB01000016.1 GCF_001552375.1 Cellulomonas iranensis NBRC 101100 = JCM 18110 | reverse complement strand
GGCGGCGGCGCCGGCGGCACGGCGGCCGAGGAGCACGGCGGCGCGGGCGGCGGCGGGCTCAGCCTCCTGCGCCTCGGCGGGACCGACGACGACGCGATCGCGGTCCTCGCGGGCGGCGGCGGCGGCAGCGGCGGCGGCCACTCGGTCACGACCGACGGCTTCGGCGGCGACGCCGGTCTGCCCGCGGCTCCCGGCCAGGTCGCGCCCGGCGCCGACGGCACCGACGGGTTCGAGGGCGGCCCGACGGTCGGCGGCGGCAAGGGCGGCGGCACGACCGCGCCCGGGGCCGGCGGCACGCACCCGACCGCGTCGCTCGCCGGGCTGCCCGGCGTGGGCCGCACCGGCGGAGCGGGCGCGCCCGACCCCAACTACGACGCGGGCGGCGGTGGCGGCGCCGGTGTCTTCGGCGCCGGTGGCGGCGCGTCGACCGCCATCAAGAACCAGGACAACGGCCTGACCACGGTGGCCGGCGGCGGCGGGGGCGGCGGCTCGAGCGTCGTGGCCGCCACCGCGCGCGACGTGACGTCGACGGCGGCCGGCCGCCAGACCGGCACCGGCAACGGCGCGAACGGGTCCATCACGCTCGACTGGGTCGAGTGCGCGTACGACCTGGCCGTGACCAAGACCGCCGTGGTCGACGGCGCGCCCGCCGCGTCGCCCGACCTCGCGCCCGTGGGCAGCACGATCACCTGGACGGTCACCGTCCGCAACGCGGGCCCGCAGGCGATGACGCGCGGCGACGTCGTCGTGCTCCGCGACACCCTGCCGGGCGCCGGGGCGACGTTCGCGTCCGCGACCGTGACCGGCGGCGGCAGCGAGCAGCTCGAGCGCGGCCCGGTCGTGTGCGACGCGACGCCCGGCGCGGCCATGCCCGCGGCGCTCACCTGCGCCCGCCCGTTCGCCCCGCTGGGCGGCGCCGCCGACGGCGTGCGCGGGCTGGACGTCGACGAGACGCTCACGGTGGTCTACACGCAGCAGGTCACCGACGCACCCGGCACCGAGCTCACCAACGTCGCGAGCGTCGTGGACCGCGGCGACCAGGACGACAACACCGCGACCAGCACCGTCACGGTCATCGGCCCGCCGGTCGCGACCGACGACGAGGACCGCGGCAACCGCATCGGCGACCCCGTGACCGTCCCCGTCCTGGGCAACGACTCCGCGCCCAGCGGCGACCTCGACCCCGCGAGCGTCGTGCTCTGGGACGCCGACCGCGGCGTCTCCCTCGGCACCGAGCTCGTCGTGCCCGGCGAGGGCACGTGGACGGTCGACACGACGACGGGTGCGCTGACCTTCACGCCCGAGGCCGGCTTCCTCGTCGACCCGACGCCCGTGGCCTACCGCGTGAGCGACACCCACGGGCAGACCGCGACGGCCGTCGTCGTCGTGACGTACCTGCCGGAGGCGGCGGACGACTCGTCGCTCGGCCACGCGATCGGCTCGACCGTGACGGTCGACGTGCTCGCGAACGACACGGGCGACCTGGACGCGGCGAGCGTGCGGCTGGTCGACGGCGAGGAGCGCGTGACGCGCCTCGCCGTGCCCGGCGAGGGCACGTGGAGCGTCGACCCGACCACCGGCGAGGTGACGTTCACGCCCGAGGACGGCTTCCTGGTCGACCCGACCCCGGTGACCTACGAGGTCACGGACAGCACGGGCGACACCGTCGCCGCCACCGTCACGGTCGGCTACGTGCCGGACGCGACCGACGACGCCGACCTCGACAACCCGCTCGGCACCGCCGTGACCGTCGACGTCCTCGGCAACGACACCGGTGACCTCGACCCGACCACCGTGCGGCTCGTCGACGGCGACCGCCAGGTCACGACGCTCGAGGTCCCCGGCCAGGGCACCTGGACCGTCGACCCGACCACCGGCGCCGTGACGTTCACGCCGCAGGACGGCTACGTCGGCAACCCGACGCCCGTGCGCTACGTCGTCACCGACTCCACCGGCGACACCACGGGCGCTCAGGTCACGGTCACGTACCAGCCGGAGGCGACCGACGACGCGCGGCACGACAACGAGCTGGGCCGCCCGGTCGTGCTCGACCCGCTCGGCAACGACGCGGGCGACCTCGACCCCGCGACGCTGCGGATCGTCGACCCCGCGACCGGCGACCGCGTCACGACGCTGCGCGTCCCCGGCGAGGGCACCTGGACGGTCGACCCCACGACCGGCGAGGTGACGTTCACGCCGCAGGACGGCTACGACGGCAACCCGACGCCCCAGCGGTACGAGGTGTCGGACGCCGCGGGCGGCACGACGGGCGCCCGGCTCGTCGTGACCTTCCTGCCGCAGGCCGCGGACGACGTGGACGAGGGCAACGTGCGCGGCACCGCCGTGACGGTCGACGTGGTCGGCAACGACCGCGGCACGCTCGACCCGACGTCCGTCCGGCTGCTCGACGCCGACGGCGAGCCGGTCACGACGCTCGTCGTGGACGGCGAGGGCACGTGGACGGTCGACCCCGCGACGGGTGCGGTCACGTTCACGCCCGCCGCCGGGTTCGGCGGCGACCCGACGCCCGTGCGGTACCGGGTCTCCGACGTCGAGGGCAACCCGACCGAGGCGCTCGTGCGCGTGACGTACGTCGACGCACCGGCCGGGCCGACGCCCGCGCCGTCGCCGACCCCGACCGCGTCCCCGGCGCCCGCGCCGGACCTGGCCGTCACGGGCTGGGGCGGCTGGGGCGTCGCGGCGCTCGCGGGCCTGCTGCTCGTGGCCGGCGCCGGCGCGCTCGTGCTGCGTCGTCCGACGACGCGGTGACACCGACGCGGTGACGCCGACGGCCCGCCGGTGACCCGGTAGGCCCCGAACGGCCCGCGCCGCTGCGCGCGGGCACCCACCACGCGGTGGGGCGCACTCCCCCCGGAGCGCCCCACCGCGTGCGTGCGTCCCGGACGCGTCAGCGGTCGGACGCGTCAGGGGCCGGGCCGTCGGGGCCGGCGCCGCCGCCGGGCAGCAGCCCGAGACGGCCGGCCTCGGCGAGCGCCTCGGTGCGCGACGACGCGTCGAGCTTGCGGTACAGCGACCGCAGCTGGGACTTCACGGTGTGCTGGCTGACGACGAGGTCGGCGGCGATCTGCGCGCTCGAGCCCGTGCGCGCCAGCGCCCGCAGCACGACCGCCTCGCGCGGCGTGAGCGCCGGCAGCTCCTCGACCGCCGGGACCACGGACGGGGCCGGGACGTCGATGAGCTCGACGGCGCCCGCGGGGCCGTGCTCACGCGCGAGCGCCGCGAGCGCGGGCCGCGCGTCGGCGGGCAGCAGCGCGAGCGGCAGCCGCAGGCCGTGCACGGTCAGCAGCGCGTGCGCGCGCCGCAGGGCCGCCGCGGCGTCCCCGGCCCGGTCGAGCGCGACGAGCGCGACCGCCTCGAGCAGCGCCTGGTCGGCCTGGGTCCGCAGCGCGGGGCGGCGGACGGCCCCGGTGCGCGCGAGCGTGTCGAGGGCGATCTCGGGCCGGCCGGCGGCCAGGTGCGCACGGCCCAGCGCGACGACGGACGCCGGGTCGTCGGGCGTGCGCGGCAGCAGCTCGAGCGCCGCGAGCGGACGGCCGGCGGCGACCAGGAGGGTCGCGCGGGTCGCGTCGAGCCCCGCCGCCGCGGGCCGGTGCGCGGGCTGGCGCTGCGCGTGCACGCGCACGGTCTCGTCGAGGCGGGCAAGGGCCGTCTCGGCGCCGTCGCGCAGCAGGTCGGTCCACGCCTGCGCGTGCGCGATCAGCGGCCAGTGCTCGATGGTCGGCAGGTGCCGCGCGAGCGCGTCCAGGTGCGGCTGCGCCTGCGCGGGGTCGAGGTCCTCGAGCGCGAGGAACGCCTCGGCGACCCGGTAGGGCGCCCCCGCGTACCCCTCGACGAGCCCCGCCGGCCACGTGCCGGCCCGCACCTGCGCGACGTGCTGCCGTGCACGCGGCATCGCACCGTCGAGCGCGAGCGTGCCGGCGAGCAGCGCGAGTCCCGGGAGCTGCGCCGGGGGCGTGGTGGCCGCGGCGAGGCTCTGCTCGAACGCGTGCACGGCCTGCTCGCCCCGCGCGTCGTAGAGGAACGCGGTGCCGGCGTGCACGTAGGAGTGCGGCAGCACGTCGGCGACGCGTGCGCGCTCCGCCTCCGTCAGCGCGTCGGCCCGGCGGACGACGTCGGCGGCGGCGCGCGCGGCGGCGCGGCCGCGGCCGGTGAGCCGCAGCGCGACGACCTCGATGGTGCGCAGCAGCACACGGTCGGCGGGCGGGGTCCGCTCGCCCTCGACGCGTGCGCTCGCCGCGGCGAGGCCGAACAGGGCGACGGCCCGCAGCCGGCCCGCGGGGTCGGCGTTGTGCCCGAGCGCCAGCAGGAACAGCAGCAGCGGACGGCGCCGCAGCCGCAGCAGGTGCACGGGCCGCAGCGCGGGCCGGACCGTGCCGACGTTCTCGAGCAGGAAGGACCGCCAGTGCCGCCGCGCGACGGCCGTCACGAGGTCGAGGTCGTCGGCGTCGACGGCCGCGTGCAGCGCCTCGACGGGCAGGTCGTGGTCGTCGCACCACGCCGCGACCCGGGCCCGCAGCCGCCGGAACCGGGCCGGGTCGGTGCGGCGCAGCCGCGCGCGCAGCGCGTCGCGGACGACGGGCGTGTAGGCGAACCCGCCGCGGTCCGGGTCGGTCCACGTGCCCAGGCCCAGCGCGGCGAGGTGGTCGAGCCGCTCGCGCGCCTGCGCGGGCGCGCCGGTGACCAGCTCGGCGACGAGGTCGGGCGTCAGGACGTCGGCGGTCGCGGTGACGCGCACGAGGTCGGCCGTCGTGGCGTCGAGCTGGTCGACCGTGCCGGTGACGACGTGCTCGAGCGTGCGCCGCACGTCCTGCTCGGGGTCGCCCTCCGCGAGCGCGACGAGCCGGACCGCGAGCGGGGACCCCCCGGTCGCGGCGTGGACCCGCACGGCACGCCCGGGGTCGGCGTCGTCGCCGTCGAGCACGCGGCCCACCTCGTCGACCGTGAGCGCGAGGTCGTCGCCCGTGAGCACGTCGACGTCGACGCGGACCCGGGCCGCGGGCGCCTCGAGGGGGCCGGCGGAGCGGGTGGCGGCGACGACCCGCAAGGCGGGCACGGCCTCGACGAGCCGCACGACCTCGGTGGCGGTGGGCCCGTCGAGCGTGTCGGCGCCGTCGAGCACGAGGACGAGCGGACCGAGCCGGGTGAACCCGCGCACCAGGTGACCGTGGGCGTCGTGCGCCTCGCGCAGGCTCGTCGTGCCGCCCGCGAACGGGTGGTCGGCGGGCAGGCCCGCGTCGACGACCGCCTGCACGACCCGCCCCCAGAACGCGCGTCCCCGCACGTCGTGCACCGGCACCCACACGCCGCGGTCCGCGGTCGCGCGCGCCCACTCGGCGGCCAGCACGGTCTTGCCGCCGCCGGCGGGAGCGCGCAGCACCACGACGGGCCCGCCGTCCTGGACCCGGGCGACGAGGTGCGGGCGCGGCACGAGCCAGGACGGCAGGCGCGGCGCGCCGTGCACCGTGACGCCGTGCGGGCCGGTCACGTCGTCACCCGCTCGGGCGTCGGCGAGGTGGGGGCCCGGCCGGCGCGCCGGCTCGCGACGAGCGCGGCCAGCGCGACGACGCCCGCGGCGACGAACAGCGTCGGGTAGCCGCCGGCCCGCAGCACCAGGAGCCCCGCGAGCGCGGGCGCGAGCGCCTGCGGCACGTTGGTCGCGACGTTGAACACGCCGAGGTCGGTGGCGGGCGACGTCCCCGCCGCGGGCAGCACCTCCGTGACGAACGTCGTCGCGGCCGCCAGGTGGGCGCCCGACGCGAGACCCTTGAGCACCGCGAACACGGCCATGCCGGGCACGGTGGGCCACGCGAGGGGCACGAGCACCGCGACCGCGAGCAGCGCGCACGCCCCGACGAGGAACGGCGTGCGGCGGCCGAGCCGGTCGCTGCCGACGCCGGTGACGGCGGCGCCGACGAGCACCGCGACGAGGCTCACCGCGGTGAGCGTGCCGAGCACGACGGACGCGCGCGCGTCCGTGAGGCCGACGTGGTCGGTGAGCACGTACAGCTGGTACGTGTAGACGAGCTGGTAGGCCAGCACGAACCCGAACCGCGACGCGAACACCCGCGCGAACGCGGGCTCGCGGCGCGGGTCGACGAGCAGGCGCCGCCACGGGCGCGGCGCACCGGCGCGGGGCCGGGGCCGGGCCACGCCCGCGACGACGACGAACACCGCCGTCGCGACGAGCACGCCCGCGCCGAGCGCCGCGTACGCGCCCGCGGTGCCGTCGGGAGCCGCGCCGATGCCGGTCACCGCGACCGCGGCGCCGACGACCGAGGCCGCGCCGAGCGCCGCGAACGTGCGTCCGCGCCGTGCGGGCGGCACCTCGTCGGGCACGACGGCCGCGGCGGCGACGTCGACGCCGTTGAGCGCGACCTGCGCGACGACCCACAGCGCGCCCAGCAGCAGCAACGACGACGCGCGGCCGAGCGCGAGCAGCGCGACCGAGGCGACGAGCGCGCTGCCGACCATCCAGGGCACGCGCGGGCCGAACCGGCCGCGCGTGCGGTCGCTCAGCGCACCGACCACGGGCTGCGCGGCCACCGTGAACGCGAACGACACGGTGCTGACGAGCGCGAGGTTCTCGACCTTCGACGCCGCGTCGAGCAGCGCGACCTGCCGCGGCAGCAGCACCACGACCACGCCGGCGTAGCACGCGGCGAGCGCGGCCTGCACGAGCGCCAGGGGTGCCACGACGCGCACCGTGCGGGCGATCGTCGTGGTCACGCACGCCACGCTAACCCGGACGCCGGTCCATGTCGGCGTGCCCGTGCGGGTGAACGCGGACCGGGGCGGGCTGTGCACGGCGCCCGGTTCGTCCGGTCGCTCTCACCGGTTCCCACGGGTTCCCACTACGCTCGCACCCGTGCTGCTCTCCGACCGCGACATCCGTGCCGAGCTCGAGCAGGGACGGGTCGTGCTCGACCCGTACGAGCCCGCGATGGTCCAGCCGTCGAGCATCGACGTGCGCCTCGACCGGTTCTTCCGGCTGTTCGACAACCACAAGTACCCGGTGATCGACCCGTCGGCCGAGCAGCCCGACCTCACGCGCCTCGTCGAGGCGGAGGCGGGCGAGCCGTTCGTGCTGCACCCGGGCGAGTTCGTGCTGGGTGCGACGTACGAGCAGGTGACGCTGCCGAACGACGTCGCGGCGCGCCTCGAGGGCAAGTCGTCGCTGGGCCGGCTGGGGCTGCTGACGCACTCGACCGCGGGGTTCATCGACCCGGGCTTCAGCGGGCACGTGACGCTCGAGCTGTCGAACGTCGCGACGCTGCCGATCCTGCTGTGGCCGGGCATGAAGATCGGCCAGCTGTGCTTCTTCCGCCTGTCGTCGCCGACCGAGCACCCGTACGGCTCGCAGGAGTACGGCTCGCGCTACCAGGGGCAGCGCGGCCCGACGGCGTCCCGGTCGTGGCAGAACTTCCACCGGTCGGACGTGTGATGGCCGAGGCCGAGGCGCCCGCGCTCCCCGTCGAGGACCCGACGCTCGCGGACCGTCACCTGCTCGCGCTGCCCGCGGGGGTCTCCCCCGAGGAGGTCGAGGTGCTGGCGGCGAGCCGGTTCCGCGGCGTGCGCTGGGAGGACGCGCCCGCGTCCGAGGCGCCGACGCGCACGGGCGTGCTGCCCGCGGTGACGGCGGCGCTCGGCATCCGCGCGGTCGGGCGGCAGGCGGCGCCCGTGCGGGCGCTGCGGCTCGCGCGCCTGTCGACGCTGGCCGGCCCGTACCGCACGGACGCGGCGGGCGCCGTCGCGCTCGGGCTGCCGGCGACCACGGTCATGGTGTGGGTGCTGCACACGCCGCGCGAGCGCGGCGAGCGGCCGTACCCGGGCGGCGACCGCGACGGCCTCAAGCGCGCCTTCCCGGACGGTCTGCCGGTCCGCGAGGAGGGCCGCGTGGTGCAGTGGCTCGTCGCGGCGGCCCGCCGGCTGGGTGGTGCGGTCCGCACGCAGACGGGCGCGGTGCTGACGCCCGACCCCGACGCGTCGACGGACCTCACGGTGCTCACCGACCGCTGGGTGGAGCCCGCGACGGTGCTCGAGCTGGTGCAGCGCGTGCAGCCGCGCGCGTACCTGTCGGAGGCGATCCCCGGGTCGTGGAAGGGCCCGACCCTGCTCGCGGGCCGCTCGTCGCAGGGTGCGGTGGGCGGCGCCCCGGAGTCGGGCGGGTCGGGTCTGCGCTCGGCGCTCGAGCAGCACGGCGTGCAGGACGACGACGAGCGGCAGCGCCTCATGGCCGAGGCCGACGCGTTCGACGAGCTGATGCTCGCGGCGCCGCCGCCGTCGGAGTCGTTCGGCGTGCTGGTGGACCTGGGCGTGGACGGCATGCTCGCGGTCGAGGTGGCCGCGTGCGAGCAGCTGCCGCCGCTCATGGAGGACCTGCCCTGGACCAAGGACGGCGTGGTCGCGTACCGCGTGCGGTGGGAGCCGTTCGAGATCGAGCAGATCGAGCAGGAGAAGCCGTCGCTGCCGCACCGCGTCGCGCGCTCGCGCTCGGCACCGCTCGTGGCGCAGGTCGCGAAGGTGCTGCAGGCCGCCGTGGGCGGCGAGGTCGCCGACGAGGCGGACTTCCTGGTGGACCCGGCGGACCTGTAGGCACCGCACCGGGACGGAGGCCGCTCGTCTCTCGCGACGGCTGAGAGGACGAGATGTCGATGGGTGTGCGACATGTCGTGGTCGACGAGTCCATGCGTCGCGGCTACCTGCTGGTGGCGGCGGTGGTGATGCCGGACGACGTCACAGCCACGCGCCGTGGCGTCAAGAGCCTCGTCGAGCCCGGCCAGCGTCGACTGCACATGGTCAAGGAGTCCGACTCTCGAAGGCGCTTGATCCTGCAGCGCATGGCTGATCTGGGGTGCAGCGCGACCTTGTACGAGGCCGGGGCCGGCCACAAGTCGAACATCACCCGCCGACGCGCGTGCCTCGAGCGGCTGGTCCACGATGTCGTCGACACGGGCGCGGGTACCCGCCTGTGCTTGGAGACCGCCGAGGGTGTGGACAGGCGGGACCAGCAACAGCTGCTCGAGCTCGTGCGGCGTCTTCAGTGCCGCGACATCCTCGCCTACGAGCACGCTCACGCGAGCGCGGAACCGCTGCTCGCCGTCCCGGACGCCATCGCGTGGGCGTGGACCAGGGGCGGGGAGTGGAGACGTCGCGCGCAACCCTTGGTCTCGTCGGTGGTCACCGTCTGACCCCAGACATGCGTCGACCCGAGCGCCACAACCGTCCGGAAGGGTCTCGGGTCTTCGTCTTCCACCGGGATCAACTCCCAGGGCGCTGCCCAGCATACATTTCCCGTCGCGCGACTGTCTACCCCCTGGGCACCGTCATCGACCGCCCTGACCTGCGGGTTTGTCACGTGCCGAGCTCCAGGCGCGCCCCCGTCGGGGCCGGTCCCGGCGACGACGGCCGGCGCACCCCTGCTCGGGTGCGCCGGCCGTCGTCGTCAGGGCGCGGTGCGGCCCGGGCTCAGCCCAGGACCTCGGGGTACGGGACCGCGTCGTCGCCCGTGCGGCCCAGGACGTGCTCGGCGAGGAACGCCTCGACGGCGCCGTACCAGACCTTGGCGTGCTGCGGCGTGAGCACCCAGTGGTTCTCGTCCGGGTAGTAGAGGAACCGGTGGGGCGTGCGGCCCTCGTCGTCGGCGGGCAGGCCCGACGCGGACAGCAGCTCGTACCAGAGGCGCAGGCCCTCGCCGATCGGCACGCGGTAGTCCTTGTCGCCGTGGATGACGAGCATGGGCGTGACGATGTCGCCGACGAACCGGTGCGGCGAGTTCTCGAGCGCCATCTCGGGGGTCATCTCGCGCTGCCAGTAGAACGACGCGTCGGTGGTGGGTCCGAACTGGTCGAGGGCCCACAGGCTCGCGTGCGTGACGATCGCGCGGAACCGGTCGGTGTGCCCGGCGACCCAGTTGGCCATGTACCCGCCGAACGAGCCGCCCATCGCGGCGGTGCGCTCGGGGTCGACGTCGTCGCGCTCGAGCGCGGCGTCGGTCGCGGCCATGAGGTCGGTGTACGGCGCCGCACCCCACGCGCCCCAGCCGCGCTGGATGAAGTCCTGGCCGTAGCCGGTCGACAGCGCGGGGTCGGGCAGCAGCACGGCGTAGCCGCGCGCGACGAGGATCCACGGGTTCCACCGCCACGACCACGCGTTCCACGAGCCGAGCGGGCCGCCGTGGATCCACAGCAGCAGCGGGGCCTTGGCGTCGGGGCCGGCGCCGTCGGGCAGCGCGAGCCACGACCGCACGCGCTGACCGTCGGCGGCCGTGGTGACGACCTCCTCGAGGCGGCCGGGCAGCGGCACGTCGGCGGCGGGCGACACGAGCGGCGTCGCGGCGACGGGGCCGCCCGCGAGCGCGGCGGCGAGGTCGATGCGCACGGGGTGCGCGGGCGCGGCGTACGACGTGCGCAGCGCGTAGGCCGTCGCACCGTCGGGTGCGACCTGCACGTCGGAGAACGCGGCGTCGTCGCTGGTGACGCGCGTGACGGCGCCCGAGGTCAGTTCCACGTGGAACACCGGCGCGCGGCCGTCGTCGTCGGCGACGACGAGCAGGCCGTCGGAGGACGGCAGCCACACGAAGTCGGCGGGCCAGCGGTCCCAGTCGGCGCCGAGCCGGCGGGGCTCGCCGCCCTCGGACGGCACGACCCACAGCTCGACCGTCGGGGCCTGGTGCGGGGACGACAGGCTCTCGCGCGCGTAGGCGACCCAGCGGCCGTCGGGCGAGACGCGCGGGTGGCCCAGGTCGGCGTCCGCGTCGTCGACGAGCGTGCGCCGCTCGCCCGTCGCGACGTCGACCGCGACGAGCAGCGAGCGCAGGTCGCCGCGCGCGGCCGGGCGGTTCCACGCAGTGACGACCGTGCGGCCGTCGGGGCTGAGCTCGGGCTGCGTCTCGCGCAGCGCGACGCCCGCGTCGGGCGTGACGTCGCCGAGCTCGACGCGCGGGTCGCGCTCGCCGGCGCGCGGCGCCGCGACGTCGGCACCGACCGTGCCGACGAACGCGTGCGGCACGGCCGGGCCCAGGTCGTGGTCCCAGTACCGCACCGGGTAGCCGGTGTGCAGGATCGCCGCGACCTTCTTGTCCTTGCGCTCCTTGCGCAGCCGCTCGTCGTCCGCGTCGTCCGTGGCGGACGGCAGCACGTCCGACACGACGAGCACGGTCGGCACGTCGGCCGCGACCTTGACGCCACCGACGCCCGCGCCGCGGTCCGCGACCACGCGGGCCTCCGCGCCGTCGGCCGGCAGCAGCCACAGCGCGGGCTTCGGGTCGTCGTCGCCGTCGGCGTCCGGGTCGGGGCGCGCGCTGGTGAACAGCAGGTCGCCCGCGGGCGTGAACGCGGCCGACGACTCGCTCTTCGCCGAGCGCGTCAGGCGGCGCGCGGGCCGCTCGCCGTGCGGGTCGACCTCCCACAGCGCGGTCACGTAGGACGTGCGCTTGCGGTCGAGGGTCTGGACGGCCGTCACCAGGCGCTCGCCGTCGGGCGACAGGACCAGCCCGGACAGGCGCGGCAGCGCGACGTACGCGTCGAGGTCGTGGAAGGGCGTGGGGGTGTCCCCGCCGGGGGTGGTGGTCATGGCTACCGTCCTACCATCCCGGTGCGACGCGGGGCTGGTGGATTGGGTAGCCGCAGGGGACTTGCGGCTACCCCAACAGCCCTGGCCGATACCCATGAGCCCCGGCCGCCTTCCGCCTCTCGAGTGACCTGCCGACCGGGGCTTGCGGTGACGACGTACCCGTCCGGTGGATACAGCATCCAATGCCCGGCTTCCGGCTCATTGAGCGGCGTAACAGTCAACCGAATTCCCCGGGTGAACGGACCGTCCGCTTCGGGAGCCTCACTGCTGCCGGTCGCCCTTCCGGTCGTCACGCTGAGGGGGCACGGCAGTGATGCCGCGCTCTCGCAGGCGTGCGCGGATCGCGCCGAGGCCGGACGGTGGCGTCGCTTCGCTTGGTCCGAGGCTGCGGTTGTACATCACCCGCATGGAGGCTGGCGCCCGTGGCATCCGCGGTGGGAAATTGTAGGCCACACTTTAGTCAAGGGGGAGCAACGTGACTTTCGACCATCGGCACTACGTGCCTGTCGTCCTGACGAAGCGCGGCGAGAGGCGCGCACTCGGGGATCTCTCGCCGAGCGTCAAGAGTCATCTCACACCGTTGTTCGAGGTCGCGCCGATCGACTGGAACTTCGATCTCGATGAGCCCTCCAAAACGATCGATGGGCATCTCAGCACTCTCGGACCCGATCTTGCAGCCTGTTGGGGACACGACCGAGCCTTCGTTGACATGCAGTTCATTGCGCCGACAGAGCGGATGGCGGACGGCTCGCACCCCCTGGACTGGCTGATCGCGCAGGCGAATGCTGCGGGCGTGACGCTACTGCCGTCCGTTTCTCCGGGCCGAGATGTGGCCTACCGCGCCGCCGCCGCTCGCGCTGTCGCTCGTGATCGGCGGGGTGCCTGCATCCGACTGACAACCGGAGAGTGGCCCTCGGCCACTGGGGTAGCGCGACTGGACGAACTCCTGAGAGAGCTCGCTATCGCCCCCGCTGACGTTGACCTGATCCTCGACCTCGCCGAGGATGTGGCTGCTTCATCGGAGCTGGCCCTGACTGCGGTGCGGAACGAGTTGAACGCGCTTCCCTACGCGGCCGACTGGCGAACTGTGACCGTCTCCGGCGCCGGGTTCCCGAAGGACCTCTCGGGTGTCGGACGGGGGCTGAGTGCCGTTGAGCGAACGGAGTGGGTCCTCTACCAGGACTTGCTGGCTGGCTCCACCACGTCGGTTGTTCCCCAGTTTGGGGACTACGGCGTCGCCCATCCAGACCCGATTCTTAACATCGACCCACGTCTACTCAGCATCAGCGCGGCCTTCCGCTACACCATCGATCTAGCGTGGCTGGTGGCCAAGGGTGAGTTGTTCAAGGGCGCTGGAGGCTCCGGGAAGGGTGGCGCCGCTGCCCTTCCCGTCGCAGCAGCGATCGCTGCCGACCCGCGGTTCGCGGGGGCATCGCACTGCGCCGGGGACGCGTGGATAGCAGCGGTGCCTGGGTCTGGTGGGAATCCTGAAGCCTGGCGGCGCGTCGCGACCACGCACCATCTCACTCATGTGGCGGAGGCTGTCTCCAGGTTGCCCTAGCCTTCAGCCGCTCGCGGACGACACTGCGGAGTTCGTCAAGCTCAAGAAGCCGGGCAAGTCGATCCGAGAGCAGGCGCCTCGGCTTAGACCTCATGCCGCCAGCAGCGTCGCGCTCGTCGAGCTCGGACAACACCTCATCTCGCCACAGAAGCTGAGCGATTGCGAACGGATCGAGGCGCTCGCTCATCTCCGCGGCTCGCACTTCCTCGAGATGAACATCGCTGAGCCGTGGCGAGGCGACAATAATGCCCCATGACAGCGGAAGGTTGGGCATGCCGTTGGTGCGAACGTAGTGCTCTTCACCCACGACCAGCGTGGCGTGATCGAGCACCTTCGAGTAGTACTCGATCTGTGTGGGCAGCCGTCGTAGGGTGTCGCGATCGCTCTTCAACTCGTATCCCGAAAGGGTCCCGTTCACCACAGCGACGTCGACGCGGACGGTCCCGCACAGGCCGAGTTCGTCGACGTAGCGCGTCCCCACTCCACTTCCATGCTCGCTGCGCAACCGAGCATGGAGTGCGGATCGAATATCGGCGTCTCGCACCCTCTGACTCTACCCGTCGACCGGTTCGCCGCCCCTCGACGCGCGTATCGCGGCTGGACGATCGGATGAGACTTGCTGGGATGCGACGACTCTCGTGGACGCCAGCCCGCGTAGCACGCCCCTGCCTCCGGTAACGACTCCTGTCCTCGCGCGACCCGCCGCGCGGACACATCGGGCCTGAACCACGCGCTGTCCAGGGACGACTCCCGCCCTTCTCAAGGGTGGAACCACCCCCCGATCGCACGTGGAGCGCTCCCGGCGGAGCATAGGCTCAGGGCCTCGAACGCCCGGACACCGCAGGGGCTGGGGAGGTACTGAGGTGGCGGGCCAGCACCAGCCGCACCGCACCATGGCCGAGCGGCGCGAGCAGCTGCTGGACGCCACGGTCGCGGTGATCCGCGAGGGCGGTCTCTCCGCCGTGACGACCCGCACCGTGACGGCGCGCGCGGGCGTGCGGCCGAGCGCGCTGTACTACTACTTCGAGGACCGGGACGCGCTGATCGGTGCGCTCATCGACCGCGAGCTGTCGATCACGCTGTGCCACGTGTGGGAGACGGTCGAGCAGGCGGCGGGCGTCCGGGAGGGCGTGGAGTCGGCGCTGCTGGCGTACCTGGCGCACGTGCAGCGCGACGAGGCGTACCAGCTCATGGTCGCGGAGCTGACCGTGACGGCGTTGCGCCGCGCGGGCCCCGCGGGGGTCCGGACGACGTACGAGCGCCTGCTGGCCTCGGCGACGGACCTGGTGGAGCGGTGGTCGGCCGCGCGCGGCTCGACGTGGGCGCTGCCCGTCGAGGTGGTCGCGCGGGCCCTGGTGTCGCAGGGCTCGGCGATCGTGTCGTCGTGGCTGTGCACGCGCGACGACGCGGGCGTGCGCGCCGAGATCGCGGCGATGGCGCTGGCCATGAGCAGTCTCGAGACCCGCGCCGCCTGACCCCTGGGGCCGGCGCGGCGCCCGGGACGCCCCGCACGGGGTGACGACGGTGCGAGAGCGCCCCGCGGGGGGACAGGTGCAGGCGCCCTCGCACCGTCGTCGGCTCAGTAGGTGAACCGTGCGGTGCGGGCCCGCAGGTCCGCCGCGATCCGGGCCAGCTCGGCGACGGCCGTCGCGACCTGGTCCATGGCCTCGTTGGTCGAGGACGCCTGCGTCGCGACGCCCGTGATGGTGCCGGCGATGTCACCGGACCCGGTGGCGGCCTCGGCGACCGAGCGGGACATCTCGGCGGTGGTCGCGGTCTGCTCCTCGACGGCCGAGGCGATGGTGAGCTGGTAGTCGTTGATCGCCGCGATGATGCGCGAGATGTCGCCGATCGCATCGACGGCGCCGGTCGTGTCGCCCTGGATGGCCTCGACGCGCCGCGCGATGTCCTCGGTGGCCTTCGCGGTCTCCTGCGCGAGCTCCTTGACCTCCCCCGCGACGACCGCGAACCCCTTGCCCGCCTCACCGGCACGCGCAGCCTCGATCGTCGCGTTGAGCGCCAGCAGGTTGGTCTGCTCGGCGATGCTCGTGATCATCTTGACGACGTTGCCGATCTCCTGGCTCGACTCGCCCAGCCGGCTGACCTGCTCGTTCGTCGTCTTCGCGGCGTCCGTGGCCTGCCCGGCGACGCGCGCGGCCTCGGACGCGTTCTGGGAGATCTCGCGGATCGACGCGCCCATCTCCTCCGCACCGGCGGCGACGGCCTGGACCGAGCGCGACACCTGCTCGGCCGCGGCCGCCACCGACCCGGCGCGCTCACCGGTCTCGCGGGACGCGGACGCGACCTGCGTCGAGGACGCCGAGAGCTGCTCGGTCGCCGCGGCGACGGTCTGCGCGCCCTCGACGACCCCGGCGAGCGTCTGCCGCAGCGCGCGCTGCGCCTCGGTCAG
This sequence comes from Cellulomonas iranensis NBRC 101100 = JCM 18110, assembly GCF_001552375.1. GTDB lineage: Bacteria > Actinomycetota > Actinomycetes > Actinomycetales > Cellulomonadaceae > Cellulomonas > Cellulomonas iranensis. The sequence goes on along the minus strand of NZ_BCRB01000016.1, from coordinate 46,371 downwards.
CGCCGCCGTCATGCGGCCCAGCTCGTCGTCGTCCCAGACGGTCGCCTCGACCGTGAGGTCGCCGGCCGCCATCGCGACGACCGCGTCCTGCACGCCGCGCACGGACCGCAGGACGCGCCGCACGGTGACGACCGCGACGACGCTCACCAGCAGCAGCGCTCCCGCGACGACGCCCCAGAGCACCAGCACCGAGGTCCGCACGAGCGCGACGTTGCGCGCGGTGCTCTCGACCGCGCCGGCGTTGAGCTCCTCGACGGCCGTCGCGATCTCGGCGTCCGCGGCCACGCCCTGCTGCGCGAGGTCCTGGTTGGCGTAGCCGCGCGCCCGCGGGTCGTCGGCGTCGACCATGTCGAGGTACCGGTCCGTGAGGACCATGTACGGCTCGGTGGCGGCGGTGAGGCGCTGCGCGAGGTCGGGGTTGGTCCGCGCGACGTCCGCCTGGACGGTCGCGACGGTCTCGCGCTCCTCGGCGATCTTGGCGCGGGTCGCGGGGCGCTCGTCGGCGGTGTTGATCTGCAGCCGGACGTTGGCGAGACGCACCGCGGTGAACGCGCGCTGCAGGTTCGACACGTCACGCAGCGGGTCGATCGACTCGGTCTCGAGCTCCGTCTGCGCGGCGGCGAGCGCCTGCATCCGCACGGTGGCGACGCCCGCCACCGCGACGACGACGAGCGCGAGGAGCGCGAGGCACGCGCCGATCTTGAGCCCGAGCGGACGGTCGACGAACCAGCTCCACGCCGTCTTCTTCTTCGTGGCGGGCAGGTCGGGCATCGGGTGCTCCTCGGTCGACGGCGGTTCTCCTTCACCATCGGGCGCCCGGCGCTTGATTTGAGCGTTCGATCAAAATCTCGTCCCACGACTGCTCCGTGAACGCGTCCTCCCAGGTCAGCGCCGCAGCGCGGGTGTCACACCCGGGCCGCCAGGCACGCCACCGCCCGCACGACGCGCCCGGCCGTGGCACCCTGACGCATGCCCGTCCCCCGGGCCGCCGGTGCGACGGAGCCCGCCGGCGGGCGCGGCGCGGGCCGTCGCCGCCCGCACGGGCCGCGCGACGTCCGCGCGACGACGCGCCCGGGACAGGGCAAGGGAGGACCAGTGCCGAAGACCCCCACGGTGTACGACGTCGCCCGGCACGTCGGGATGTCGACCGCGACGGTGTCACGCGTGCTGCGCCGCCCCGAGGACGTGCGACCCGAGACGCGTGCGCTCGTGCACGCCGCGATCCAGGAGCTGGGGTACGTGCCGTCGGGCGCGGCGCGCGGCCTCGCGGCCCGCCAGACGGGCGTGCTGGGCCTGTGCTTCCCCGACGTCGACGGCATCGACGACCCGGCGTCGGTCCCGGCGCCCGTGCCCGCGGGCCAGGCGGTCGAGGTGGTCGTCGACACGGGCCAGGCGCCCGACGTGCACCCGGGCAACCTGTACATGGGCGAGGTCATGCGCGGCGCCGAGCTCGAGGCGTGGCGCACCGGGCTCGCGGTGATGATCGCTGTCGCGCGCGGTCCCGCGTCGGCGGCGACGGTGTCGGACCTGGCCGGGCGCGTCGACGGGCTCGCGGTGCTGTCCGCGACGGTGCCGGACGACGTGCTGGCGCACATCGCGCGCCGCATCCCGGTGGTGGTCATGGCGGGGCCCGGCATCGACGGCGACCCGCACGACCACATCAGCGTCGACAACGCGGCGGGCATGCGCGCGCTGACCACGCACCTCGTGGCCGACCACGGGCTGCGCGACCTCGCGTTCGTCGGCGGCTCGGCGGACTCCCCCGACGACGCCGAGCGCTTCCTCGGGTTCCGCGCGGCGCTCGCCGAGGCGGGCCTGCCCGTGCCCGACGCGCCGGCGGCGCGCGGCGACTTCACGCGGACGACGGCGCGCACGCTCGCGCGGCGCCTGCTCGCCGCGGGCGACCTGCCGCGCGCGCTCGTGTGCTCGAACGACCAGACGGCGCTCGGGTTCCTGGACGAGCTCGCGGCCGCGGGCGTGGACGTGCCGGGCCGCGTCGCGCTGACCGGGTTCGACGGCATCGACGCGGGGCTGACCGCGTCGCCGCCGCTGACGACCGTGCGGCAGCCGATGGTCGAGCTGGGGCGCGCGGCGGTCGACCGGCTGCGGCGCCGGATGGCGGACCCGAGCCTGCCGACGGCGACGATGAACCTGCCGGTGCGGGTGCTGCTGCGCAGGTCGTGCGGGTGCGCTCCCACCGCGCGCGCGACCCCGGGCCCGGCCGCGGCCGTCGCTCCCCCGGCCGGCTGACGCCGCCGGGGTGCGCCGGCGGGAGGTGTTGCCGTGTCCGATGTAAGCGCATACAGTCGACCGCGCGCACCCCCGGCGCACGGCCCCCGGGCCGTCCTCGACGTGGAGGAGAACGACTCATGACCCGCTCGCGCTGGACCCAGGCCGCCACGGCCCTGGCGACCGCGGCCGTGCTGGTGACCGCGGGCTGTGCGGCCCCGGTCCAGACCTCGGGCGGCGGCAACGCCGCCGACGGCACCACCTCGATGCTCATCGGCGCCGACAACGGCTCGCCGACCTTCGAGCGGAACTTCAACCCGTACTCGTCGAACAAGCGCAACACCGCGAGCTACATCTACGAGCCGCTCGTGATCGTCAACGAGATGTCCGGCGACGAGACGCCCTGGCTCGCCGAGTCCTACGAGCAGCCCGACGCGAGCACCGTGGTCTTCCACCTGCGCGACGGCGTCACCTGGTCCGACGGCGAGGACTTCACCGCCGACGACGTGGTCTTCACGTTCGACCTGCTGCTGCAGCACCCGCAGCTCGACCTGCGCGGCGTCGGCGAGCACATCGCCTCGGTCGAGGCCGACGGGTCCGACGTGATCGTGCACCTGTCCAGCGAGGACGTGCCCGGCGCCGTCATCATCGCGCAGACCATGATCGTGCCCGAGCACCTGTGGGCCGACGTCGACGACCCCGTGACGTTCACCAACGAGGACCCGGTCGGCACCGGCCCGTACACGCTCGGCGAGTTCACGCCCAACCAGTACACGCTCGTGAAGAACGAGACCTACTGGCAGGCCGACAAGGTCGCCGCCGACCGGCTCGTGCAGCCCGCCGCGAACTCCGAGCTCGACATCGTCAACAAGGGCTACGACTGGGCCTACGCGTTCATGAGCGACGTCGAGGACACCTGGGTCACGGCCGACCCCGAGCACAACACCTACTGGTACCCGGCCGGCGCGACCATCGCGCTCATCCCCAACATGACGAAGGCGCCGTACGACAACCTCGACTTCCGCAAGGGGATCGCGGCCGCGCTCGACAAGCAGGCCATCGCCGACAAGGCCGAGCAGGGCTACGTCGACCAGGCCAGCCAGAGCGGCCTCATGCTCCCCGCGCAGGAGAAGCTGCTCGACCCCGACCTGCCGAACCAGGGCGTCGTCGAGCAGGACGCCGACGCGGCGCTCGCGCACTTCGCCGCCGCGGGCTACACGCAGTCCGGCGGCAAGATGGTCGACGCGAACGGCCAGCAGCTGACCATCCGGATCACGACCCCCAACGGCTGGTCCGACTGGCTGCAGGGCGTCCAGCAGGTCAAGACGCAGCTCGGCGCGCTCGGCATCGAGGTCGAGGTCGTGCAGCCGCAGCCCGCGGCGTACCAGCGCGAGATGCGCTCGGGCGAGTTCGACATGGTCATGGGCACGGTCGGCGGCACCGGCCAGCCGTACCAGGACTTCAGCGGCATGATGGGCGCGCGATTCTACCAGGACGTCGGCACCACCGCGTCGGGCAACTTCGGGCGCTTCCGGTCGCCCGAGGCCGACGCCCTGCTCGACGAGCTCAAGGTCACCGTCGACGACGCGCGGCAGGCCGAGATCGCGCAGGAGCTGCAGACCATCGCCTACGAGCAGCTGCCGATGATCTCCCTGTTCTACGGCGGGTCGTGGGGCCTGTTCTCCACCAAGTCGTTCACCGGCTGGCCCAGCGCCGACGACCCGTACGCGTCCCCCAAGACGTGGGACCAGACGCCGCTGCTCATCCTCACGAGCCTCGAGCCGGCCTCCTGACGGCGGTGCCCGGGCGCGGCCACGACGCGCCCGGGCACCCCCCGCACGACCCACCCGACCCGACACGAGGAGGCTCCGGTGCGCTACGCCCTGCGCAAGCTCGGTCTGCTCCTGCTGACGCTGTGGGCGGCGGTGACGCTGAACTTCGTGCTGCCGCGGCTCATGCCCGGCTCGCCCGCCGACGCCGCCATCGCCCGGCTGTCCCAGAACGGCCCCGTCTCCCCCGCCGTGCAGCGCGCCATCGAGGTGCAGCTCGGCCTGCCCGACGGCAACCTGTGGGACCAGTACGTCAGCTACCTGCACAACGTCCTGACCCTCGACTTCGGGGTCTCGTACACGTTCTTCCCGCAGCAGGTCTCCGAGCTGGTCGCGGCCGCCCTGCCCTGGACGCTCGTGATGGTCGGGCTCGTGACGGTCGTCGCGTTCGTGCTCGGCACGCTCATCGGGGTCGGCGCGGCCTGGCGGCGCGGCACCTGGATGGACTCGGTGCCGACCATGACCGGCAGCTTCCTGTCCGCGTTCCCCTACTTCTGGACCGCGCTGCTCATCCTGTTCTTCGCCGGCTACGTCGCCGGCTGGTTCCCGACGTCGGGCGCCTACTCGGCCACCGCCGTCCCCACGTTCTCCGCCGAGTTCGTCGGCGACGCGCTGTACCACGCGGCGCTGCCCGCGCTCACGATCCTGCTGACGTCCCTCGGCGGCTGGATCCTCGGCATGCGCAACACCATGATCACGACGCTCGGCGAGGACTACGTGACGTTCGCCGAGGCCAACGGCCTGCGCGGCCGCACCGTGGCGCTGCGCTACGCCGCCCGCAACGCGATCCTGCCGAACCTCACGGGCTTCGGCATGGCCCTCGGCGGCGTGGTCGGCGGGTCCCTGCTCGTCGAGCAGGTCTTCAACTACCCGGGCGTCGGGTACCTGCTGTTCAACGCCGTGACCAACCAGGACTTCCCCCTGATGCAGGCGCTGTTCCTCATGATCACGGTCAGCGTGCTCGTGGCGAACTTCCTGGTCGAGATCCTCTACGGCGTCCTCGACCCCCGGACGAGGCGGTGAGCGACATGACCGAACCGACAGCCGTGACCGCGGCGGGCACCGAGCCGCAGGTGGTCCCCGGGCCGCCGCGCCGCACGAGCCGCACCCGCACGGGGCGCTTCTTCCAGGTCGTGGGCCGCGGGTTCGCGACCGTGTGGGCCAACCCCAAGGCCCGCGTCGGGCTCGTCATGCTGGGCGCGTTCGTCCTCATGGCCGTCCTCGCGCCCGTGCTCGCGCCGTACGGCCCGCACGACGACTCGTTCGGCCGCAACGAGGCCGGGTCCGCCGCGCACTGGCTCGGCACCACCGGCAACGGCGAGGACGTGCTCTCGCAGGTCATCTACGGCGCGCGGATCTCGCTGCTCGTCGGCTTCGTCGCCGGCGGCCTGTCGACGCTCGTCGCGGTCGTCATCGGCCTGTCGTGGGGCTACCTGCGCGGCTGGGGCGACGACGTCGTCAACTTCCTGGTCAACCTGTTCCTCGTGATGCCGGGCCTGCCGCTCATGATCATCATCGCGGCGTACCTGCAGAACGGCGGGCTGCCGATGATCATCCTGGTCGTCGTGCTCACCGGGTGGGCGTGGGGTGCGCGCGTGCTGCGCTCGCAGACCCGGTCGCTGCGCTCGCGCGACTTCGTCACGGCCGCCGTGTTCTCGGGCGAGCGCCCGGCGCGCGTCGTGTTCCGGGAGATCCTGCCGAACATGACGTCGATGATCGCGGCGTCGTTCTTCGGCGCGGCGACCGCCGCGATCCTCGCGGAGTCCGGCCTGTCGTTCCTCGGCCTGGGCGACATGTCGACCGTGAGCTGGGGCTCGATGATCTTCTGGGCCCAGAACTCCATGGCGATCCTCACCGGCCAGTGGGTGCTGCTGTTCGCGCCCGGCCTGTGCATCGCGCTGCTCGCCACCTCCATGACCCTCGTGAACTTCGGCGTGGACGGCCTGTCCAACCCGCGCCTGCGGGAAGGGACCGGCCGATGAGCCTGCTGCAGATCGAGGACCTCACGGTCGTCTACGAGCCGCGCGGCGCGCAGCCCACGACCGCCGTCGACCGCGTCAGCCTCAGCCTCGAGCAGGGCGAGTTCGTCGGCCTGGTCGGCGAGTCCGGCTCGGGCAAGTCGACGCTCGGCTTCGCGATCACGCGGCTCGCCAAGGCGCCCGCGCGCATCGCGTCGGGGCGGATCGTGTTCGACGGCACCGACATCGCCGGCATGGGCGCCGAGGAGCTGCGCGCGCAGCGCCGCGGCGGGTTCGCGATGGTGCTGCAGTCCGGCATGAACGCGCTCAACCCCGTGCGGTCCGTCGGGCACCACTTCGCCGACGTGTTCGCGGCCCACGGCCACGTGCCGGCGCCCCGGCGGCGTGCGCGCGCGGTCGATCTGCTCGACAAGGTGCAGCTGCCCGCGACCGTCCTGGACCGGTACCCCGGCGAGCTGTCGGGCGGCATGCGGCAGCGCGTGTCCATCGCGCTGGCCCTGTCGCTCGAGCCGCGCCTCATGGTGTTCGACGAGCCGACCACCGCGCTCGACGTGCTCGTGCAGCACGCCGTCATGGACACGATCCGCGAGCTGCAGAAGGCCGAGGGCTTCACCGCGGTGCTCATCTCGCACGACCTCGGAGTCGTGCTGGAGTCCGCCGAGCGCGTCGCGGTCATGCACGACGGTCGCGTCGTCGAGGACGCCCCCGCGCGCGAGCTGTACCGCCACCCGCGGCACGAGTACACGCGCATGCTGCTCTCGCACTACGCGGACCCGCGCGCCGAGGTCGTCGAGCTGCCGGGCCTGAGCTCGCGCACGGTCGACGCGGCGGGCGGCACCGCGGCGTCCGTGCGCGGCACCGCGGCGGGGCCCGACGCCGGCGCCGCGCGCGACGCGGTCGTCGTCGAGCACGTGTCCAAGGTGTACCCGGCGCCGCGGCGCGGCGAGCAGCCCGTCACGGCCGTCGACGACGTGTCGTTCACGCTCGAGCCGGGCGGCGCGCTCGCGCTCGTCGGCCAGTCCGGGTCCGGCAAGTCGACCATCGCCAAGATGCTCACGGGCGTCGAGCGGCCCACGAGCGGCACCGTGCGGTTCGGCGACCAGCGGGTCGACCGGATGCGCCGCCGCCAGCTGCGCCGCCTGCACGCCGACGTCCAGATGGTGTTCCAGGACCCGTACTCGGCACTCAACCCGCTGAGCACGGTCGAGTACACGCTCACCCGGCCGGTCGAGAACTTCACCGACCTGCGCGGCGAGGCCGCGCGGGCCCGCGTGCTCGAGCTGCTGGAGACCGTGGGCCTGACCCCGGTCGAGCAGTTCGCCGCCAAGCTGCCGCACCAGCTGTCCGGCGGGCAGCGCCAGCGCGTCGTCATCGCGCGCGCGCTCGCGTCGAACCCGCAGGTGCTGGTCGCCGACGAGCCCGTGTCGATGCTCGACGTGTCGCTGCGCGCGGGCGTGCTCGCGCTGCTGCAGGAGCTGCGCCGCGAGACGGGCGTCTCGCTGCTCTACATCACGCACGACCTGCTCTCGGCGCGCGTCATCGCCGACCAGATCATGGTGCTGCACCACGGCACGGTCGTGGAGCGCGGCGAGACGGTGCGCGTGCTGCGGTTCCCCGAGGCGGACTACACGACCCGCCTGCTGGCCGCCGTGCCGCAGCCCGCCCGACGGTTCGAGGCGTCGTGACGGCCCCTGAGCAGGTCCGACCGGACGTCGTGCCCGGCACCGGCGTCGTCACGCCCGGGCGGCCGTTCGGCGGCCTGGCGCTGCCCGCGGGCGTCGAGCCGCTGCGGCTGCGGCTGTCCGAGGTCGAGCTGACCGCGCTGCGCGCGCGGCCGGCGGGCGAGGTCCGCGCCACGGCGCTGCTGGTGCCCGGGTTCACGGGGTCCAAGGAGGACCACCGCGTGCTGCTGCCGCTGCTCGCGGCGCAGGGCGTCGACGCGTGGGCGATCTCGCAGCGCGGGCAGGGCGACTCCGGCGCGCTCCCCCGCACGGCGGACCACGCGCTCGACCGCCTGGTCGAGGACGTGCACGAGGTCGCAGCGCTGCTCGGGACCCCGGTGCACCTGCTCGGCCACTCGTTCGGCGGGACCGTCGCGGCCGCCGCGGCCGTGCACCACCCGGGCGCGTTCCGGTCGCTCACGCTGCTGTGCTCGGGCCCGCACGGCTGGCCGGGCCGCAAGGCGGACCTGCGCGCGCGGCTGCTCGCCGCGGGCGGCGCCGCCGACCTGTGGACCCTCGACAACCCCGACCTCGCCTGGCGCCTCGCGCAGGGCGAACCGGTCGAGCTCGACCCCGAGGCCGCGTTCCACCGCGAGCGCTCACGGGCCACGAGCACCGCGCAGCTCGTCGCGGCGATCGACATCCTCGCCGACCCCGCCGACGTCACCCCCGCGCTGGCCGCCACCGGGCTCCCGGTGCTGGTCGCGCACGGCGAGCACGACGACGTCGCCTGGCCGCAGACGTGGCAGCGCCGCACCGCCGAGCAGGTGGGCGGGCGCTACGCGGTGCTGCCCGGCGCGGCGCACTCGCCGAACCTCGAGACCCCCGAGGCCACGGCCGACCTGCTGGTCGGCTTCTGGTCCTCCTGCCCTGCAACCGAGTGAAGGACAGCCCTGTGGCACACACCCTGCAGTTCCCCGACGGATTCCGCTGGGGCGCGGCGACCGCCGCGCACCAGATCGAGGGCAACAACGTCACCAGCGACTGGTGGGTGCGCGAGCACGCGCCCGGCACGACGATCGTCGAGCCGTCGGGCGACGCCGCGGACTCCTACCACCGCTACGCGCAGGACATGCGGCTCCTCAAGGACGCGGGCCTGGACACGTACCGGTTCAGCATCGAGTGGGCGCGCATCGAGCCCGAGAAGGGCTTCGTGTCCCGCGCCGAGGTCGCGCACTACCGGCGCATGGTGGAGACGGCGCTCGAGCTGGGCGTCACGCCCATGGTCACGCTCATGCACTTCACGGTGCCGCGCTGGTTCTACCAGGAGGGCATGTGGCGGGCCGCCGACGCGGCGGACCGCTTCGCACGGTACGTCGAGGCGGCGCTGCCCGTGCTGGGCGACGACGTCGAGTGGGTCTGCACGATCAACGAGCCGAACATCGCGGCGATGATCGCGGGGGGCGAGGACCCGGCGAACCTGGTCGCGTACGGGCTGCCCGCGCCGGACCTCGCGGTGGCCGACACGCTGCTCGAGTGCCACCACCGCGCGCAGGAGGTGCTGTCAGGCGTCGGTGGCGTGCGGTCGGGCTGGACGATCGCGACGCAGGCGTTCCAGGCGGAGCCGGGATGCGAGGACGTCAAGCACGCGTACGGCTACCCGCGCGACGACTGGTACCTGGAGATGTCGAAGGGCGACGACTGGGTCGGCGTGCAGGCGTACACGCGCACGATCATCGGCCCCGACGGCCCGCGGCAGGTGCCCGAGGGCGTCGAGACGACCCTCACGGGCTGGGAGTACTACCCGCCGGCGATGGCCGAGGGCGTGCGCTCGGCGTGGGAGCTCACGGGCGGCGTGCCGGTGTTCGTCACCGAGAACGGCATCGCGACGGCCGACGACGCGCGCCGCATCGACTACACCGAGGCCGCGCTCACGCACCTGCACGCGGCGATCGCCGACGGCGTCACGGTCGAGGGCTACCTGCACTGGAGCCTGCTCGACAACTACGAGTGGGCCAGCGGCTTCCGTCCCACGTTCGGCCTGGTCGGCTGGGACCCCGAGACGTTCGAGCGCCGCCCCAAGCCGAGTCTGGCGTGGCTCGGCGAGCAGGCGCGGGCGAACGCCCTGACCGTCCGCTGACGGTCGGGACGACGCCGGCGCACGGGCCACCCCTCCCGTGCGCCGGCGTCGGCGTCCCGCCTCCCGCGCTCACCGGCCGTCGACGTCGCCGCCCTCGCTCGCGCGCTTCCACCGCGCGAGGTGGTAGCGCCACCCCTCCTCGTGCTCGTCGGGCAGCGAGCGCGGGGTCCGTGCGCGGACGAACCCCGTCTCGGCCAGGTCGACCACGGTGGACGTCCCGTCCGCGGTCAGACGGACCACGACCTCGAGCGGACCTTCCCACGTCGGTTCGGCCCACACGAACGCGAGCAGCCGCGGTGGGTCGCACCTGGTCACGCGGCCCGTGGCCGTCGCCTCGACACCGCCCTCGGTCCAGGTCTCGACGAGCGGCGAGCCGACGACGGCGTCGAAGCGCATCTCGGGCCACCACGCGTCCCGCCCGACCGTCAGGAGTCGCCAGACGACGTCGAGGGACGCGTCGACCCTCGTCCCCACCGTCACCGAGTCGCGCAGCACGCGAGCACGCTACCGACCCGGGACCGTCGTCGGAGCACCCGAGTACGTGAACCGCTGGTACGTGAACCCCTAGTACGTGAACCGGGCCGTCCGGGCGCGCAGGTCGGCCGCGATCCGGGCCAGGTCGGCCACGGACGTCGTGACCTGGTCCATCGCCTCGTTGGTGGACGTCGCCTGGGTCGCGACGCCGGTGATGGTGCCGGCGATGTCGCCCGAGCCCGTCGCGGCCTCGGTGACGGACCGCGACATCTGGGTGGTCGTGGCGGTCTGCTCCTCGACGGCCGACGCGATGGTCAGCTGGAAGTCGTTGATCGCGGCGATGATGCGCGAGATGTCACCGATCGCAGCGACCGCGCCCGCGGTGTCGCCCTGGATGGCCTCGACGCGGCGCGCGATGTCCTCGGTGGCCTTCGCGGTCTCCTGCGCCAGCTCCTTGACCTCGCCGGCCACGACCGCGAACCCCTTGCCGGCCTCGCCGGCGCGGGCCGCCTCGATGGTCGCGTTGAGCGCGAGCAGGTTGGTCTGCTCGGCGATGCTCGTGATCATCTTGACGACGTTGCCGATCTCCTGGCTCGACTCGCCCAGGCGACTGACCTGCTCGTTCGTCGTCTTCGCGGCGTCCGTGGCCTGCCCCGCGACGCGCGCCGCCTCCGCGGCGTTCTGCGCGATCTCCCGGATCGACGCGCCCATCTCCTCGGTGCCCGCCGCGACGGCCTGCACGTTGCGCGACACCTGCTCGGCGGCCGCGGCCACCGACCCCGCGCGCTGCTCGGTCTCGCGCGACGCGGACGCCACCTGCGTCGACGACGCCGACAGCTGCTGCGTCGCCGCCGCGACCGTCTGCGCGCCCTCGACCACGCCCGCCAGCGTCTCGCGCAGCGACCGCTGCGCCTCGGTGAGCGCGGCCGTCATGCGCCCGATCTCGTCCCGCTCGCGCACCGTGGCCTCGACCGTGAGGTCGCCCGCGGCCATCGCGACCACCGCGTCCTGCACGCCGCGCACCGAGCGCAGGATGCGGCGCACCGTGACGACCGCGACGCCCGCCGCCAGCAGCAGCGCCCCCGCGACCACGACCCACAGCACCACGACCGACGTGCCCACGAGACGCGACGTCGCGGCGGTGGTGTCGCCCGCGAGCGCGTTGAGCTCCTCGACGACGGCCGCGATCTCCGCGTCGGCGTCGGTGCCGCGCACCACGAGGTCGTCGTTGAGGAACACCGGGGCGCGCGGGTCGTCCATCGCGACCATCTCGTGGTACCGGTCGGTGAGGTCGAGGTACGGCTGGATCGCGTCCGCGAGCCGCTGCCCCAGCTCCTCGTCGACCGCGGTGAGGTCGGCCGTGACCGTGCCGACCTGCTCGCGCTCGTCCGCGATCGTCGCGAGCGTCGCCGGGCGCTCGCCCTCCGTCACCGTCATGAGCCGCACGTTGCCGAGCCGCACGGCCGTGAACGCGCGCTGCAGGTCGGAGACACCGCGCAACGGGCCGATGGCCTCCTGCTCGAGCCGCGTCTGCGCACCGGCGAGCGCCTGCATCCGCACGGTCGCGACGCCCGCGACGGCGACAGCCACGAGCGCGAGCAGCGCGAGGCACGCGCCGATCTTCACGCCCAGCGACCGGTCGACGAACCAGCGCCACGGCGTCGTCGTCACCCTGGCCCGTGGGACACCGGCCATGAGAAACCCTCCTTGGTCTTGCGCACGACCGTCCTTGGTCGCCGACTCGCTGCCCTCAGCATCGGGTGTGATCGATACACCTTGAGGGACCGGGTGAAGGTGCACCCGTGTGCCACGGGGCGCGGCGTGCCCGATGAGTCCGCGCGGCCCGCCGGGTCGACACCTGCACCGGCACGCACCCCTCGGGAGGACCGACCATGACCGCACGCCTCAGCCCCTACCTGGGCTTCCGCGACCAGGCCCGCGCGGCGATGGACTTCTACGCCGACGTCTTCGGCGGTGCCGCGACGTCCAGCACGTTCGACGAGTTCGGCATGGCGTCGGACCCTGCCGACGCGGGCAAGATCATGCACTCGCAGCTCGAGCTGCCCGGCGGCGGGACGCTCATGGCGTCCGACACCCCGGCGTCGATGCCCGCACCGGAGCGACCCGGCGCGGTCGCGCTGTTCGGCGACGCGACGGACGCCGAGACGCTGCGCGCGGCGTTCGCGCGGCTCGCGGACGGCGGCACCGACGTCATGCCGATGGCGGTCGCCCCGTGGGGTGACGAGTTCGGGCAGGTCACGGACCGGTTCGGCACGACGTGGCTGGTCAACGTGGCGGGGCAGCCGCAGGGCTGAGCCGCGCGCGACCGACGCTCAGGCCGACGGCTCGGCGCCCGCACCGCCGCCGCGCAGCGCCGCGACGGCCGCGAGCCCGTCACGGGCGGCGGTCACGTCCGCCGCGACGCCGATGCGCGTCCCCACGTCGAGCGCGAACGCGAACCACGCCTCGGCGTCGTCCGCGCGGCCCGCGGCGAGGTCGAGCGTGCCGAGCGCGTGCGCGGCCGTGCCCTGCACGAGCAGCACGCGCGCCGCGCGGCCGGCAGCGAGGGCCGCGAGCAGCTCGCGACGGCCCGCGTCGACGTCCCCCGTGGCGACGAGCGCGCGCCCCAGCAGGGCGCGCGCCTCCGCACCGACCGCGGCCTCGAGGTCGGCGCGGCCCGCGAGCGCGGCCCGCACCTGCGCCACGGCGGCGTGCGGGTCGCCGGCCGTGAGGTCGACGCTCGCGAGCGCGGTCCGCACCGCCGCCTCGAGGCTCGCGTCGCCCATCGCGCGCGCGTCGTCGAGCGCGGCGCCCAGCACGGTCCGCGCGCGCGGCAGGTCGCCCAGCGTCTCGAGCAGGGTCGCGTGGTTGAGCCGCACGATGCCCGCGTTGTTGCGGTCGCCGACGCGCTCGCTCAGCGCGAGGGCGCGCGCGTAGCCGTCGCACGCCTCGTCGTAGCGGCCCAGCAGGCGCAGCGTGTCGGCGCGGTTGCCGATCGCCCGGCCCTCGCTGACCGCGTCGCCGCCGTGCCGCGCGGCGTCCTCGGCGCGCGCGTACGCGGCCGCCGCGGCGTCGAGCCGCCCGAGTCGCTTCTCGACGTTGCCGACGCGGTTGAACGTCTGCCCCGGGCGCGCGTCGTGCCCGGACTCGGCGGCGCGCACGAGCTGCGCGAGCGCCTCGTCGTAGTGCCCGAGCCGCTCGTGCGCGCGGCCCAGGTCGCGGCACGCGCGCGCGACGGCGGCGGGGTCGCCGCCCGTGGCCGCCGCACCGTGCACCACGAGGGCGTCGCGCCAGCGCGCGACCATGTCGAACCACGGGCCGAGCGCGTCCGACAGGCCCTGCGCGACGTCCGTCAGCCCGAGGTCCGCCGCGAGGGGCGCCGCCGCGACGCACACCGCGCGGTGGGTCTCGAGCCACGCGTGCGCGGCCGCGACGGCGGCGTCGTCCGCGGCCTCGTCGCGGGTCGCGGGCGTGTCGGCGGCGTGCGGCGCGACGACCGCGACCCGCGCCGCGGCGCGCTCGGCCAGCCACGCGCCGAGCCGCCCGACGGCGGCGACCACGTCGCTGTGCGCGTCGACCGCGTCCGCCCGTTCGCGGGCGTACCGCCGGACCAGCGCGTGCAGGTGCACGGCACCGTCGGCTCCCGTGCGGACCAGGTGCACGTCGTCGAGCCCCGACAGCACGTCGCGCACCGACCGCTCGTCGGCCCCGACCAGCAGCGCGACGCACACGGGCGGCAGCGGCGCCGGCACGAGCGCGACCCGGCGCAGCACGCGCGCCTCGTCGGGGGCGAGCGCGTCGTACGCGGTGTCGAGCGCGGGCAGCGCGTGCGCCGACGCCTCGATGCGCCGCGCGTGGTCGGCCAGCGACCAGGACTCCTGCCCGGCGATCCGCCCGGCGGCGACGACGAGCGCGAGCGGCAGCCCCTCGCAGGCGGTCGCGACACGGCGCGCGGCATCGGGCTCGGCGGCGACGCGCTCCGGACCCGCCACGGCGGCGATGAGCGCGACCGCCGCGTCGGGGGGCAGCGGCTCGACGCGCACGTGCACGCCTGCGACCTCGGGCAGCGCGCGGCGTGACGTGACGACGAGCGCCCACCCGGAGGCCGCGTCGGCCACGGCTGTCACGACGTCCGCGTCGGGCACGTCCTCGACGAGCAGCAGCCCCCGCGGCACGGGGGTGGCGTCCCCCGTCCGCACCTCCGCGGGCTGGGCACCGGTGGGCACCGCACCGGCGGACGAGGCACCGGCGGACGACGCACCGGGAGCCGCGACGAGGTCGGCCAGCAGGTCGCGCGCCTCGACGCCGTCGCCGGGCGTCGGCACCACGAGCACGGGCCGGCTCGTGCCCGCCGCCCACGTGCGCGCGGCGCCGTGCGCGAGCGCGGACTTGCCCACGCCGGGCATGCCGGTGACGACGGCGACGCGGCCCGCGTCCCACGCCGTGGTGAGCGCGTCGACCTCCGCGGCGCGTCCGGTGAGGGCGGCGGGCTCGTCGGGCAGCGGGCGCAGGGTGGTGCGTGGCGCGGCGGCGGGCGACGCGGCCGGCCGGGCGTCGGCCGCACGCCCCGCGACGGCGGCGTGCGCGGCGCGCCACGCGCGCACGTCGTCCTCGCCGCCGCCCAGGGCCCGGACGACGTCGGCGACGAGCTCGACGTCGAGCCGCGCGCGGCCGTCGCGGAACACGTCGTAGACCGTGACGCGGCCCGGGCGCCGCTCGCCCGCCGGCACGCCGCGTGCGGCGCGGACGCGCTCGACGCGCTGCACGAGCTGCGCGAACGACGGCGACCCCGCGTGCGCGCGCAGGGCCCGCAGCGCGCTCGTCAGGTCGTCCCAGCCACGGGGGTCGCCCGGGACGACGGGAGAGGTCACCCGTCGAGACTAGTCATCGGACGTTCGGGTTCGTTCGGACGCCTCGGGCGGCCGGACGCGCGCCCGGCACGATGGGGACGACCCCGTCCTGACCCGCCGTCCCGGAGGTACCCCGTGGGATTCCTGTCGTCCCTCAAGAGCTTCTTCTCGTCGTCGTTCCACACGCTCGAGGGCGCGCGCCCGCTCTCGGACGCCGAGCAGCGCGGCCTCGCGCTGGGCGCCGTGCACGCGGCCGAGGGCAGCCTGCCCATGAACGCGCTCACGATGGAGGCCGACCAGCGCACGGCCGCCAGGCTCCTCGCGGGCGCGTGGGACGTGCACGGCCCGCAGGACGTCGAGAACACGTACGCGTTCCTGCTGACCGAGGGCCACCGCGGGTACTACGCGGTGGTCGGCCCCGCGGTCGAGGCGACGTTCGAGCAGCGCCTGGGCCGCCGCGAGTCGGAGGCCAAGGCCGACGAGGTCGCGGCGCAGGCCGCCGCGCGCGGGCTCGACGGCGCGAGGGCGCGCGAGTGGTACCTGGGGTGGCTCGCGGCGGCGAAGGTCGGCGGGCACGGCGAGCTGGTCGACCCGCTGCCGGCGTCGATCGTCGCGTGGGACGCCGCACGCGTCGTGCACGTGAGCCGGCTGCTGGTCGACGCGGGGTTCGTCGACGAGGCGCGCGCGTACGCGGCGATCGCGCAGGCCGTGGACCTCGCGCGCCCGGCGTACGCGTCGTGGAAGGACTTCGGCGACGCGTTCTGCGTGGGCCGGGCGTTCTGGAAGGCGTCGAACATGCGCGACCCGCTGGACTCCGAGATCGGCAAGTTCACCAGCGCGACCCGCTCGCTGCTGGAGCAGGAGGACTCGCCGTGGCTGACGGTCCGCTGGTGACCTCGCTCCGCCGCGGGCGCCCCGGGCCGGGGGTGCGCTGACGTGCGCCGCCGGCTCGGGCTGCTGCTCGTGACGCTCGTGCTGGTCGCGGTGGGCGTCTGGCTCGTCGCGACGTACGGCGAGGAGTGGCGGCCGGCCGTGCACGCGCTGCTGCGGCGGGTGTCGTCGGGGATCCTCTGAGCCCGCTGGGGTAGCGGACCTACGATCCCATGTAGTACATGTACTACATGGGACACAGAGCAGACCCCGCCATCGCGGTCGCCGGCCTGCGCAAGGCCTACGGCGACCGGACCGTGCTCGACGGCATCGACCTGGAGGTCGCGCAGGGCGAGGTCGTCGCGCTGCTCGGCCCCAACGGCGCCGGCAAGACCACGACCGTCGAGATCGTCGAGGGCTTCCGGCGCCGCGACGCGGGCGACGTCCGCGTGCTCGGGGTCGACCCCGAGCGCGGCGACGACGCGTGGCGCGCGCGCATCGGGGTCGTGCTGCAGTCGTGGCGCGACCACCGCCGCTGGCGCGTCGGCGAGCTCCTCGGCCAGCTCGCCGACGCGTACCGCCCCTACGGCACGCCCGACCGCCCGCGTCCCCGCCCGGTCGACGAGCTGCTCGCGCGCGTCGGCCTCACCGACGTCGCCGACCAGCGCATGGCGACCCTCTCGGGCGGGCAGCGCCGCCGGTTCGACGTCGCCGTCGGGCTCGCCGGCCGCCCCGACCTGCTGATCCTCGACGAGCCCACGGCCGGCCTCGACCCGGCCGCCCGCCGCGAGTTCCACGAGCTCGTGCACGAGGTCGTCGACCTCGACGGCACGGTCGTCCTCCTCACGACGCACGACCTCGCCGAGGCCGAGAACGTCGCCGACCGCATCCTGCTGCTCGCGGGCGGGCGCATCGTCGCCGACGGCAGCCCCGCCGCCGTCGCGCGCGACGTCGCCGGCCCGTCCGAGGTGCGTTGGGCCAGCGGCGGGCAGCGGCACGTGCACAGCACGCACGACCCCGTGGCGTTCACGCGCGAGCTGCTCGCCACCACGCCCGAGGTCACCGACCTCGAGGTCGCGCACGCGAGCCTCGAGGACGCCTACCTGGAGATCGTCCGCCGCCACGAGGCCGGCCAGCCGCTGGAGGTCACCCGATGAGCACGCCCGCGCCCCGCGTCCACGCCGTCCGCCTCGGCCTGCGCCGCGGCCTCGCCGACTTCCGCAACATGCTCCGCGCACCCGACGACATGGCCTGGAACCTCGTCATCGGCGTCGCGCTGCTGGTCTACCTCGTGACGCAGCGGCACGTCGAGGTCCCCGGTGCGGGCGGCGCGACGCTCCCCGACCTCGCGATGCCCGGCATCGTGGCGGCCGTCGTCGTCTTCGGCATGGTCATGGGGCCCGCGTTCGCGCTGTCCGCCGACGTCGAGGACGGCACCGTGCTGCGGCTGCGCACCACACCGCGCGGCACCACCACGTACACCGTCGGCGTCGTGCTCGCCCAGGTGCTCGGCGCGCTGCCCATGTTCGTCATCCTGCTCGCGCCGTGGGCGCTCCTGCTCGGCGACCCCATGCACCAGGGCGGCGCCGGATGGGCCGCCCTGGTCGGCTGGGTCGTGCTCGGGACCCTCGCGACGCTGCCCGTCGGGATCGTCGGCGGCGCGCTGGCCGGCCGCACGACCCGCGTGCTGCTGCTCGTCATGGCACCCGTCGTCGCGCTGTCGGCCGTCTCCGGGGTGTTCGGGCCCCAGACGGTCCCGGGGTGGGCGAGCGGCGTCGTGCAGGCGTTCCCGCTGTACTGGCTCGCGCACGGGCTGCGGTCCACCACGCTGCCCCCGGGTGCCGAGGGGCTCGAGGTCGGCGGGGCGTGGCACCCCGAGATCGCCGTGCTCGTGCTGCTCGCCTGGGCCGTCATCGGGCTCGTCGCCGCACCCGCGGTGCTGCGCCGCACGGCCGCGCGCCAGACCGCGGGCGCGCTGGCCGACCGCCTCCACGCCTTCCTGCAGCGCGGCTGACGTGGCGACCGAACCCACCCCGGGCCGCACCACCGCGGCCGAGACGGTCCACAACCGCATCGCCGTGCTGCGCACCGAGCGCGGCGTCAGCCGCCGCGAGCTCGCCGAAGCGCTCGGCGTGCACTACCAGACGGTCGGTTACCTCGAGCGCGGCGAGTACAGCCCGTCGCTGCACCTCGCGCTGCGCATCGCCGCGTTCTTCGACGTCCCCGTCGAGGTCGCGTTCTCGCTCGAGCCGTTCCCCCGCATCGGGGCGCCGCCGCCCCGCTGACCGCGGTGCCCGCCCGACGCCGGACGGGCGGGCACCCCGGGCCGCTCCTACAATGGGCGCGTACGTCCAGTCTCCGGGGGGGGGAGAGACCATGGCCGACGACCCGTACCGCGCGCTCGTGCTCGAGGACGACCCCGACGCGGCGGACCTGCTGCGCATCACGCTGGTGCGCGTGGGCCTCGACGTCGACGTCGTCGGCACCGCGGAGGCCGCGCTCGCCGCGCTCGCCCGCGCCCGGTACGACGTGCTCGTCACCGACATCCAGCTGCCCGGACGCTCGGGGCTGCAGCTGCTGCCCGAGGTGCGGCGCCTCGACCCGACGCTCACCGTCATGGTCGTCACGGCCTACCCGACGTTCGACCACGCCGTCGAGGCCCTGCGCGAGGCGGCCGACGAGTTCCTCGCCAAGCCCGTCGACCCCGACGAGGTCGCCCGCCGCGCGACCGAGCTCGCCCGCGTGGCGCGCTCGCGCCGCGGTGCGACCCACCGGCGGGTCCTCGCGGTCGGCGCCCACCCGGACGACGTCGAGATCGGCGCGGGCGCGACCCTCGCCGCGCACCACGCCGCCGGCGACGAGATCGTGATCCTCACCCTGTCCGGCGGGGCGGTCGGCGGCAGCACCTCCGTCCGGCAGGCCGAGTCCGCGGCCGCCGCCGCGGTCGTCGGCGCCCACCTCGTGCACCTCGACTTCCCCGACACGCGGATCGTCCCCGCCGACGGCGTCATCACGGCCGTCGAGCAGGTCGTGCAGGACGTGCGCCCCGACCGGATCTACACGCACGGCGCGCACGACCGGCACCAGGACCACCGGGCCACGCACGAGGCAGTCCAGGTCGCGGCGCGGCAGGTGCCGAACCTCTGGTGCTTCCAGAGCCCGTCCTCGACGGTCGCGTTCGCACCCAACCGGTTCGTCGACGTCACCGGGTTCGTCGACACCAAGCTCCAGATGCTGGCCGCGTACGAGTCGCAGGCGCACCGCGACTACATGCAGCCCGACGTGGTGCGCGCGGCGGCGCGGTACTGGTCGCGCTTCGGCGCGGGGCACGACGTCGAGCCGCTCGAGACGGTCCGCGCGAGCGAGACGCCCGCCGACGCGGCCGCCGCCCTGGCGTCCCCGCCCGACGCCCGGACGACGTTCGGGACGGACCACGGCACGGAGGGCTGATGGCCCGGCCCGGCGGGCGTGCGTCGACCCGACCCGACCCCGGCGGCCCCCGACCGGCCGACGCCGACCTCGTGGGACGGGTCACGGCACCCTGGCTCACCCCCGACGCCGTCGGGCTGCGGCAGGTGCCGACGACCGTGGCGCTGCTGCTCGCGGTCGCGCTCGTGGAGTCGTCCGTCGACCCGGCGCACCCGGCGCTGCTCGTGGCCGCCACCGTGCTCGTGGTGGCCGCGCAGGGGGTCGCGGCGCTCGTGCCGTGGGGGCGCGTCGCGCCCCCGTGGCGTGCCGTGGCCCCGCTCGCGCAGCTCGCGGCCGTCGCGCTGCTCGACCTCGGCACGGGCCTGCCGCGCGCCGACTTCGACGTCCTCGTGCTGCTGCCGGTCGGCGCCCTCGCGCTGCGCCCCGAACGGTGGGGCCCCGCGCTCGGGCTGGCCGGGAGCGCGGTCGTGCTGCTCGCGCCCGCCGTCGTCGACGTCGGTCGGGTCCGTCCCCTGCTGCACGCGGTCGTCACGTTCCTCGTCATCGCGGCGACCGCGGTCGGTGCGCACGGCATCGTGCAGGCCGCGCGACGGCAGGCCGAGGAGCTGCGCCGTGCGCGCGACGCGCTCGACGAGCGGGCCCGCCAGCTGCGCGCGTCGCGCGACACCCTGCGCAGCATCGTGCAGGCCGCGACCGCGCAGGCGATCGTCGCGACCGACCGCGACGGCGTGGTCCTCACCGCGAGCCCCGGTACCGAGCGCGCCCTCGGCCTGGCACCCGCCGAGCTCGTCGGGCACCCCGTGACGGGCGTCGTCACCCAGGACGGCCCGGGGCTGCGGCTGCTCGACGGCGCCGGCACGACGCCGCAGATGCCGCTGGCGCGGGTCGTCGGGCGGGCCGCCGACGGCGGCACGCACGCCGACGAGTGGCGGCGCGTGGGGCCCGACGGCGCCGTGCGGCACGTCGAGGTCGTCGTGACGCCGCGACCGGCCCTCGAGGGCGCGAGCCCCGAGCTGCCGGCCGGGTACCTGCTGGTCGGCACGGACGTCACGCCACGCCACGACGAGCAGCGCCGTCAGGACGAGTTCATCGGCCTGGTCAGCCACGAGCTGCGGACGCCGCTCGCGTCGATCCTCGGCTACGTCCGGCTGATCCGGACCAGCGGCCGGCCGCTCGACGACGAGGACCGCCGCTACCTCGACGTCGTCGAGCGCAACGCGCACCGGCTCGACGCGCTCGTCGACGAGCTGCTCACGAGCGCGCAGCTCGCGGTCGGCGCCGTGCTGTCGCCGCAGGAGGTCGACGTCGCGGAGGTCGTGCGGGCGTCCGTCACGAGCCAGGCCCCGGTGGCGCGCGCGGCGGGCGTGCAGGTCGACGTCGACGCCGACCCCGCCGTGCCCCTGCTGTCCGACCCGCAGCGGCTCGGGCAGGTCG
This sequence comes from Cellulomonas iranensis NBRC 101100 = JCM 18110, assembly GCF_001552375.1. Lineage (GTDB taxonomy): Bacteria > Actinomycetota > Actinomycetes > Actinomycetales > Cellulomonadaceae > Cellulomonas > Cellulomonas iranensis. The sequence goes on along the minus strand of NZ_BCRB01000016.1, from coordinate 25,476 downwards.
TCGACAACCTGCTGAGCAACGCCGTGAAGCACAGCCTCGCGGGCGACCACGTGCGCGTCGCGGTCCGCGCCGGTGCGACGCCCGAGGGTGCACGGACGGCGCACGTGCGCGTCGCCGACGACGGGCCGGGCATCGCACCCGACGAGCTCGCCCGCATCACGCAGCGCTTCTACCGCACGCGCGACACGCGCCGCCGCCGCGTGCGGGGCGTCGGGCTCGGCCTGTCGCTCGTGCAGGCGATCGTCGACGAGCACGGCGGCACGCTCAGCATCGACAGCACCCCGGGTGCGGGCACCCGGGTCGACGTCGTGCTCCCGGACGTGCCGCCCGGTGCGCAGGCCGCGGACGCGACCTGACGACGCCCGTCAGCGCCAGAGGTCGGTGAGGGCCGCCCAGTCCTCGTCGGAGAGGAGGCTCGCCGGCGTGACGTTGACGTGCGTGGCACCGGCGGTCTGCGCGGAGCCCACGGCCTCCGCGAGCGCCGACGCGGGCAAGGCCCCCGGCGGATCGAGCGACGCGGGCGCCCACAGCCCCACGGACAGCACGAACCGCGACATGTCCTCACCGGCCGCCACCAGCGCCGCGGTGAACGTCCCGACCTCGGACGGGGGCCGCGCGGCGAACGTGTACGCCCACAGCACCAGCCGGTCCGCGGCCCTCAGCAGCACCGCGTACTCGTGGCCGGAGCTCGGCACGCCGCGCGGGGGGTCGGCCCAGTCGACCTCGACGTCCATCGCGAGGGCGACGCCCGACGCGCCGGCCTCGTCGAGCGCGGCGCGCATGCGCCGCAGCAGGTCGGCGATCACCTCGGAGCGCCAGGTGCCGACCGTCGGGTCCAGGCCGTCGGGGCGCCCGTCCTCGCCCCGTGGCCAGTCCGCCGCGCCCGTCGCCGCGCGGTACAGCGCGAGGTCGTCGTCGCCCCAGGAGTGGTAGAGGAACAGCTCGGTGAGCGCGATCTGGCTCGGCTGGTAGCGCGCGCCGAGCGCAGCGACGTACGCGACCAGGCGGTCCCCCACCGGGCCCTGCGCGAGCTGCGTGGCCGACGGGTTGTACGTCACCCGGTTCCCGTCGCCGTCCACACCGGCGACGGACGGGTCCTGCGCGATCCAGCGCGGCACGTACGCGTCGACGATCAGCCCGATCTGGCGCTGCTCGCCGTCGGCGGTGAGGCGCAGCGCGCGCGCCGCGCGCGCGAGGTGGTCGGTCCCGGGCTCGGCCGCGCTCTCCGGGTGCTCGGCCCAGTCGAACGCGGTGAACTCGACCCGCCCCGCGTTGAGGTCGACGCCCGTGGCTCCCGCGGCGTCCAGCCGCGCGTCGAGCGCCTCCCAGTCGGTCGTCGGGTCGGTGACGACACCGAAGTCGACGCTCACCGACCGCAGCGTGCGCGGCGGCTCCGGCGAGCGCATGCGCGGCGGCACCTCCTGCCAGGGGCGTGCGACGACGACGCCCGTCACCACGACCGCGAGCAACGCGGCCACGACGATCACGAACCAGGCCCGTCGTCCTCGACGAGCCCCGGGACCGACACGGTCCCGCTGCGTTCCAGCTTGTTCCACCGGTTCTCCGCGTTCCCGAGCTCGAGGCGCGCGGCGTCGAGCACGACGAGGGACATGAGCGCGGAGTAGGGCGGCCACAGCACGACCGTCCAGAGCTGGCGCAGGTCGCCGGGCGAGCGGTCGAGCAGCACCGCGACGACCAGCAGCGCGGCCGACAGCGGCAGCCCGACGAGCAGCAGCCACCCGGCCAGCGACGCGGGCAGCCGGTCCGGGCCGTCGACCAGCACGAGCACCGTCAGCACCACCGCACCGAGCACCTGGACGAACGGCCCCACCACCTGCGCCAGCGTGTTGTAGAGCAGGTAGACGCCGAACGCGCCGTGGTGCGGGTTCCCGATCATGCCCCGGTGCAGCGACGTCGCCTGGAGCAGGCCGCGCGCCCACCGCACGCGCTGCCGCCACAGCCCGCGGACCGTCGACGGGGACTCCGCGTGCACGACCGCATCGGGCGCGAACGTCACGCCGTAGCCCGCGCGGTGCACGCGCCACGTCAGCTCGAGGTCCTCGCCGAGGGTGTCGGTGCGCAGCGGGCCCACGCGCTCGAGCACGTCGCGGCGGTAGGCGCCGATGTTGCCCGACACGACCGGCAGGCACCCCAGCACGTCGAGGGCCCGGCGCATGAGCCCCGTGCCGACGTGGCTGATGAGCGCGAGCAGCCGCGTCAGGACGTGGTCGAGGTTCACGGGCCGGTCGTTGCCGCACACCGCACCGACGCGCGCGTGCCGGAAACCGCGCAGCAGCAGCGTCAGCGTGTCGGGCCGGAACAGCCCGTCCGCGTCGACGAGCACCACGACGTCGCCCCGCGAGGCGGCGATGCCGGTGTTGAGGGCGGCGCCCTTGCCGGCGTTCTGCTGCCGCAGCACCCGCACGCGCGCGTCGGTCTGCGCGACCTCCTGCATCCGGCGGTGCGTGCCGTCGGACGACCCGTCGTCGACGCACACGACCTCGAGACGCGGGTGCTCGCTGCGCAGGATCGACCGCAGGCAGTTGCCGATCAGCAGCTCCTCCTCGAAGGCCGGCACGACGACGCTCACCGCGGGCGGCTCGGCGAAGAGCGGGCCGCACCCCGCCGGGCCCGGGGTCGCGCGGCGCTGCCGCGCCTCGAACACGAACGCCGCGGGGACGGTCGCGAGCCGCACGAGCCCGATCACGAGCATCGACGCCCCCGCGACGACCAGCACCGACGTCAGCAGCGCGACGACCACCGACATGGGCGTCAGCCGGGCCAGTCGGTCAGCACCGACTCCAGGATCCGCGGTGCCGCGGCGGACAGCGCCCCGAACCGCGCGTTGACCTCGAGCACGACCGGTGTCCCGTCCGCCAGCCGCCGGACGTCCAGGTCGACGGGTCCGACGAGGTCCAGCGCCTCGACGGTGCGCACCGCGAGGGCCGCGACGTCCGGCGCCGCGTCGTCGGGCAGCGGCTCGACGGCGGTCGCGTTGCCGATCCGCCCCTGCTCGAGCGCGGCCTTCTGCAGGACCACCACGACGCTGCTGCCGGTGACGGGCGACCGGTACACCTGGGGGCTGTACTCGACGGCGGGCGCGAACACCTGGACCAGCCACGCGGCGTCGACGTGCTCCCACACGGGGTCGTCGGGGTCGTCGACGACGTGCACGCCGCGACCGCCGCGCGCGACCCGCGGCTTGACGACGACCGGGCCGCCGGCCCACGCGAGGGCGTCGGCCGCGGAGCCGAGCGCGTCGGCCGGCGCGAAGGCCGGCACGGAGACGCCGGCGCGCGCGAGCGCCCACATCGTCAGCAGCTTGTCGCCCGCGACGGCGGAGGCCGAGGCGGCCGACACGACGACCGTGCCACCGAGCCCCGCGGCGCGCGCGAGCACCGCGATGCGCGGCAGCTCCTCGGAGACCGTGGGCAGCACGAGGTCCGGCCCGACGCGCGCGAGCAGGTCCAGCGTCGCCCGCTCGTAGCGCGGGTCGCCGGCGGGCGGCACCTCCTCGACCGACCCGTAGCCCGGGACGGGGACGGGAGCCATGTCGGCACCGACCGCCCGTACGTCGTCCCGGGACGCGAGCTGCGTCCCCAGCGCTCGCCCCGCCGGACCGGCTGCACCGGTCACGACGACCTTGCGCGCTCCCCCTGCGCCCATACCCGGACGATAGGACCGCCGGGGCGGTCCCGCAACGCGACGCCCCCGACGCGCACCGTGGGCGGTCCCGGGGGCGACCCGGCGACGCGACGTAGCATCGCCCGCGTGACCATCGCGACCACGCACGCCGGTTCCCTGCCCCGCACGCCCGAGCTCGTCGCGGCCAACGCCGAGCGCGCCGCCGGCCGGCCCCGCGCCGACTGGGACGAGTTCCTGCGCGAGCAGGTCGTCGCGCTCGTGCGCCGCCAGGTCGAGCTGGGCATCACCGTGCCGGGCGACGGCGAGTACGGCAAGGCCATGAGCAGCAGCGTCGACTTCGGCGCCTGGTGGTCCTACTCGTTCGCGCGCACGGGCGGCCTCGAGCTCGACGAGACGATGGCGTGGGCGGTCGAGCGGCACCTGTCGACGCCGGGCGACCTGCGGACCACCGGGTTCGTGCACCGCCGCGACCACCAGCGGTTCGCCGCGGCCTACGACGACCCGACGTCGGGCGTCATGGCGGGCGAGGCGCCCACGACGTTCCCGCGCTGCACCGGCCCGCTGACGTACACGGGCCAGGACGCCGTCGCGTCGGACGTCGCGAACCTGCGGGCGGGGCTGACCGCGGCCGGCGCCGCCGACGGGTTCGTCACCGCGATCGCGCCCGGCTCCGCGGCGCGCCTCACGAACGCCTACTACGCGACGGACCGCGACTACCTGTTCGCGTGGGCCGACGCGCTGCGCGAGGAGTACGTCGCGATCCTCGACGCGGGTCTGACGCTCCAGGTCGACGACCCGTCGATCGCCGAGAACTGGGACCAGATCGAGCCCGAGCCCGCGCTCGACGACTACCTCGCGTTCACGGCGCTGCGCGTCGAGGCGCTCAACCACGCGCTGCGCGACCTGCCGAAGGACCGCATCCGGTTCCACCTGTGCTGGGGCTCGTGGCACGGCCCGCACACCACCGACCTGCCGCTGCGCGACATCGTCTCGACCATGCTCGACGTGCACGCCGGGCAGTTCTCGTTCGAGGCCGCGAACGTGCGCCACGAGCACGAGTACCGCGTGTGGGACGACGTCGCGCTGCCCGCGGGCGCCGTCATCCTGCCCGGTGTCGTGTCGCACGCGACGAACGTCGTCGAGCACCCCGAGCTGGTCGCCGAGCGCATCGAGCGGTTCGCCGCGCGCGTCGGCCCCGAGAACGTCGTCGCGTCCACGGACTGCGGGCTCGGCGGGCGCGTCCACGAGCAGATCGCGTGGGCCAAGCTCGAGTCCCTCGTCGAGGGCGCGCGGATCGCGTCGGCCCGGCTGGGCTGACGCGACGGGTCGGCCGCGCGACCCAGCACCAGCCTGCCCGGGACCAACGTCCGGGGTCGGTCCGGGGTGCCGCGCGGTGGGCTGGGGGCATGCGCCGCACGCCCGTCTACTACTACTCGTCCACGAGCGGGCTGGTCCGCGCGTTCGCCGAGCGGCTCGACCGGCCGGTGCACAACCTCGCCGAGCGGGAGCACCGGCGCAGCGAGGTCGACGGCCCCTGGGTGCTGCTGACGCCGTCGTACAAGACGGGCAACGAGTCCAACGACACGATCCCCGAGGCCGTGCGCCGGTTCCTGCGCTCCGAGCGCAACCGGCGGCTGCTCGTCGGGGTCATGGGCTCCGGCAACCGGAACTTCGGCACGTACTACCAGAAGGCCGCGCGCGAGATCGCGCAGCGGTCCGGGCGGCCCGTGCTGTTCGAGTTCGAGCTGGCCGGCACCCCGTGGGACGTCGAGGAGTGCGAGCGGATCCTCACCGACCTCGACGCCGCCCTCGACGCCCGGCACGCGGCGCAGGCCGGTTGAGCAGGTGCCGTCCCCGCCGCGGGACGGCAGGCTGGGTGACGTGGACGACGAGCGGCGCACGCGGTGGCGCGTCCGGCTGCTGACGTGGCTGGCCGCGGCCGTCGTGCTCGGGGTCGTCGTCGGCCTGGTCTACGCGATCCACCCGCTGCTGGACTGAGCGCGTCGCGCCGGCACCTGCACGAACGCTGTGCGGCGCCCCAGCCCCCGCACAGGGCGACCACAGCGCGGTCGGGCTCGATGGTGCCCTCCCTTCCCGCCCCTCTCCCCGGAGGCATCCCGTGCCCGACCTCGCCCTGCTCGTCGCCGACCTCGTCGCCGTCGCGGTCCTCACGTTCGTGCTCTACGTCCCGCGGCACCGGCGGCGCGACCTCGTCGTCGCGTACCTCGGCGTCAACGTGGGCGTGCTGGCGGTCGCCGCGGCGCTCGGGTCGAGCACGGTCGGCGCCGGCCTCGGCCTGGGGCTGTTCGGCGTGCTGTCGATCATCCGGCTGCGGTCCACCGAGCTCGCGCAGAGCGAGGTCGCGTACTACTTCTCGGCGCTCGCGCTCGGGCTCATCGGCGGGTTGGGCACGACGCCCGTGCCCGTCGCGGTCGGGCTGATGGCGCTGATCCTCGTGGTCGTCGCGATCGGCGACTCGCCGCGGCTGCTGCGGCGGTACCGCTCGCAGACCGTCGTGGTGGACCGCGCGTTCACGTCGGAGGCGGCGCTGGTGGCGCACCTCGAGGGCCTGCTCGGCGCTCGCGTGCACGCCGCGAGCGTGCAGCGGCTCGACCTCGTCAACGACACGACGTGGGTCGACGTGCGGTACTCGCTCACGCGCGAGCACGCGCCGGCCGCGGCCGCCGAGCAGCCCGTGACGACGGGCTCGGCGGCCCGGTGAGCGCCGCGCACCCGGTGGGCACGCCGAGCGGGGCCCTCGACCGGTTCGCGACCGTCGGGCTCGACGAGCTCACGGCGCGCGCGGCCCTGCAGACCCGCGTCGACCGCAAGTACGTGCTCCCGACCCGCGTGGTCGCCGCCCTGCTGGCCGGGCTCGACGACGGCACCCGCGTGCTGCGGATCGACGGGCGGCAGCAGCTCGCCTACGAGTCGGTGTACTTCGACACCCCGGACCTCACGAGCTACCTCGGCACGGCGCGGCGTCGACGCCGGCGGTTCAAGGTCCGCACGCGCACCTACCTCGACACGGCCGCGTGCTTCGTCGAGGTCAAGACCCGCGGTCCGCGCGGCGCGACCGTGAAGACCCGGCTGCCGTACGACGTCGACGCGCGCGACCGCCTCACCGCCGACGCGCGCGGGTTCGCCGACGACGTCCTCGGCGAGGCCGACGTCCCGGGACCCGCCGACCCGCGGTTCGCGCCCACGCTCGTCAGCCGGTACCGCCGCTCCACGCTGCTGCTGCCGGGCGGGCCGGGGCGCCCCGACGCGCGCCTGACCCTCGACACGGGGCTCGCGTGGTCGGCCGCCGGCGGCGGCGACGCGCTCGCGCTCGACGGCCTGGTGGTGGTCGAGACCAAGACCGGCGCGACGCCGTGCGCCGCCGACCGCCTGCTGTGGCACGCGGGGCACCGGCCCGTGCGGATCTCGAAGTACGGCACGGGACTCGCCGCGCTGGACCCGCGGCTGCCGTCGACGCCGTGGCGACGCGCGCTCGACCGGCACGTCACGCCTGCTCCCGCCCCGCGCTGACCGGCGTCCCGCCGGGTCAGTCGCGTGCCTCCTGCCGCACCGGCACGTCCACGATGCGGAAGTCGGTGTCGAACACGCTGCCCGAGCCGACCTGGAACGTCACGGCGTCGGTCGCCATGCGCGGGTAGACGAACGAGTAGACGCGGCTCTGCCCGCCGTCGATCCGGGTCGCGCCGCGCAGGTCGGTCAGCGTCAGCCACTCGCCGTCGGGCGCGCGCTCGGTGGTGCCGATCCGGTAGTCCATCGGGTAGAGCTTGGTCGCGCCGTCGAGGATGACGGCGCGACCCGCGACGTCCAGCGGGGTGTCGGTGCCCTGCCCGCGGTGGGACGACCACCCCCGCAGCGAGGGGAGCACCATGCCGGTGCCCGCGTAGTCGTCGACGCCGCGCACGGTCAGGTCGACGACCACGTGCCCGTGCACGGTGCGCGCGGACGCCTGCACCTCGTGCCGGCGGCTCGAGCTGTCGACGAGGAGCGGCTCCTCCCCCTGCCCGACGAGCCCCTTGTCGCCGAACGGCGGCAGCTCGCCCGTCGCGGTCACGTCGGTGCGGGTCGTGACGGTCGACGTCAGGCTCACGGCGACGCGACGGTTGAGCGCGCGGTTCTCGTCCGAGTCGTTCGCGACGAACGGCTCGGCCTCGCCGCGCCCGTCGACCTGCATGCGGTAGCCGGGGCCCACGAGCGGACCCAGCGCGTCGGCGACGGCCTGCGCGCGCCGCCGCGAGAGGTCCAGGTTGTACGCGTCGTCGCCCTGGTCGTCGGTGTGCCCGACGACGCTCACGGTCCCCGGCTCACGCTCGGCGATGCGCGCCGCGACCAGCGCGATCGCCTCACCGGCCGCGGGGGTCAGCGTCGCCTGGTCGAACTCGAACAGGACGTCGGCGCCCAGCTGCACGTCGACGCGCTCGGTCGACTCCACGGTCTTGACCGCACCCTCGAGCTCGGCCGAGGCCGAGTCCAGCGGGAACACCGGTGCCGCGACGATCCGGTCGACCGCGATGCGCTCGGGCTCGGGCTCGGGCGAGGGGGTGGCCGTGCTCGTCGCCGTCGGGCGCGGGGCGTCCGGGCGCACGCTCGACGGCACGTCGCCGTCGATGACCGGCACGGACGCGACCAGGGGCGCACCGGGCAGGAACAACGACATCTCGGTCACGTCGGCGTCGGGGGCCGCGTACGGGATCTGCAGCCGTGTGCCCCCGGGCCCGCGCAGCCGCTCCCACCCCTTCGGTGCGACGACCGGCTCCGTGTCGGCGTCCACCGCGGCGTGGTGCACGACGTCCCGCTCGAGGTCCACGAGGCGGACGTTGGCCGGGTCGGACAGCCTGAGGTTCGTCGCCATCGGGCCGCCGAAGCCGTGGAGGGTGACGGACCCGTCCTCCCCGAGGTCCTCGAGCGGCGTGAGATCGAGCGTGAGCACCGCCAGGTCGCCGTCCCGCACCACGGGGTGCACGTCGACGCGCACCTCGGTGCCGCCCTCCGGCACGACGGGCGACGCGACGACGTCCTCCGGCCCGGGCCCGGGGTCGACCGTCGCCGACGACGCGGGCGACGGATCCCCGCCGCCAGCGGTGCAGGCGGTGAGCAGGACGACGAGGGCGGCGGTGAGCGCACCGGCCGCCCGCGCGCGACGAGCACGCACGTGGGACCTCCGAGGGGTGGGGAGCCACCCATGATGCCGGACTTGTCCGATGCGACCCGCGCTTGAGACGTCCGCTCACCCGATCGCGCCGCGTCGGCGTCACCCGGCCGGACGCGGCGCGGGCCTCAGCGTGCCGTGACGGACCACCGGCCGGCCGTGAGGTCGGCCAGCCGCGGCAGGATCACGTCGCCCGCGACGCGCAGGCCGTCGTGCAGGTGCTCGTTGGTGACCCACACCTGGCTGCTCCCGAGCCCGGACGCGGTCGCGAGGGCCAGGTCGAGGTCGACGTACGGGTCGTCGTAGTACTGGACGGCCGCGACGGGGACCTCGTTGGCCGCGAGCCGGTCGGTGTCGTAGAGGTCGGGCCACGACGTGCGGGCCGCGAGCTCCTCGGCCGCCGCGCGGAACGGCCGCAGCGCCGCGACCTGCTCGAACATCCACGGGAAGGCGGCCTCGCCCGTGAGCTGCAGCGGCCGCGCACCGGCGGCGAACGCCGCGTGGCGCGCGTGCTCGGCGGCCGCGGCCCACCCGGGCTCACGCTCGCCGCAGTGGTAGATGACCTCCTGCAGCACGAGGTACAGCGGGTTGGTGTCGAAGCCCGTGCGGGCGGCGACCTGCGCGAGGAACCCGGGCGCGGGCTCGCCGCGGCGGTCGAGCGCGGTGTCGAGCAGCCAGTGCAGGTCGTCGACGCCCGTGCTCATGCCGAGCGGCATGCCGAGGGTCTGCAGCCGCTCGACCGTGAGCACGTCGCCCGTCGGCAGGTGCACGTCGCCCGCCGCGACCCGGTCCGCGAGCCGTCCCAGCAGCTCGACGTCGCCCGGGAACGCGCGGTGCAGCGCGGCGTTGCGCGCGAGCTGACGCGGGTAGGTCGCGGCGTAGACGTCCGCCGCGGTCGCGCCGACGGGCGGCAGGCCACCGGTCACCCAGCACGCGTCGAGCGCGCCGGGGTGCCGCGACAGGTACGTGAGGGTGCAGAAGCCGCCGTACGACTGGCCGAGGGTCGTCCAGCGACGACCGCCGAAGACCGTGCGGCGCAGGTGCTCGGCGTCCTCGACGATCGCGTCGGCGCGGAAGCACGCGAGGTAGTCGGCGGCGGTGCGCGGGTCGTCGAACGCCGCGACGTCGGCGGCGTCGACACGGGTCGACCGGCCCGTGCCGCGCTGGTCGAGCAGCACGACGCGGTGCGTGCGCAGCGCGGCCGCGAGCCAGCCGCCGGGCGTGGGGCGCGGGGCCATGCCGCCGGGGCCGCCCTGCAGGAACAGCAGCAGCGGCAGGTCCTCGGCGTCCCGCGCGGGGTCGACGACCTCGCGCGCGAACACCTCGAGCGCGCCGAACCGGTGCGGGTCTGCGTGGTCGACGGGGACCTCGACGCGGTGCTCGCGCACCCGGAACCCGGTCATGGCGTACTCGTGCGTGCTCACGCGTCCCACCCTAGGCGCGCCGGCGATCATTTCGGGCTTCGCCGATTGCAAGTTCGATCACCCGAAACTAGCCTCGCCGACATGTCCCGCCCCCGCGCCCTCGCCGCCCTCGCGCTCGCCGTCGCGCTGCTCGCGGCGTGCTCGCCGGGCGCCGCGGGCACCACCCCCGGCGACGACCCGGACGACGACCGCCCCGTCGTCCTCACGACGTTCACCGTGCTCGCCGACATCGCGCGCAACGTCGCCGGCGACCACCTGCGCGTCGAGTCGATCACGCGCGTCGGCGCCGAGATCCACGGCTACGACCCCACCCCCGGCGACGTCGCCCGCGCGCGCGACGCCGACCTCGTGCTCGACAACGGGCTGGGCCTCGAGGCGTGGTTCGCGCAGTTCCTCGACGGCGTCGACGTGCCGCACGTCGTCGTCTCCGACGGCGTCGACGTCCTCGACGTCACCGAGGACGCCTACGCGGGACGCCCCAACCCGCACGCGTGGATGAGCCCGCTGCGCACGCAGGTGTACGTCGCGAACGTCGCCGACGCGTTCGCCGACCTCGACCCCGCGCACGCCGCCGACTACCGCGCGAACGCCGCGGCGTACTCCGGCGAGCTGCAGGCCGTGCACGACGAGCTCGTCGCCGCCGTCGCGACCCTGCCCGAGCGGCAGCGCGTGCTCGTGACCTGCGAGGGCGCGTTCACCTACCTCGCGCACGACGCCGGCCTCGACGAGCACTACCTGTGGGCCGTCAACGCCGAGCGGCAGTCCACGCCCCGCCAGGTCGCCGCCGTCATCGACGTGGTCCGCGAGCGCGACGTGCCCGCCGTGTTCTGCGAGTCCACGGTCTCGGACACCGCGATGCGGCAGGTCGTCGACGCGAGCGACGCGACGTTCGGCGGCACGCTCTACGTCGACTCGCTGTCCGAGCCCGACGGCCCCGTGCCGACCTACCTCGACCTGCTGCGGCACGACGTGCGCACGATCGTCGACGGCCTGACGGGGCGTGCGTCGTGACCGGCCCCGCCGCGGCCGCACGCGCCGACGCGACGACGCCCGCCCTGGACGTCCGCGGCCTGCACGTGCGCTACGGCGACGTCACCGCGCTCGACGGCGTCCACCTCGCGCTCGCGCACGGGCGGGTGTGCGGCCTCGTCGGCGTCAACGGGTCGGGCAAGTCGACGCTCTTCAAGTCCGTCATGGGCGTGGTCCGGCCCGACGCGGGGACGGTACGCGTCGACGGCGGCGACCCCGCCGACGCCCGCCGCCGCGGCGCCGTCGGGTACGTGCCGCAGAGCGAGGACGTCGACTGGTCGTTCCCGCTCGCGGTGCGCGACGTCGTCATGACCGGCCGGTACGGGCACCTCGGGTTCACGCGGCGCCCCCGCCGCGCGGACCACGCAGCCGTCGACGACGCGCTCGCGCGCGTGGGCCTCGCCGACCTCGCCGACCGGCAGATCGGTCGGCTGTCGGGCGGGCAGCGCAAGCGCGCGTTCGTCGCGCGCGGCATCGCCCAGGGTGCGACCGTGCTGCTGCTCGACGAGCCGTTCGCGGGCGTCGACAAGGCGTCCGAGGCCATGATCACGCGCCTGCTGCGCGAGCTCGCCGCCGACGGCGCCGCCGTCCTGGTCTCGACCCACGACCTCGCGGCGCTGCCCGCGCTCGCCGACGAGGCCGTGCTGCTGCACCGGCACGTCCTCGTGCACGGGACCCCGCAGGACGTGCTGCGCCCCGAGAACCTCGCCCGCGCGTTCGGGCTCGACCCGCTCGGAGGTGCGCGGTGACCGTGATCGACCTGCTCACGCAGCCGCTGACGTACGACTTCATGGTCCGCGCGCTGGTCACCGTGCTCGTCGCGTCCGTGGTGTGCGCGGTGCTGTCGTGCTGGCTCGTGCTCGTCGGGTGGTCGCTCATGGGCGACGCGGTGTCGCACTCGGTGCTGCCGGGCGTCGTGCTCGCGTACGTCGTCGGTGCCCCGTTCGCCGCCGGGGCGGTGGTGTTCGGCGTCGTCGCGGTCGTGCTCATCGGGTTCGTGCGCGACACCAGCCGCGTCAAGGAGGACGCCGCGATCGGCATCGTCTTCACGTCGCTGTTCGCGCTCGGCCTCGTGCTGGTCTCGGTGACCCCCAGCCAGACCGACCTCAACCACATCGTGTTCGGCAACCTGCTCGGCGTCTCGCGCGCCGACCTCGTGCAGGTCGCCGCGCTCGGCGCGGTCGTGCTCACGCTGCTGCTGCTCAAGCGGCGCGACCTCACGCTCTACGCGTTCGACCCGACCCACGCGCACGCGATCGGCCTGCACCCGCGGCGCACCGGCGCCCTGCTCCTGGGGCTGCTCGCGCTCACCGCCGTGGTCGCGCTGCAGGCCGTCGGCGTCGTGCTCGTCGTCGCGCTGCTCGTCATCCCCGGTGCGACCGCGTACCTGCTGACCGACCGGTTCGCGCGCATGCTCGTGATCGCACCCGTCATGGCGGCCGCGTGCGGCGTCGTCGGGCTGTACGCGAGCTACTACGCCGACACCGCGTCGGGCCCGACGATCGTCCTCGCGCAGGGCGTCGTGTTCGCGCTGGTCCACCTGTTCGGTCCCCGCCGCGGCGTCGTGACGACCCGGGTGCTGCGCCGTCGCGCGACGCACCCGCGCCACGGTCAGGGCGCCGTCACGCGGAACGCCGTGGCGACGACACCGCCCTCCGGGTCCTCGATCCCGTAGCTCGTGGCGACGCGGGGCCACGCGCGCACCACCTCGTCGACCTCGTGCACGATGCCCCGCACGACGTCGGACGTCAGTCCGAACGCTCCCGCGCTGTCCACCAGCTCGGTGACGTCCCGCCGGGTCCGTGAGCCACCCGCCGCGACAGGCGTGGACTGCTCCGGCCACTCCCGGGGCCACGGGTTGACGTCGAACATCGGCGCCAGCCGCCATCCCCGCGTCCCCCGCAGCAGGCCGTGGTTCCTCATGTGGTCGTCCACGTCGTTGACGGCGAGCACGAACGCGACCCGGCGCGCGAGCTCGGCCCGTTGCGCCGGCGCGTCCTGGGCGACGTCGCCCATCGCCTCGACGAGGTCGACGTAGGAGACCACCTCGTCGGGTCTCTGCTCGAGCAGCGAGTGGGCCGACAGATAGCCGACGCGCCCGGTGGCCGCTCGGTCGAAGCGGTCGAGGACGAGGACGGACGCCTCGGGCCCCACGCGGTGCAGCGCGAACCCGGGAACGGTGATGCCGGCGTCACGTGCCAGCTGCAGCACCACGGCCTCCCATGCCTGGACGTCCCACCGGTCGTCGGCCGCGGGCAGCTTCGCGAGCGCCAGCCCACCCTGGGGCGTCCGGACGCTCGTCTTGGGACGCGCACCGCCCAGGGTCGTCCCACCGGCGACGAGCAGCCGGAGCGCGGCGTCGTCCACCGGCTCGTGCGCCGTGGCCGCACGGGCGGCCGCGACGAGGTCCGGAAGGTCCACCAGAGTCGGCAGGTCGTCCTCCGGCGGTGCGAGGTGGGCCCCGGTGGCCGGGTCGACGTACCGCAGGTTGCCGAGCCGCGTGCGGTCGTCGGCGAGGACGACGTAGTCGGCGTCGGTGAACGACGGCATCGCGGCGCCGCCCGCCCTCGCCGCACGTCGCGCAGCGTCGAACAGCAGGGTGCGGCCCCACCGGTCGGGACCGGTGTCCGAGATCGCACCTGGGAGAAGACGCGGTCCGGTGCTGCGGCGCGACCCGGTCACCAGCGGCAGCTCGGGACACAGGGCGTAGCACGCCGGGTGCCGCAGCCACGCCTCCGTGTACCGGAAGGTCGTCGAGATCAGCGCACCTCCGGCGTTCGTCTCGAACGCCAGCTCCCCGGCAGGCACCTCCTCGCCCGGCAGGGCGACGTGCACCCGGACGTCGCGGGTCACGCGCGTACCCTCCGCAGCCCGGTCCGTGCGGCGTTCAGTCGACCGAACTCCGTGCTCAGCGGGTCGAGCGCCGCCACCAGCTGCTCGTTCGAGCCCAGCACACGTGCCACGGCGAGCAGCGCCTCGATCCGCGTGCCGCCCTCTCCACGCTCGAGGTTGCCGACGGTCGCGCGGGTCACACCGGCGCGCTCGGCGAGCTCCTGCTGCGTCAGGCCGTGCACCTTGCGCGCTGCGGCGAGGTGGCTCCCGAGCGTGCGCAGGTCTCGACGCGTCCGGGACGACTGCACCTTCATGCGTCACTCCTGATGCTCGACAGAGCACTCCTTAGAGCCTCTGCTGCTTGGTATACCGATCACTGTAGCGCGAAGTCACGCGACACTGCTCTCACGCCGGCCCCGGGACGTCCGGCTGCACCCGCGTGCACCCGGTGGCGGGCGGAGGGGAATGCACGACGCGGGGAGGAGGTTGTGCCGGGCATGCCTCTGAGCGGTGAGTACGCCCCCAGCACGTCGCAGTTCGCACGCGAGCAGGTCGAGCTGATCGAGAGCTCGGGCGGCACGCGCGGCACGACGCTGAACGGCCGGCCCGTCGTCGTGCTGTGGACCCTCGGGGCGACGAGCGGCAAGATCCGCAAGACGCCGCTCATGCGCGTCGAGCACGACGGCGAGTATGCGGTCGTCGCGTCGATGGGCGGCGCGCCCACGCATCCCGTCTGGTACCGCAACCTGCTCGCGCACCCGCTGGTCGAGCTGCAGGACGGCCCCGTGCGCCGCGACTACGTGGCCCGCGAGGTCACGGGCGCCGAGCGCGACACCTGGTGGGCGCGCGCGACCGCCGTGTGGCCGGACTACGACACCTACACGACGCGCACCGACCGGCAGATCCCGGTCGTCGTGCTCACGCCCGCCTGAGCCTCGGGCGAGCCCGCGCACGACGAGGCCCCGGTCACCGGATCGCTCCGGGCCGGGGCCTCGTGCCGTGCGGCGGCCGTCAGGCGGTGTGGTTCGCACCCGTCGACGACCCGGCGACAGCCTTGCCGGCGATGCTCGCGACGAGCGTGTTGAGGTCGAGGCCCGTGAGGGACTTGATGACCTCCTGGCCCTCGCCCAGCACCTGCCCGACCGTCTTCGTCACGGCCGACGCGCCGTCGGTCGAGACGACCGTGAGCTGGTCGATGCCGCTGATGGGCTCGGCCGCGGCGCGGACGATCTCGGGCAGCAGCGCGATGACCTGCTGCGCGAGGACCGCCTCGCCCTGCTCTCGCAGCGCCTCGGCCTGCGCGCGCGTGGCCTCGGCCTGCGCGAGACCCTCGGCCTTGGCGGCCGCGGCACGGGCCAGACCCAGCGCCTCGAGCGCCTTGGCCTCCGCGAGCTGACGGTCGCGCTCGGCGTTGCCGGCGCGGATCGTCGCCTCGGCCGCGGCCTCGGCGTCCTGCACGGTCGCGATCTTGTTGGCCTCGGCGACCTTCATGCGGCGGAACGCCTCGGCCTCGGCGGCCGCGTTGGCGGCGTCACGCTCGGCGTTGGCCTGCTGCACCGCGGCGTACGCGGACGCCTCAGCGGGCTTGCGGACGTCGATGTCGAGCTGCTCCTCGGTGACCTTCGCCTTCTCGGCGAGGGCCTCGCGCTCCTGCGTCGCGACCAGGCGGTCCTGCTCGGCGCGCGCGAGCTGTCCCGCCGCGTTGGCCTCGGCGTTCGCCTTGTCGGTCTCGGCCTTGATGCCGGCCTGCTTGAGCGCGAGGTCGCGCTGCCGCTCGGCGATCGACTCCATGGCCTGGATCTTCGCGAACTCGGAGACCTGCTGCGCCTCGGCCTCCTTGACCTCGGCGACCTGGCGGGCGCGTGCGGCCTCGGCACGGCCGAGGTTCGCGAGGTAGTCGGAGCCGGGCGTCGAGATGTCGGAGATGTTGAGCAGGTCGACCTGCAGACCCTGCTCTGCCAGGTCGGTCTTGGTCGAGTTGACCACCGCGTCCTGCAGCGACTTCCGGTCGCTGATGATCTGCTCGATCGTCATGTCGCCGATGATCGAGCGCAGCGAGCCCTCGAGGGACTCCTTGATGACGTCGGTGAGCGTGGCCTGCTGCGACAGGAAGCGCTGCGCGGCGCGCCGCACGCCCTCCTCGTCGCCCCGGACCTTGAAGTTGATGGACGCCTTGATGGCGAGCTTGATGCGGTTCTTGTCGACGCCCTCGACGGTGATGCCGATCTGCCGCTGCTCGAGCGAGATCGGGAAGCCCTGCTGCAGCACGGGCCACACGAAGACGCGCCCGCCGACGACCACGCGCTGGCCCGCGTCGGCCGACGCGTTCCGGCCGGCGCCGCGCCCGACGATGATGAGGGCCTCGTTCGGGGGCACCCGGCGGATGCGCTTGGTGATGAGGGCGATCACCGCGACGAACGCGACGATGAGGGCGCCGACGGCCAGCACGGTCGAGCCGCTGCCCTGCGTGAAGTCGAACATGGTGGGTCCCGGCCGGGCCGGGCTCCTTCCTCTCGGTCCTGCTCGGGTGGTGCGGCCGCCGCACGCGGCGGCGGGGTGGAGCGGGGGTGGGGCGGGGTCGGCGCGTCAGCTCGCGCGGACGACCTGCACGCGCGAGCCGGAGACGCCGACGACCACGACGCGCGTGCCCGCGGGGATGTCCTCGTGCGACCACGCCAGGCGCGCCTCGAGGTCGCGCACGCCCTCGAGGCGGACCTCGCCGCCGCCGGGGCCGGTCGTCGCGGTCGTCATGCCGTACGCGCCGTCGAGCGGCGGCGGGGGTGCGTCCTCGGTGTCGGAGAGCCGCTTGATGAGGAGCTGCGCGACCGCGCCCGCGACGATCGCGAAGCCCACGCCGATGACGTACGCCCACACGGTCGCGAGGTGGGAGTTGAGCACGATGACGCCGCTCGCGCCGAAGACCACCGAGCCCACGCCGGCGGCGATGCCGGAGAACCCGCCCTCGCCGACGCCGATCGACTCGAACACGTCGCCGAAGACGAGCGACGCGAGCAGGACGACGAGGCCGAGGCCCCCGACGACGAGGAAGACGGTCACGTGAGGGGGTCCCTTCGGTGGCTTGCGCGCCAGTATGCCGCAGGTGCCACCGCGCCGACCGGGCCCCCGGGCCCAACCGGACGCGCGTCCGGGTGAACCCGCGGTGCGGTCACCCGCAGGTCAGGGGCACGCCGACGGCTCAGCCGTGCGCACCGCCCTCGAGCTCGGACTCCGTCAGCGCGACGGGCCGGCCGCGTCCGAGCATCGAGTTCCGGTACGAGAACGTCGCGTAGACGACCGCCCCGACCGCGACCCACACGAGGAACCGCAGCCACGTGAGCGTCGTGAGGTTGAGCATGAGCCACAGGCACGCGACGCCCGCGAGCACCGGCAGCACGGGCGACCACGGCACGCGGAAGCCGCGCGGCAGGTCGGGCCGCGAGCGCCGCAGCAGCGGGACGCCGAAGCTGACCAGCACGAATGCGGACAGCGTGCCGATGTTGATCATCTCCTCGAGCAGCTCGACCTCCGACAGCCCGGCGATGAGCGCGACGACGACCCCGGCGCCGATCTGCAGCCACATCGGCGTGCCGAACCGCGGCGACGTGCGGGACACGGCCCGCGGCAGCAGGCCGTCGCGGCTCATCGCGAACACGACGCGCGTGAGCCCCAGCAGCAGCACCATGAGCACGCTCGTCAGGCCCACGAGGATGCCGACCGAGATCACCTTGCCCGCCCAGTCGGCCCCGACCAGCACGAACGCGGTGGTGAGGGACGGCGAGTCGGACGCCGCGAGGTCGCGGTAGCTCACCATCCCGGTGACGACGACCGTCACCAGCACGTACAGCACGGTGACGAGCGCGAGCCCGCCGAGGATCCCCTTGGGCACGGCCCGCTGCGGGTCCTTGGTCTCCTCCGCGGTGGTGGCGACGACGTCGAACCCGATGAACGCGAAGAACACCAGCGCGGCGCCGGACAGGATGCCCATGACGCCGTACGTCGTGGGCTCGAAGCCCAGCAGGAAGCCGGTGAGCGGCTGGTGCAGCCCGCTCGTGCCGGCGGGCGCCGGCTCGGCGGGCGGCACGAACGGCGTCCAGTTCTCGGCCTTGACGTAGAAGAACCCGGCGATGATGACGAACAGCGTGATGCCGACCTTGATGATCGTGAACACGCTGTTCACGCGCGTCGACAGGCGCGTGCCGACCGCGAGCAGGGCCGTGAACACGGCGACGATCAGCATGGGGCCCCACGCGACCTCGACGCCGCCGAGGCTGACGACCGTCGGCACGTCGACGCCGAACAGCCCGAACGCGTCCGACAGGTACACGCCCCAGAACTTCGCGATGACGGCCGAGGCCAGCAGCATCTCGAGGATCAGGTCCCAGCCGATGATCCACGCGACGAACTCGCCCATGGTCGTGTACGAGTACGTGTACGCCGACCCCGCGACCGGCATGGTCGACGCGAACTCGGCGTAGCACATGATCGCGAGCCCGCAGACGACGGACGCGATGAGGAACGAGACGATGACCGACGGCCCGGCGTGCCGCGCGGCGGCCGTCGCACCGACCGAGAAGATGCCCGCGCCGACGGCGACGGCGACGCCGAGCACGGCGAGGTCCCACGCCGTGAGGGTGCGGCGCAGCTGCCGCGACGGGTCGTCGACCGCCGCGAGCGCGTCCTCGACGGACCTGCGCCGCAGGATGCCGCGGGGACCCCGGCCCCCCGGCGCGTCCTGTGCTGCCGTCATCGCTCCCCCTCGGGTGTCGTGCGCGTCACCGGGTGAGCATGACGCGCGAGCGCCCCACGGTCCACCGGACGTACGTCCCGGCACCCGCGTCCGGCGTCGGGCGTCGTCGCGCCCACCTGCCCGGGCGGTGGAGGGCGCCGGGCGTGCGGTCGGCGCGCGGCGGCCGCAGGGTGGGTGCCATGGCTGAGCGCACGCGCGACGACGGGCCCGACGACCGGCACCTGCCGCCCCCGGGGGTGGACGACGCGACGGTCGAGGCCGTCGGCGGCGTGACCGCCGCGTTCGAGGTGGTGGAGCACGCACGCGGCATGCTCTACGCGTTCCACCGGCTGGTCGGGCGCGCGGACATGGAGCTGCAGGAGGCGCTGGACCGGCTCGAGGAGGCCGGGCACGGCGAGCTCGCGGACCGCGTGCGGGCCGACGTGGTGGGCCGCGACGTGCTCCCGGGCCGGTGGACGTTCCAGGTGGTCGAGGAGTTCGACGACGGCTACCACCGCGCGTTCGCCGACGCCGAGCGGCTCGTCCGTGACGAGCTCACGGCGGGGCGGCGGCACGTGTACGAGGCGCAGCTCAAGGAGCGCGAGCGGACGCACGGCCGCCCGGGGCACGAGGCGCTGCCGGAGGACGTCGAGGACTGACCGCGCCCCCGGCACGCGGGCGACGCGAGCGGGGCGACCGGGCGCCGCCGTGTCCGCGGGCACGCGGGCGTGACCCGCCCCGGGCGGAGGCGACCCACCCCCAGGCGGTCGTGGTGCGTGCCACGTCGCCGCCCGCGCGCGTCGGCGCGCGCGCTGTCGGACCCGTCCGGCAGGGTGTGCGCCCGTGACCTCGCTCGACGCCCTCGTCCGCGCCGCCTCGCCCCGTCCCGCGCCCCGGTCCGGGGGCCGTCGCCGCCGGCGCGCGTGGCCCTGGACGCTGCTGCTGCTCGTGGCCCTCGGTGCGGGGCTGGGCGGACCGGTCTGGCTCGACGCGCGCGCGGCGGCCCGCTACCCGGTGACGGCGGCCGACCTCGCGGCCGGGCACGCCGCGCTCGACGGGCTCGCGGTCAAGGGGCGCGCACCGCGCACGGGCTACGCCCGGGAGGAGTTCGGGCAGGCGTGGGCGGACGTCGACCGCAACGGCTGCGACACGCGCAACGACGTCCTCGCGCGGGACCTGGTCGACGTGACGACCGACCCCGCGACGCGCGGGTGCGTCGTGCTGACGGGCACGCTCGACGACCCGTACACGGGCACGACGATCGCGTTCGAGCGCGGCGAGCGGTCGTCGCAGGTGCAGATCGACCACGTCGTGGCGCTGTCGGACGCGTGGCAGAAGGGCGCGCAGGGCTGGACGGCCGAGCAGCGCCGCGCGTTCGCGAACGACCCCGCCAACCTGCAGGCCGTCGACGGCCCGACCAACCAGCGCAAGGGTGCGGGCGACGCGGCGACGTGGCTGCCGCCGAACTCGGGCTACCGGTGCGTGTACGCGCTGCGCCAGGTGGACGTGAAGGCCGCCTACGGGCTGTGGGTCACGCGCGCCGAGCGCGACGCCCTCGACCGCGAGCTGGGGCGGTGCGTGGTCGCGGACTGAGGGCGCGCGCTCCGCTCTCCCGCCACCGGGCCGCCCGGGGCAGGCGGGGATCCGGGTGGGTCAGGACGCCAGCCGCTGCCGCGCGCCGCGCGGCGCCGCGTCGACCCCGGGCTCGGCGATCCGCGCCCACAGCTCGTCGAGCGAGAGCCCGAGCACGGCGGCGAGCGCGGCGATCGTGGGGAACGACGGCGTCGCGACGCGGCCGGACTCGATCTTGCGCAGCGTCTCGGGGGACACGCCCGCGTCGAGCGCGGTGTCGAGGATCGTGCGGGGCCCGCGGGCGTCGCGCAGAAGGGCGCCGAGGCGCTTCCCGCGCTCGACCTCGGCGGGCGTGAGCGGCAGGCGGACCATGGGGCGATGATAGTACCGGTACTGTCTTCCCGGTATTGTTATCCGAGCGCGCCGGCCTCCCGGACCCCCGCCCCACCCCGCACCTCCCGCGAAGGACCCCCCGCATGATCGAGATCCTGTCCCCGTCCGAGCTGGCACGCGCACGCGTGACCGGGCGCCTCGTCGGCGACATCCTCGCCGAGCTGCGGCGCCGCACCCGGGCCGGGACCAACCTGCTCGAGATCGACGCGTGGACCGCCCAGCTGATCCGCGAGTCCGGTGCGCAGTCCTGCTACGTCGACTACGCGCCGTCGTTCGGCCGCGGGCCGTTCGGCCACTACGTGTGCACGTCGGTCGACGACGCCGTGCTGCACGGCCTCCCGCACGACCGCGTGCTCGCCGACGGCGACCTGCTCACGCTCGACCTCGCGGTCCTCAAGGACGGCGTCGCGGCCGACGCCGCGATCAGCTTCGTCGTCGGCGAGCGGCCGTCGCCGCAGGCCGACGTGCTCATCGAGGCGACCCGCACCGCGCTCGCGGCGGCGATCGCGGAGGTCCGGCCCGGCGCCCGCATCGGCGACCTGTCGCACGCGATCGGCACCGTCCTCACCGGCGCCGGGTTCCCGGTCAACACCGAGTTCGGCGGGCACGGCATCGGCTCGACCATGCACCAGGACCCGCACGTCCCCAACACCGGCCGGCCCGGGCGCGGCTACACGCTGAGACCCGGGCTGCTGCTCGCGCTCGAGCCGTGGGTCATGGCCGACACCGACGAGCTCGTCACCGACGCCGACGGCTGGACCCTGCGCAGCGCGACGGGGTGCCTCACGGCCCACACCGAGCACACCGTCGCCGTCACGGAGGACGGCGTGGAGATCCTCACGCTGCCGACCTCGACGGACTGAGACGCCCCGGCGCCGCGGGCGCACCCGTGCGCCGCTCCGGTCCCGGACCGGGCAGCGGGTCCGCGGTCGGGGCCGACGGGTCCGGAGACGTCGCCGTCAGGCGCCGCGGCGCGCGTGCACGTCGACGCCCGGCCCCGCGACGCCGCCGAGGTGCCGCGTGACGGTCCGGGCCGCGTGCACGACCGCGCGGGCGTGCTCCTGCACGACCGCCGCCGGCATCCGCGCGGCGGGTGCGACGACCGAGAGCGCACCGACCACGTCCCCCGTGTGGTCGAGCACGGGCGCAGCGACCGCCCGCAGGTCGGGGTCGAGCTCGCGGTCGTCGACCGCGAAGCCGCGCCGCCGCGTGCGCATCAGCTCGGCGCGCAGCTCGCCCGGGTCGGTGATCGACCGCGGCGTCGCCGCCTGCAACCCGGCCGCGACCGCACGGTCGACCAGCGACGGCGCCGCGAACGACAGGATCGCCTTGCCGCTCGCGGAGCAGTGCATGGGCACGCTCGCGGGCACGCGGCCCGCCGCACGCCCGGCGGCCCCCGGCGCGGGGCGCCGACCGGCGACCCGGACCTGCAGCCCGTCCGGCACGGACAGGATCGACGTGCAGCCGCTCGTGCGCGCGAGGTCGTCGAGCGGGCCGGCCGCGACGGTCTCGACGTCGAGGCTCGCGAGGTACGCGTGGCCCAGGCGCAGCGCGCCCGGCCCGAGGCGGAACCGGCTGGTGCTCGCGTCGCGTCGCAGCAGCTCGGCCTCGAGCAGCGGCGCCGCGAGGCGCAGGACCGTGGACTTGTGGACGTCGAGCCGGCGGCCGATCTCGGCGGCCGTGAGACCCGCGGGGTCGGAGTCCTGCGCGCACACGTCGAGCAGGGCGAGCGCACGTCGCAGCGAGAGCGACTCGTTGCGCGCCGGGCGGGCCTCATCGTCCGGTGTTGTGCTCACCGCATCACTCTGGCAGACCTGGACGCACGTCCGGTGGGACGTCGGGCCGATGTCGCCCCGTGCACACCGACGCGCACCCATGTCCCACCGACGGGTGACGCCGCAGGTCAGGCGCCCGGCCACGCCGCGAGCAGCCACGCTCCCCCCGCGACGAGCGCGGTGAGGCACACCAGCAGCAGGATCGCGACCCACACGACCGCCGGCAGGTGCGTGAGCCCCGCCAGCAGACCCGCGTCCGAGGTGTCGCGCCCGCCGCGCCGCGCGAGGCGGGCGCGCTGGGTCTGCATCTCGAGCACGGCCCGCGGCGCGCCGAGCAGCAGGAACCACGTGATCCCCGCGGCGACGACCGTCTGCGCGCCCGCCGGGGCCCACCCGGTGACGCCGACGAGCACCGCCCCGCTGACGAGCACGGCCCACAGCCCGTACCAGTTGCGGATCTGCAGCAGCACGAGGACCACGACGACCAGCAGCAGCCACAGCACGCCCAGCGCGTACCCGCGGGACAGCAGCCACGCCGCCGCGACGCCCAGCAGCGCGGGCCCGGGGTAGCCGGCGGCCACGGTCGCCACCATGCCCGGCCCGCGCGGCTTGCCGCGCGACACCGTGAGCCCCGACGTGTCGGAGTGCACGCGGATGCCCGACAGCCGCCGGCCCACCAGCACCGCGACCGCGGCGTGCGCGGCCTCGTGGACGATCGTCAGGCCGTGGCGCAGCAGGTGCCACAGGCCGGGCACGAGCAGCGCGACCAGCACCGCGGCGCCGACGACGAGCACCGTCGTGCGGTCGGGCGCGGGCTGCGCGGTCGTCACGCGCTGCCACAGGTCGGCGACGCCCGAGACGTCGGGGGCGGCCCCGAGCCGCGCGGTCGTCACGGGGACTGCTCCAGCACGACGTCGGTGCCGCCGGCGACGAACCGGACGCCGTCGCGCACGACCGCGACGCTCTCGAGCACCACGCCCTCGGGCAGACCGCCGAGCGGGACCTCGAGCCCGGTGAGCCGGTCGGCGATCGCGTCGGGCAGGCGGTCCACCTGGAGCGCACCGACCCCGAGCGTGACGTCGCGCAGGTCGACGAGCAGGCGCCCGTCCTCGACGCGCGGCACGAGGCCGGCCGTCAGCGGGGCGCCCAGCACCTGGCCGGACGCGCGCAGCACGTCGCCGTCGACCGTGACGTCGACGACGAGGTTCGCGCGGTCGGCGACGGCCCGCTCGATCGACTCGGGGGGCAGCGTCGCCTGCAGCCGCGCGTGCCCGACCCGGTAGGGCGACTCGAGCGACACGTCCGTCGCGTCGAGGACGACGTCGGTCGCGCGCACGCCCTCGAACACCACGCCCGCGGCGGTGGCGCCGACGTCGTCGAGCGAGCGTGCCAGGAGCTGCGTGAGGAACGGGAACCCGTCGATCCGCACGTCGGGCTCGCCGTCGACCTGGAGCTGCTGCGTGACGACCTGCGCGGCGCGCTCCTGCGCGGCGTCCCGCGCGAACCGGTCACCGACGTACGCGCCGACCCCTACGAGTCCGAGCGCGACGACCCCCGCGACGACCCCTCTGGCTCCCATCGGCTCCCCGTCCTCGTCGTGCCCGGCCCGTCCGGGCCGGTGCCCCGGCCCCACACGGTAGGCGCCCGAGCCCGGGAGGTCCCGTGGTGCGCGTGCACGAGCGGCCCGCGCACCGGGACCACGCCCGATCCTGTGGCGCACGTCACAGCGGCTGCCTAGGCTCGTGGCAGGGCTTCGACCAAGGACGCGCGATGACCTGGTTCCTGCTTCTGGTGGTCTCGGTGGCACCGAGCGTCGTGCTGCTCGGCGTCTGGTCGCTGTTCCCGTCGCCGGACGAGCCGCCGCGCTGGCGCACGTGGCTGGCGGCGCGGCTCGAGGTGGTGGCCGCCAGGCTGCGGCACCCGGAGCCCGAGCCGTACGAC
Source organism: Cellulomonas iranensis NBRC 101100 = JCM 18110 (assembly GCF_001552375.1). Lineage (GTDB taxonomy): Bacteria > Actinomycetota > Actinomycetes > Actinomycetales > Cellulomonadaceae > Cellulomonas > Cellulomonas iranensis. The sequence continues at coordinate 972 of NZ_BCRB01000016.1, read as the reverse complement.
CCGTTCCGGACGCTGCGCGTGCAGCAGCGGCTCGGCGCGGTCGCGGACCACGTGCGCCGGCTCGAGGTCGACGTGCACGCGTACGCCCGCGCCGAGCGGATCATCGCGTCGCGGCTCGCGTACGACGCGCTCCTGGCGGAGGCGTGCGGGCTCGCGGGCGTCGAGGTCCGGCCGGCGGCCCTGGGCGACGCGCAGGAGCGGTTCCGTGAGGAGGTCGAGCTCGCCGCGCGGGGCTGGACGTGGTGAGGCCGGACGTGGTGAGGCTCCACGAGGCTCGGCAGGACGTGGTGCGGCCGGACGTGGTGCAGCAGGGCCCGGCGCCGTCGGACGGGCGCCGTCAGCCCGCCAGGACGCGCAGCGTGCTCGGTCCCTCGGGGGTGGGGCGGATCTCGATGCGGTCGGCGACGGCCTGCTTGAGCGCTTCGACGTGCGAGACGACGCCGACGACGCGACCGCCGCTGCGCAGCCGGCCGAGCTCGGCGAGCACCTGGTCGAGCACGTGCGGGTCGAGCGCACCGAACCCCTCGTCCACGAACAGCGTGCCGAGCTCGACGCCGCCGGCCTCGGCGGTGACGACGTCGGCCATGCCGAGAGCGAGGCACAGCGACACGTAGAACGTCTCGCCGCCGGACAGCGTGCGCGGGTCGCGCGCACGCTCGGTGCGGTGGTCGACGACCCGCATCGACAGGCCGGTCGTGCGGGTGCGCACGTCCTCCTTCTCGTCGGAGCGCACGAGCTCGTAGCGGCCGTCGGACATCACGGCGAGCCGGTCGTTCGCGGCGGCGACGACGTCCTCGAACCGGCGTCCGAGCACGTACGTCGCGAGCGAGAGGGCGTGCGCGTTGTCGCTGCCGGTGCCGGCCGCGAGGTTGGCCATGCGGGTGACGGGCGCGGCCGCGGCGACGGCCGTGTCGAGCGCGTCCGCGGCCGTGCGGACGCGTGCCGCGGCGTCCGCGGCGGCGGCCGCGCGGG
>NZ_BCRB01000015.1 GCF_001552375.1 Cellulomonas iranensis NBRC 101100 = JCM 18110 | reverse complement strand
GCGTACGACTGCGACGCGACGGGTCCGGGCAGCTTGCCGGCCTTGCGCACCGGCACGACGCCCGCGCCCAGCGCGGTCGCGACCGGCGCGGCGAGCAGGAAGCCGCGCGCCTCCATGCCGGCGACGAGGTCGACCGGCTCCGGCACCGCGGCCGCGAACGCGTCGACGACCGCGGCGAACGCGTCGGCGTCCGCCAGCAGCGGCATGATGTCGCGGAACTGGATGCCCGGCTCCGGGAAGTCCGGCACCGTGCGCATGAGCGCGTCGACGCGTCGTGCCAGCGCGGCCCGGGCGTCCGTCCCCTCGACCACGGCGCTCATCGCTTCTTCCGCTTGGGCTGCGAGGACTGCCCGAGGTGGCCCCCGGGGCGCAGCGCGGCCGTCGCGCGCGGCGTCGCGGCGCCGACGGCGACCGGAGCGCCGTCGCCGTCCTCGGCGTGCACCGCACCCGCGCGGGCCGCGAGGACCTTCGCCGTGTGGTCGCGCACGGGCTTCTCGCGCTCGCGCAGCGTCACCTCGAGCGGCGTCGCGAGGAAGATCGAGGAGTAGGCGCCGACGAGCATGCCCACGAACAGCGCGAGCGCGATGTCCCGCAGCGTGCCCGCCCCGAGGATGAACGCGCCGACCACGAGGATCGAGCCGACCGGCAGCAGCGCCACGACCGACGTGTTGATCGAGCGGACGAGCGTCTGGTTGACCGCGAGGTTCGCCTTCTCGGCGTACGTGAAGCGGCTCTGGTCGAGCGTGTCGGCGGTGTTCTCCCGCACCTTGTCGAACACGACGACCGTGTCGTAGATCGAGTACCCCAGGATGGTGAGGAAGCCGATCACGGTGGCGGGCGTGACCTCCCAGCCGACCGCCGCGTAGATCCCGACCGTGATGAGCAGGTCGTGGAACAGCGCGATGAGCGCGGCCGCGGCCATGCGCCAGTTGCGGAAGTACACGGTCATGACGAGCGAGACGAACACGAGGAACGCGATCAGGCCGGTGATGGCCTTCTGCGACACGTCCTTGCCCCACGACGGGCCGACGAACGCGCTCGTCACCTCGTCCTGCGTGACGTCGAACGCGGCCATGAGGCCGTTCTTGACCTGCTCGACCTCGTCGTTCGTGAGCTCGGCGGTCTGGATGCGCAACGACGAGCCGCCGACGGTCGTGACGCGCGGGCTCTCGCTCGGCGCGACCGCCTGGACCGTGTCGATCGCGAGCTGCTGGTCGGTCGTCGCGACGCCCGACACCACGAACTCCGACCCGCCGCGGAACTCGATGCCCGGGTTCAGGCCGGGCCGCACGAGCAGCACCGCGGAGATCAGCACGAGGACGGCGGAGATCACGTACCAGGTGCGTCGCCGTCCGACGATGTCGTACGAGCGGCGACCCGTGTACAGGTCGTTGCCCCACTGGGCGAATCCGGAGGCCATCAGCGGTCGCTCCCCTCGGGACGGCCGTCGGCGGGCGCGTCGGTCGTTCCGGTCGTCGGTGGGTCGTCCTGCGGCGGCGTCGCGCTCGCCTCGGCGGCGCGCGCGGCGGCGCGGCGCTCGGCGATCGTCATGCCGGCCGCCCCGACCGTGACGGGCTCGCGGGTCGTGGGCGCGTCGGACGTGCCCTTCGACCGCTGGCCGGGCGTCGTGACCCGGCCGCGTCCCACGTAGCGCGCGGTGTCCACGCCGAGCCGGCGCGGGTCGAGGCCCGAGGCCGGGTGGCCGTCGGCGAAGAACCGCGTGCGGGCCAGGAGCGTCATGAGCGGGTGCGTGAACAGGAACACGACGACGAGGTCGACGATCGTCGTGAGCCCGAGCGTGAACGCGAACCCGCGCACGCCGCCGACCGCCAGCAGGTAGAGCACGATCGCCGCGGTGAAGTTGACCGCGTCGGACGCGAGGATCGTGCGGCGCGCGCGCTCCCAGCCCTTGTCGACCGCGGCGCCCAGCGACCTGCCGTCGCGCAGCTCGTCGCGGATGCGTTCGAAGTACACGATGAACGAGTCCGCGGTGATGCCGATCGCGACGATGAGGCCCGCCACGCCGGGGAGCGAGAGCCGGTAGCCCTGCAGCCAGGACAGCAGCGCGATGACGCCGTAGGTGACCACGGCCGCCACGAGCAGCGACGCGACCGTGACGAGACCGAGCGTGCGGTACTGGAAGAGCGAGTACACGACGACGAGCAGCAGGCCGAAGATGCCGGCCAGCAGGCCCTTCTGGAGCTGCTCGGACCCGAGCGTCGCGGAGATCTGCTGCTCGCTCTGCACCTCGAAGCTGACCGGCAGGGACCCGAAGTTCAGCTGGTTGGCGAGGTTCGCCGCGGTCTGCCGCGTGAACGTGCCCGAGATCTCGGCCTGGCCGTTCGGGATCACCGCGTTGACCGACGGCGCCGAGATGACGAGCGCGTCGAGCACGACCGCGAACTGGTTGAGCGGGCGCTGCTGCCCCGAGAGCCGGGTCGTGACCTCCGTGAACTTCGGCGTGCCGGCCGACGTGAACTCGAGGTTCACGACCCACTCGCCGGTCTGGACGCCGGACGAGCTGACACCGAGGCCGGACGTCGCGCTCTTGATGTCGGCCCCGGGGATCTCGACCGGGCCCAGGATGTACTTGGCCAGGCCCTCCTGCTCGCACGCCACGAACGCCTTGTCGGGGTCGCCGGGCGCACCACCCGTCCGGTTCTCCGGGAGCGTGCAGTCCAGCGCGTCGAACTCGGCCTGCACGGCGGGCGTCACGTAGTACGCGACGTCGCTCGGGCTGTCGGGCGCGGCCTTGCCCGGCTCGTCCGACGGCGCCGCGTCCGCGGCCCCGTCGGTCGCGGCGGGCTCGGGCGTCGCGGCCGGGTCGGCGGCCGCGTCGGTCGCGTCGTCCGCGGGCGCCGCCGGGTCGCCCGTCGCGCCGTCGGCGGGCGCCGCGGTCGTGTCGTCGGCCGGGGGTGTCGGCTCGGCCGACGGGTCCGTGCCCGCCGACGCGGGCGTCGGCGAGCCCTCGACCAGCACGGGACGGAACTCCATCTGCGCCGACGTGCGCACGAGGTCGAGCGTGGCCTCGCTCGGACGGCCCGGAAGCGCGACCACGATCTTGTCGCCGCCCTGGCTCGTGATCTCGGCCTCCGCCACGCCCGAGGCGTCGACGCGCTGCCGGATGACCGCGATGGCCTGGTTGATCGTGTCGGACGTCACCTGACCCGCGACCTCGGGCACGGGCTCGAGGATGACCTGCGTGCCCCCCTCGAGGTCGAGCGCGAGGTTGGGCGTCAGCGCGGCGTCGCCCCAGCGCGTGCCGGCGAGGAGCGTCGCGAAGAGCGCGACGACCACGACCGCGAGGGTGACGAGCGTGCGGACCGGCCGTTCACGGCGGCGGGGAGGAGGTGCCAACGGAGTTCTTCTCTCGTGCGCGCACCGGGCGCGGTCGCACCCGGCGGGGTCGGGGCCCGGGCGTCGTCACCCGGGCCGGAGTCACTTGCTGTCGCGGTCGCCCTCGCGGGCCGACGGCGGCTCGGGCGGCAGGGAGGACAGGTCGTCCGGCACGTCGACGACGGCGTCGTCGACGACCACTGCGTCGTCGTCGGGCTCGTCGTCCACGTCCTCCGCCACGACGGGCGGCTCGACCTTGCGGGCGATCGCGGCGCGCAGCCAGCGGGTCCGCGTGCCCGGGGTCGACTCGAGCGTGATGACGTCGTCCTCGATCGCGGTGACCGTGCCGAACAGCCCCGAGCCCGTCATGACCTCGTCGCCGATGACCAGGTTGGCGCGGAAGTCCTGCGCCTCGCGCTGCTGCTTGCGGGAGCGGTTGGACATGAAGAGCAGCCCGCCGAAGGCCACCACCAGAAGGATGACGAAGGAGTAGTCCATGAGGTCGCGTGTCCCCGCATTCGTGTCAGACGTCCGCCGCAGTCTAGGCGCCGCGGCCCGCCGCTCCAACGCGCGCGGGCGCTCGTCGGTTCCCCGACGTGCGCGGACCGCCCTCCCGTGCTGCGCCAGGTCGCCGCGACACGGCCCGCGTCAGTCGAACAGCGTGCCGCCAGGCAAGGGCACCTCGAGCCCGAGGTGCTCCCACGCGGGCGCGAGCGCGACGCGACCGCGCGGCGTGCGGCCCACGAGGCCCTCGCGCACGAGGAACGGCTCGGCGACCGTCTCGACCGTCTCGGGTTCCTCGCCCACCGCGACGGCCAGCGTCGTCAGCCCGACCGGCCCGCCGCCGAACCGGCGGCACAGCGCGTCGAGCACGGCACGGTCCAGACGGTCGAGCCCGCGCTGGTCGACCTCGTACACCTCGAGCGCCGCACGGGCCGCCGGCAGGTGCAGGTGCCCGTCGCCACGGACCTGCGCCCAGTCCCGCACGCGCCGCAGCAGCCGGTTGGCGATGCGCGGCGTGCCGCGCGAGCGCGACGCGATCTCCGCGGCGGCGTCCGCGTCGAGCGGCACGTCGAGCAGGCCCGCCGACCGCACCAGGACGCGCTCGAGCTCGTCGTCGGCGTAGAAGTCGAGGTGCCCCGTGAACCCGAAGCGGTCGCGCAGCGGCGCGGGCAGCAGACCGGCGCGGGTCGTCGCGCCGACGACCGTGAACGGCGGCAGCGACAGCGGGATCGCGCTCGCACCCGCTCCCTTGCCCACCACGACGTCGACGCGGAAGTCCTCCATCGCCACGTACAGCAGCTCCTCGGCCGGACGCGCGAGGCGGTGGATCTCGTCGATGAACAGCACCTCGCCCTCCTCGAGCGAGGACAGCACGGCCGCGAGGTCGCCCGCGTGCTGGATCGCGGGGCCGCTCGTGACGCGCAGCGACGTGCCGAGCTCGGCCGCGATGATCATCGCGAGCGTGGTCTTGCCCAGCCCCGGCGGGCCCGAGAGCAGCACGTGGTCGGGCGCGCGCCCGCGTCCGAGTGCGGCCTCGAGCACGAGCGAGAGCTGGTCGCGCACCACGCGCTGGCCGACGAACTCGTCGAGCCGCCGCGGGCGCAGCGCCGCCTCGGCCGCGCGCTCGGGCTCGTCCGCGGTCGCGCGCACGAGCGAGTCCGTCCCGCCGCCGGCGTCCGTGAGGTCCTCGGGGAGCGCGTCGAACGCGCCCACGTCACGCACGGGCGCTGCCCAGCGACCGCAGCGCGGCACGCAGCACGCCGGGGACCTCGTCCGCACCCACCGGGTCGCTCGTGCCGTCGAGCACGGCCGCCACCGCGTCCTGCGCCGCCCGCGCGGGCCACCCGAGCCCCACGAGCGCCTCGACGACCTGCTCGCGGTGGTCGGACGGCAGCGGGACGGCGCCCGCTCCCCCGGCCGGCGACGGCGCCCCGAGACGGTCCTTGAGCTCGAGCACGATGCGCTGCGCGCCCTTGCGCCCGATGCCGGGCACGCGCACGAGCGCCGCGAGGTCCTCGTCGGCGACGGCGCGCCGCAGGCCGTCGGGCGTGTGCACGGCGAGCATCGCGAGCGCGAGGCGCGGGCCCACCCCGGAGACGGTCTGCACGGTCTCGAACACGTCCCGCTCGTCGTCGTCCGCGAAGCCGAACAGCGTGAGGGAGTCCTCGCGCACGACGAGCGACGTGAACAGCCGCGCCGGCTGCCCGAGCCGCAGGCCCGCGAGCGTCGCCGGGGTGGCCTGGACGAGCATGCCGACGCCGCCCACCTCGACGACCGCGGCGTCGAGCCGCACCGCCAGCACCGTGCCGTGCACCGATGCGATCACCCTGGCGCTCCTCCCTCGTGGACCGGCCACCACTGTGCCACACGTGCGAACACGTGTACGAACGACACGCGCGCGTCAGGCGCGCCGGCGTGCCGCCTGCTCGGCGGCGGCCCACTGCCGTTGCGCCGCCGTGAGGGCACCGGGCTCGCGCTGCGGCGCGCCGAGCGTGCCCGCGGGCCGCCACAGGTGGCAGATCGCGAGCGCGAGGGCGTCGGCCGCGTCGGCCGGCCGCGGGACCTCCGCGAGCCCGAGCAGGCGCGCGACCATCGTCTGGACCTGGGCCTTGTCGGCGCGCCCCGACCCCGTGACGGCGGCCTTGACCTCGCTCGGGGTGTGCAGCGCGACGGGGATGCGACGCCGCGCGGCCGCGACCATCGCGAGGCCCGCGACCTGCGCGGTCCCCATGACCGTGCTGACGTTGTGCTGCGCGAAGACCCGCTCGACGGCGACCGTGTCGGGCGCGTGCTCCTCGAGGCACTCCTCGATGGACCGCGCGATGACGAGCAGCCGCTGGTCGACGTCGAGCGTCGGGTCGGACCGCGCGACGTCGACGTGCACGAGCCGCGCGCGCCGCCCGGGCAGCGCGTCGACGACGCCGAGGCCGCAGCGGGTCAGGCCGGGGTCCACTCCGAGCACGCGCACGGCGCCATCGTCGCAGGCCCGGGCACACCACGGGCCCCGCCACACCGTGACGGGGCCCGTGGCGGACGACTCACTCGGCGTCGAGCTCGGCCATGACCTCGTCGGACGCGTCGAAGTTGGCGTAGACGTTCTGCACGTCGTCGGAGTCCTCGAGCGCGTCGATGAGCCGCAGGATCTTGCGCGCCCCCTCGGCGTCGACCTCGATCTGCGTCGACGGCCACCACACGACGTCGGCCGAGTCGTAGTCGATGCCCGCGGCCTGCAGCGAGGACCGCACGGGCACCAGGTCGGTGGCCTCGCTCAGCACCTCGAACTGCTCGCCGAGGTCGTTGACCTCCTCGCCGCCGGCCTCGAGCACGGCCTCCATGACGGCGTCCTCGTCGGTGCCCTCCTTGGGGACGATGACGACGCCCTTGCGGCTGAAGATGTACGCCACCGAGCCCGGGTCGGCCATCTGGCCGCCGTTGCGCGTGAACGCGACCCGCACGTCGGACGCGGCGCGGTTGCGGTTGTCGGTGAGGCACTCGACGAGCACCGCGATGCCGCCGGGGCCGTAGCCCTCGTACGTGATCGACTGGTAGTCGGCGCCGCCGGCCTCGGCACCCGACCCGCGCTTGACGGCGCGGTCGATGTTGTCGTTCGGCACCGAGGACTTCTTCGCCTTCTGGATGGCGTCGAAGAGCGTGGGGTTGCCGGCGGGGTCACCGCCGCCCGTGCGGGCGGCCACCTCGATGTTCTTGATGAGCTTGGCGAAGAGCTTGCCGCGCTTCGCGTCGATGACGGCCTTCTTGTGCTTCGTGGTGGCCCACTTGGAGTGACCCGACATGCCTCGTTACCCCTTCGTCTCCGCTGGTTCCGCCCGCGTCGCGCCCCGGCGGCGCCGTCCGTGAGGGACGGGCCGCAGGACGCCGCGACGTCACAGGCTGTCGCGGACGATCTGCACGAACAGTCGGTGCACCCGCGTGTCGCCCGTCACCTCCGGGTGGAAGGACGTGACCAGCAACGGGCCCTGGCGCACCGCGACGATCCTACCGGCGGCGGGGCCGTCCTCCACGCGACCGAGGACCGTGGCGGCCGGTCCGACCTCCTCGACCCACGGCGCGCGGATGAAGACCGCGTGCACGGGGTCCGTCGCGCTGTCGGCGACGCCGTCGATCACGAGGTCGGTCTCGAACGAGTCGACCTGCCGCCCGAACGCGTTGCGGCGCACCGTGATGTCGACGCCGCCGAGCGTGCGCTGCCCGTCGATGCCGCCGATGATCCGGTCCGCGAGCAGGATCATCCCGGCGCACGACCCGTACGCCGGCATGCCCGCCGCGAGCCGCTCGCGCACGGGGCCGTCGAGCTCGAAGGCGCGCAGCAGCTTGTCGATCGTCGTGGACTCGCCGCCCGGCAGGACGAGCGCGTCGACCGCGTCGAGCTCGGACCGGCGGCGCACGCCGACCGCCGCGACGCCGAGCGAGGTCAGCGCGGCGACGTGCTCGCGGACGTCGCCCTGCAGGGCGAGGACACCGATCGTGGGGCTCGTGGTGGGCACGGCAGCCGATCCTAGGCGCCGCGCCCTGCGTGGCCGCGAGCGGGCCAGGACCCGGCCGGCCGGGCCGACGTGGACGACCTCGTCGCGCCTGGCGACGCCGTCATCGCGCGGCGGCGACGGCGCGCCCCACGACCCCGGCGCCACCCGCGCCCACGACCTCGTCGGCGAGCCGGTCGAGGCCCGTGAGCAGCAGGTCGCGCGGCGCCGCGAGCGAGACGCGCACGAGCCCCGCGGCGTGCTCGCCGAACGTCGAGCCGGGCGCGACCGCGACGCCGCGACGGGCGAGCAGCCGGCGAGCGAACGCGTCGGTGTCGGCCTCGCCCACGTCGACCATGAGGTAGAACGCGCCGTCGGGCTCGACGTGCCGCACGCCGCGGCGCCGCAGCAGCGCGCAGGCCGCGTCGCGTCGCTCGCGGTACGACGCGACGGCGTCCGCGACGGCGTCCTGCGGGCCCGTGAGGGCCGCGAGCGCGCCGACCTGGCCCGTGGTCGACGGGCACGCGACCGTCGCCTCGGCGAGGTGGCCGAGCGCGTCGACCACGTGCGGGTCGGGCACCACGACGTACCCGGCGCGCCACCCGGTCATCGCGTACGTCTTCGACAGCGAGAAGAACCCCAGCACGCGCCCGTCGGTGTCGTGCGCGAGCGGGCTCGCGTGGGGTGCGTCGAACGTGATGGCCTCGTAGCACTCGTCCGAGAGCAGCCACAGGTCGTGGCGGCGCGCGACGTCCACGAGCGCGGCGACCACGGCGTCGGGGTAGACCGCGCCGGTCGGGTTGCTGGGCGAGCACACGACGATCGCACGCGTGCGCGGCGTGACGCACGCCTCGACCTCGTCCGGGTCGGGCACGAAGCCCGCGGCGGCGTGCGTCGGGTACCGCCGCGCGACCGCCGACGCCGCGACGGCCGCCATCTCCCAGTTGGGGAAGCCGGGGTCGGGGAAGAGGATCTCGTCGCCCGGTGCGAGGAGCGTCGCCATCGCCATGGCGAGCCCGTGCATCGCGCCGTGCGTGACGACGACCTCGTCGGCCGTCGTGACCCGGCCGTGCGTGCGGGTCACGCGGTCGGCGGCCGCCGCACGCAGCGCGTCGAGGCCGAGGCTCGAGGTGTAGCCGGTCCGCCCGTCGCGGGCCGCCGCGGCGACGGCGTCGACGACGTGCGCGGGCGGTGCGACGTCCGGCTCGCCGATCTCGAGGTGGATCGCGTCCGGGTCGCGCAGCGCGAGCTCCATGAGCGTGCGGATCCCCGAGCGGGGGATGCGGGTGACGGGCGAGGCGGCGGCGGGGCGGGGCATGGCGGGACGCTAGCGCCGTCGCGTGACGGCGACGTTACCGACCGGTACGCGCAGGGGTCCGCGCGGCTCGGGCGCGGCTCACTCGCGCGCGAGCCCCAGGTGCCGCGTCGTGCCGTCCCACACCAGGACGTCCCGCACCAGGTCGGCGAGGCCCGTCGGGAACACCTCGATCGTGACCTGCGCGAGCGCGTCGAGGTCCCACCAGCGCAGCTCGTCGATCACGTCGAGCTCGACGTCGGTCCAGCCGTCGCGGCTGAGCGCCAGGTCCGCGCTGCTCACGCGCGCGAGGAACAGCACCTCGTGCTGCCGGCACGTGCGGGCGGCGAAGTCGAACACGGCCGAGCGCGTGTAGACCGGGCCGACGAGGTCGTCGACGTCGACAACGATGCCGGTCTCCTCGCGGACCTCGCGCACCGCGGCCGCGCGCTCGTCCTCCCCCGCGTCGATGCCGCCGCCGACCGTGAACCACCACGAGCGGTCGGGCAGGTCGACGTCGTGCCCGCGCACGAGGAGCACGCGGTCGTGCTCGTCGAGCAGGATCACGCGCGCGGCGGAGCGCTCCAGCAGGCCGTCCGGCCCCGGGACCCACTCGGACCCGAAGGCGCCCCCGGGACCGCCTCCGTCCGCACCGGCGGCGGGGACGGTCCCGGTGGGCCGCTGCTCGTCCGTGGTCACCAGCCCCGCTCGGCCAGGCGGTGCGGCACCGGCACGTCGTCGACGTTGATGCCGACCATCGCCTCGCCGAGGCCGCGCGACGTCTGCGCGACCACGTCGGGGTCGTCGTAGAACGTCGTGGCCTTGACGATGGCCGCCGCGCGCTGCGCCGGGTTGCCGGACTTGAAGATGCCAGAGCCGACGAACACGCCCTCGGCGCCCAGCTGCATCATCATCGCGGCGTCGGCCGGGGTCGCGATCCCGCCCGCCGTGAACAGCACGACGGGCAGCTTGCCGGTGGTCGCGACCTCCTTGACGAGGTCGTACGGCGCCTGCAGCTCCTTCGCGGCGAGGAACAGCTCGTCCTCGGGCAGCGACGTCAGGCGGCGGATCTCGTCGCGCAGCGTGCGCATGTGCGTCGTCGCGTTCGACACGTCGCCCGTGCCGGCCTCGCCCTTCGAGCGGATCATCGCCGCGCCCTCGGTGATGCGGCGCAGCGCCTCGCCCAGGTTGGTCGCACCGCACACGAACGGCACCGTGAACGCCCACTTGTCGATGTGGTGCGCGTAGTCGGCGGGCGTGAGCACCTCCGACTCGTCGACGTAGTCGACGCCGAGCGACTGCAGCACCTGCGCCTCGACGAAGTGCCCGATGCGGGCCTTGGCCATCACGGGGATCGACACCGTCGAGATGATCCCGTCGATGAGGTCGGGGTCGCTCATGCGCGCGACCCCGCCCTGCGCGCGGATGTCGGCCGGCACGCGCTCGAGCGCCATGACCGCGACGGCCCCGGCGTCCTCGGCGATCTTCGCCTGCTCGGGCGTGACGACGTCCATGATGACGCCGCCCTTGAGCATCTCGGCCATGCCGCGCTTGACGCGGGCGGTGCCGACCTCGCCCGCGGCCGCGGGCTGGGAGTTCTCGGTCACGTCAGACCTCTTCGATCCGTGGGTTCGGGACGCGCGGCGCCCCGGCGGAACCCGGGGACGGGCGTGACACCGGCCGCCGTGGTCGGGGCGCGCCCATCCTAGGTCGCGGCCCGCGCGCGGCCGCCGGGTGACCGGCACGCGGACGCCGGCCGACCGGCGGGCGCGTCGTCCGGTGCGTCAGCCCGCGGTCCCGGGGCGCGGCTGACGCGCCGACGCGGCCTCGCCGGGCAGCGGCAGGCCGCGCGGCCACGCGTCGTCGAGCTCGAGCGTGCGCGGCTCGGGCGCGTGCCCCGCGAGCCGCAGCAGCCGCACGAGCGCGCCGCGGCGCACGCGCTGCGTCTGCGCGACGGCCTCGTTGTGGAAGCGGCGCGCGAGCTGCACGCGGTACCAGGCCGCCGCGAGCTCGCCGAGCAGCCGCTCCCCCACGGGGTCGGCCGTGAGCGCGGCGACCTCCTCGGGCTCGTCGAGCACCTCGTCGAGCGTCGCGCTGAGCTCGCTCTCGACCTGCCCGCGGTCGAGGCCCCGCGCGGCCGCCGACGTGCCGAGGAACGCGCGCAGGTCCGGCGGGAGCAGACCCGAGGACGGCACGTCGCCGCCGGCCCCGCCGGCCGTGAGCGCGGCCCACGCGGCCTCGCCCACGAGCACCGAGCTGGCGGGGTCGAGCTGCCCGCTCGTCGCGAGCTCGGCCGCCACGCCGGCGCGGCGCACGAGCTGCGCCTCGACGACCGCACGCGACGCGCCGACCTTGCGGTGCAGCCGGTCCAGCCGCGAGGCCTGCACCCACACGAGCCACGCGAGCAGCAGCACGACGCCCGCGACGACGAGCACGACCGTGCCGTCGGCCCACATCTCGGCCGTCACGACGACCTCCCCCTGCGCAGCTCGAGCAGGCGCGCGCCGCGCAGCGACGAGGGGTCCTCGCCGACGGGGGCGTCACGCCCGGCGACGGCCATCTCGTACACCGCGAGCACCTGGTCGGTCACGGCCGACCAGTCGTACCGGCGCACGACCTGCGACGCGCGCGCGGTCACCCGGGCGCGCAGCTCGGGGTCGCCGAGCACGCGGACCAGCGTCGCGCCGAGGTCGGCCGGGTCACCGGTGCGGAACAGCACGCCCGCCTCGCCGCCGTCGAGCACGCGCGAGAACGCGCCGAGGTCGCTCGCGACGACCGCGCTGCCGGCGCTCATCGCCTCGACCAGCACGATGCCGAAGCTCTCGCCGCCGGTCTGCGGCGCGACGTACGCGTCGACCGACGCGAGCAGGCGCGCCTTGTCCTGCTCGCTCACGCCGCCGAGCAGCTCGACCGCGCCCGCCCGGTCGCCGAGCGCCTCGCGCGCCTGCTCGGCGCCGGTGTCGCCGCGGCCCGCGACGAGCAGCCGCGCGCCCGGGTAGGCGTCGAGGACGGCGGGCATGGCCTTCAGCAGCACCGCGAGGCCCTTGCGCGGCTCGTCGAGCCGGCCGAGGAACGCGAGCGTGGGGGCGTCGGGCGTGCCGGTCCAGCGGGGGTCGGTGCCGACGCCCTCGAACGCGTCGACCTGGACGCCGTTGGGGATGACGACCGCGTCGCCGCCGAGGTGCTCGACGAGCGTGCGCCGGGCGTCCTCGGAGACGGCGATGCGCAGCGAGATCTTCTCGAGCGACTGCCGGACGAGCGGGTACGCGACCTGCAGCGAGCGCGAACGCGTGATGGACGTGTGGAACGTGGCGACGACCGGGCCGTCCGCGATCCAGAGCGCGAGCATGCCCAGGCTGGGCGTCACGGGCTCGTGCAGGTGCAGCACGTCGAAGCGGCCGGCGGCGAGCCAGCGGCGCACGCGACCGGCGGTCACGGGCCCGAACGTGAGGCGCGCGACCGACCCGTTGTAGTGGACCGGCACGGCACGGCCCGCGGGGACCAGGTACGGCGGGACGGGCGTGTCCTCGGCCGCGGGCGCGAGCACGGACACGTCGTGCCCGCGCTGCAGGAGCGACTCCGCGAGGTCGCGCACGTGGAACTGCACGCCCCCGGGCACGTCGAACGAGTACGGGCAGACGATCCCGACGCGCAGCGGTCGTTCGCTCATGACGCACCCTCCTCGCCACCGGCGACGAGGTCCGGCGTCGCGGCGGCGCGCCGGGCGGCGTCGCGCGCCGGGTCGAGGTCCTCGACGAACACGCGCTGCAGCATGTGCCAGTCCTGCGGTCGCGCGTGGATGGCTGCCGCGAGGGCGTCGACCCAGCCCTGCGTGACGGCCTGGAGCTGCTGCGCACGCGGCAGCTCCGCGGGGACCTCGACGCGCGGCAGGAACGTGATGACGATGCCCCACGGCGTGCCGGCCGCGCGGCGGCGGGCGCCGTGCAGACGCTCGTAGGTGATGGCGGCGGGCACCAGGGGCGCGCCGGTCGAGACCGCCAGCGCGGCGGGGCCGGCGGCCACGCGCGCGCGGCGCCCGAACAGGTCGACCTCGACGCCCCTGGCCGTGAGGTCGCGGTCGGCCAGCAGCGGCAGGACCCCCGGACCGCCCCGGGCGACGCGCACGAGCTGCCGGAACACGTCGCCACCGCCGGTGAGCGGGATGATCGTCAGGCCGATGGACTCGCGGAAGGCCAGGAACTCCTGGAACAGCTCCTCGGGCTCGAGCCGCTCGGCGACGGTCGTCACGTGGCCGAGGTGGGCGGTCGCCCAGGCGCCGGCGAGATCCCAGTTGCCCATGTGGCCGAGCGCGAGGACGACCTCGTGCCCGTCGGCGAGCAGCGCGCGCACGGGTGCGTCACCGACCGCGCGCACGCGCGCGGCGATGTGCGCGGGGCTGCTGCCGCGCAGCGTGAGCGTCTCGCCGAAGTAGCGCATGTACGAGCGCATGCCGGCGCGCGACAGCCGTCGCAGCGCCGCGGGATCGAGCTCGGGGCGCACGCGCGCGAGGTTCGCCTCGAGGCGGCGCACGCCGGACCCGCGGCGCCACCACGCGACGTCGGCCCCGAGCGTGGTCAGCGCGCGCACGACGGGGCCCGGGACGCGGTGACCGACGCGCCAGGCCAGGTGGTAGGCGCGCGCGACGTCGAACTTCACGAGGCCGCCTCCCGGACCTGGCGGCGCACGGCGGCCATGCGCTGGACGACGGTGACGGCGGACGCGAGCGCGAGCAGCGCGAGCACCACGGTCATGACGACGACCGGCAGGCCGAGGCCGACGAGGAACGCGGCCAGCAGCACGGCGAAGAGCCGGTCGGCGCGCTCCGCGATGCCGCCCGAGGCGGTCATGCCGAGACCCTCGGCGCGGGCGCGCGCGTAGGGCACGATCGAGCCGAGCACGAGGCACGCGAGCGCCAGCACTGCCGTGGGTCGGTGGTCGCCCGCGCCGGTGTACCAGAGCACGAGGCCCGCGAAGATCGCGCCGTCGCCGAACCGGTCGAGCGTCGAGTCGAGGAACGCGCCCCAGGGGCCGCTGCGGCCCGCGCGGCGCGCCATGACGCCGTCGATCGAGTCGGTGAGCGTGAACAGCGCGATGAGCAGGGCACCGAGCAGCAGGTGCCCGGTGGGGAACGCCCACAGCGCGGTGGCGACCACGACGAGCGTGCCGGTGATCGTCACGGCGTCGGGCGAGACGCCGGCGCGCAGCAGCACGTCGGCGAGCGGGGTCCACAGGCGCGTCATGAGCCCGCGCAGGCGGCTGAGCACGCGTCAGACCTCCGGGGTGGCCGGCCAGGCGGCCGCGAGCGCGGCGCGCGTGTCGCCGAGCAGCGCGGGCAGCGCGCGCGTGCGGGCGACGACGGGCAGGAAGTTCGCGTCGCCACCCCAGCGGGGCACGACGTGCTGGTGCAGGTGCGCCTGGATGCCGGCGCCGGCGACCTGCCCCTGGTTCATGCCGAGGTTGAACCCCTGGGGCGCCATGACGTCGCGCACGACCCGCATGGCGGTGCGGGTGAGCGCGGCGACCTCGGCGACCTCGGCCTCGGTGAGGTCCGTGTAGTCGGCGACGTGCCGGTACGGGCACACCAGCAGGTGCCCCGAGTTGTACGGGTAGAGGTTCATGACGACGTACGCGACCGCGCCGCGGTGCACGACGAGCCCCTGCTCGTCGGGCAGCGCCGGGATGCGGCAGAACGGGCAGCCGTCGCCGGGCGCGTCGTCGGCGGGCTTGTCCTGCCCGCCGATGTACACCATGCGGTGCGGCGTCCAGAGCCGGTCGAGCCCGTCCGGGTCGCCCGCGAAGGCGCCGGCGGGCTCGACCTCGACCTCGTCGGAGGAGGTCACGGCTCAGACCTGCACGCGGTCGCGCACGGCCGTGACGATCCGCTCGATCGCCTCGTCGACCGGCACGCCGTTGTCCTGGCGGCCGTCGCGGTAGCGGAACGACACCGCACCGGCCTCGGCGTCCTCGCCGCCCGCGATGAGCACGAACGGGATCTTCTGCGTCGAGGCGTTGCGGATCTTCTTGCCGAACCGGTCGTCCGAACGGTCGACCTCGGCGCGCACGCCCTGCGCCCGCAGGCGCGACACGACCTCGTCGAGGTACGGCTCGAACGGCTCGGCGACGGGCACGGCCAGCACCTGCACGGGCGCGAGCCACGCCGGGAATGCGCCTGCGTAGTGCTCGGTGAGGACCGCGAAGAACCGCTCGATCGAGCCGAACAGCGCGCGGTGGATCATCACGGGCCGCTGCCGGCTGCCGTCGGGCGCGGTGTACTCGAGCTCGAACCGCTCGGGCAGGTTGAAGTCGAGCTGGATGGTCGACATCTGCCACGTGCGGCCGATCGCGTCCTTGGCCTGGACGGAGATCTTGGGGCCGTAGAACGCGGCGCCGCCCGGGTCGGGCACGAGGTCGAGGCCCGAGGCCTCGGCGACCGCACGCAGCGTCTCGGTGGCCTCCTCCCACACCTCGTCCGAGCCGACCGACTTCTCGGGGTTGCGGGTGGACAGCTCGAGGTAGAAGTCGTCGAGCCCGTAGTCCTTGAGCAGCTCGAGCACGAAGGTGAGCAGGCTCGTGAGCTCGTCGCGCATCTGCTCGCGGGTGCAGTAGATGTGCGCGTCGTCCTGCGTGAAGCCGCGTCCGCGGGTCATGCCGTGCACGACGCCCGACTTCTCGTACCGGTAGACGGTGCCGAACTCGAACAGCCGCAGCGGCAGCTCGCGGTACGACCGCCCGCGCGACTTGAAGATGAGGTTGTGCATGGGGCAGTTCATGGGCTTGAGGTAGTAGTTCTGCCCCGCGCGCCGCACGTTGCCGTCGGCGTCGCGCTCCTCGTCGAGCTGCATCGGCGGGTACATGCCGTCGGCGTACCAGTCGAGGTGGCCCGAGATCTGGAAGAGCTGCTCCTTGGTGATGTGCGGCGTGTTGACGAACGAGTAGCCGGACTCCACGTGGCGCCTGCGGGAGTAGTGCTCCATCTCCATGCGGATGATGCCGCCCTTGGGGTGGAACACCGACAGGCCGGAGCCGATCTCCTCGGGGAACGAGAACAGGTCGAGCTCGTTGCCCAGGCGGCGGTGGTCGCGGCGCTCGGCCTCGGCGAGGCGCTCGAGGTGGGCCTTGAGCTCGTCCTTGGTGGGCCACGCGGTGCCGTACACGCGCTGCAGCTGCGGGTTCTTCTCGGACCCGCGCCAGTACGCCGCGGCGGACCGGGTGAGCTGGAAGCCGTTGCCGATGAGGCGCGTGCTGGGCAGGTGCGGCCCGCGGCACAGGTCCTGCCACACGACGGTCTCGGACTCGCGGCCCGCACCCCGCACGTTCTGGTAGATCGACAGGCCGCCGAGACCGACCTCGACCGACGCGCCGTCGGCCGCGTCGCCGGCCTCGCCCTTGAGCCCGATGAGCTCGAGCTTGTACGGCTCGGCCGCGAGCTCCTCGCGCGCCTGGGCCTCGGTCACGTCCCAGCGTCGGAAGGTCTGCCCCTCCTTGACGATCCGGTTCATGACCTTCTCGATCGCCTTGAGGTCCTCGGGCGTGAACGGGGTCTCGACGTCGAAGTCGTAGTAGAACCCGTCGGTGATGGGCGGGCCGATGCCCAGGCGCGCCTGCGGGTTGACCTCCTGCACCGCCTGCGCGAGCACGTGCGCCGCCGAGTGCCGCAGCACCGACAGCCCGTCGGGCGAGTCGATGGTGACGGCCTCGACGACCGCGCCGGCGGGCAGCGGCAGCGCGAGGTCCGTGAGCTCGCCGTCGACGCGCACGACGACGACGTCGCGGCGGTCGCCGAACAGGTCCGTGCCCGTCGTGCCCTGCGCGACCGGGGTCTCGACGCCGTCGACGGTCAGGGTGATCTGCTCGGGCACGATCAGGGCTCCTCGGGTGCACGCCCGCCGCGTCACGGCACGTCGGCGCTCGCCGACCAGGGCGTGGTCGATGCTACCGACCGCGGCGCCCGACCACCGACGCGGTGCGCCGCGACCGACAAGGTCAGGCCGTGGTCAGGCGCGCGGCAGGTCGTGCGGGACGCGCGCGTCGAGCTCGGCGAGCCACGCGGCGGCCGACGCGTCGGACGGCATGCGCCAGTCGCCGCGCGGCGACATCGTGCCGCCCGCGCTGACCTTGGGGCCGTTGGGCAGCGCCGAGCGCTTGAACTGCGACGCGAAGAACCGGCGCAGGAAGACCTCGAGCCAGCGCCGCACGGTCGGCAGGTCGTAGGACGTGCGGCGGTCCTGCGGCCACCCGGCGGGCCAGGCGCCGGCCGCGGCGTCGTGCCACGCGTGCCACGCGAGGAACGCGACCTTGCTGGGCCGCGTGCCGTGCCGCAGCACCTGGTACAGGGTGAAGTCGTGCAGCGCGTAGGGGCCGATCGTGTCCTCGGTGGACTGCAGCGGCTCGCCGTCGCGCACGGGCACGAGCTCGGGCGAGATCTCCTGGTCCAGGACGCGCAGCAGCACCGCGTTGGTCGCGTCGTCGAAGTGCCGCTCCCCCACGACCCACCGGATCAGGTGCTGGATGAGGGTCTTGGGGACGCCCGCGTTCACGGCGTAGTGCGACATCTGGTCGCCGACGCCGTACGTGCACCAGCCCAGCGCGAGCTCCGAGAGGTCGCCCGTGCCGAGCACGATCCCGCCGCGCTGGTTGGCGGCGCGGAACAGGTAGTCGGTGCGCAGGCCGGCCTGCACGTTCTCGAACGTGACGTCGTAGACCTCCTCGCCCGCACCGGCGGGGTGGCCGAGGTCGGCGAGCATCTGACGGGCGGCGGGACGGATGTCGATCGTCTCGGACGTCGTGCCGAGCGCCTCCATGAGCGCGAGCGCGGACGCGAGCGTCGTGCTGCTCGTCGCGAAGCCGGGCATGGTGAACGCGAGGATGTCGCTGCGGGGGCGGCCGAGCCGGTCCATGGCGTTGGCGGCGACGATGAGCGCGTGCGTCGAGTCCAGGCCGCCGGACACGCCGATGACGACCTTCGCGCCGCCGACGGCGCGCAGCCGCTGCTCGAGGCCGGAGACCTGGATGTTGTAGGCCTCGTAGCAGTCGAGCGCGAGGCGTGCCGGGTCGTCGGGCACGAACGGGAACCGGTCGACGGGCCGCCGCAGCCCGACGTCGCCGGCGGGCGGGTCGAGCGTGAACGTCACCGTGCGGTGCGAGCCGCCGGCGGGCGGCAGGCCGAGACCGCGGCGGTTGTCGTCGAACGTGCCCGTGCGCAGCCGCTCCTGGCGGATGCGGTCGAGGTCGACGTCGGCGGTCGTCAGCACGACGCCGTCGGCGAAGCGCTCGCCCTCGGCCAGCAGCTCGCCCAGCTCGTAGAGCATGGTCTGGCCGTCCCACGACAGGTCGGTCGTCGACTCCCCCTGGCCCGCGGCGGCGTACACGTAGGCGGCATGGCAGCGCGCGGACGCCGAGCGGACCAGGAGCCGGCGGTCCTCGGCACGCGCGACCGTGATGGGGCTGCTCGAGAGGTTGACCAGGACGGTGGCCCCGGCGAGCGCCGCGGTGGCGCTCGGCGGCACGGGCACCCACATGTCCTCGCACACCTCGACGTGCAGCACGAGTCCGGGCACGTCGGACGCGGCGAACAGCAGGTCGGGCCCGATCGGCACCTCCTGCCCCGCGACCGTGGTGGTGCCGCGCACGTCGTCGCCGGGCGCGAACCAGCGCCGCTCGTAGAACTCGCGGTAGGTCGGCAGGTACGACTTGGGCGCGACGCCCAGCACGCGTCCGCGGTGCACCACGACGGCGGCGTTGAGGACACGGGTGCCGTGCGCGAGGGGCGCGCCCACGACGAGCACGGGCCGAAGGTCCCTCGACGCGGCCACGACCTCGTCCAGCGCGTCGCGCACGGCGTCCAGGAGCGCGTCCTGCAGGAAGAGGTCGTCGATCGCGTAGCCGGACAGGCAGAGCTCGGGGAGCACGGCCACGGCGACCGCGTCGTCGTGCGCGGCGCGGGCCGCGGCGACGACGGCGGCGGCGTTGCGCGCCGGGTCGGCCACCGTGACGGGCACGGTGCAGGCCGCGACGCGGGCGAACCCGTGGGCGTAGGCGGAGAGGAAGTCCACGTCGCGAGTCTGGCACGCGGGCTGCCGCGCCACCTGCGGCGACGCGGTTCGTACGCGTGCGCGAGCCCGACCCGGGCGACGTCACGGGGGACCTCCGGGAACGCAGCACGCCCCCGGCCGGAGCCGGGGGCGTGCTGTGCGGGTGGGCGATACTGGGTTCGAACCAGTGACCTCCTCGGTGTGAACGAGGCGCTCTACCACTGAGCCAATCGCCCGTCGTGTCGAACGACGTGCACCACCCGTGGGCGGCACGGGAGACGATGCTAGCGGACGTCGGCCGGATCTCCGAACCGGGGCCGTCGCGAGCCCCAGAAGTCGTGCAAAGCACCGCAGAAGGCGCTTACCGTTCACCCGCAGCGGCCCGGCGAACGCTTTCCTACTGGTCAGGAAGGGTCCGGGCGGGTGAACTGTGGGCACGCACCGGTCCAATGGGACATCCGTCCTGCCATGATGTGTTCCCACGGCCCGCGGTGGGCCGCACCCCCGACAGGAGGACCCCGATGGCGGATTCGTCGTACGACGTCGTCGAGGTCGTCGCCATGCAGCTGATCGGGTCGGACGCCACGGTGATCCCGGTGTCCGCCGAGCTGTCCTTCCGCACGAGCGACCCCTACACCGTCCGCGCCGTGTTCACGGGCGCGCACACGATGTCGACGTGGCTGCTCGGCCGCGAGCTGCTGGTCCAGGGCGTGCACGCCGTGGCCGACGCCCCCGCGGGGACCGGCGACGTGCAGGTGTGGCGCGACGACGACCCCGACTACACGCTCGTCTCGCTGTCCGGGGTCGAGGGCAGCGCGCTGCTCGCGGCACCGACCGAGCCGCTGCTGCGGTTCCTCGCCGCGACGCAGGCTCTCGTGCCCGTCGGCAACGAGTCCGACAAGATGGAGGGCGAGATCACGGCGCTCATCGCGGCGCTGCTGACCGCCTGACCCCACGCGCCGCGACGCGGCGCACCACGACACCCGGCCGGTCCCGCCTCGTGCGGGGCCGGCCGTCGTGCGTCAGGGGTCGAGGTCGTCCGCCATCCGCGCGAGGAACACGCGCCGCGCCTCGGCCGCGAGCGGGCCCGCCGCGACGTCGACCTCGTCGAGCCGCACCACGGGCGTGACGTTGCGCACCGACCCCGTGAGCACGAGGTGGGCCCGACCCGCGACGACCTCGTCGAGCACGCCCCACGGCAGCTCGTCGGGTGCCGCCTCGCGGACCGGGAGCCCCGCCTCACGGCCCCACAGCAGCAGCAGGTCACGTGTGATGCCGGCGAGGCAGCCCGTCTCGAGCGAGGGTGTCAGCAGCTCACCGCCCACCTCGACGAAGACGTTGGACCCCGTGCCCTCGCTGAGCCGGCCCCGCGTGTCCGCGAGCAGCGCCTCGTCCGCGCCGGCCTCGCGCGCCCGCGCGAGCGCGACCACGTTCTCGGCGTACGACGTCGTCTTCAGCCCGGCGATCGGCGACCGCTCGTTGCGCACCCAGGGCACGCGCACGGCGCGCGCGACGTCGCTCGCTCCCCCGGGCGCCGCCACGACGACCACGGTCGGCCGCTGCTCGGCGGGCGCGAGGCGCTGCGACCCCATGGGGCCGGGGCCGCCCGTCACCGTGATGCGCAACCGGCCGGCGCGGTCGCCCGCGGCCGCCAGGACCGCGCGGACGCCCTCGCGCACCTCGTCGAGCGGCAGCGGGGGCAGCCCCAGGCCGTCGGCCGAGCGCTGCAGGCGCTCGAGGTGCCGCGTGAGGGCGAACGCGGTGCCGCGGTGCACGCCGCACGTCTCGAAGACGCCGTCGCCGACCGTCAGGCCGTGGTCGACGGCCGTCAGCACGGGCTCGTCGAGGGTGTGCAGCCGGCCGCCGGCCCAGATCGCGAGGTCCACCCGGCCATCCTGCCACCGGGGCCGCGCCGGGCGGGGTCAGGCGCCGGACGCGAGCGCGACGAGCCGCGCCGCCTTGAGCTCCGTCTCGTCCCACTCCGCGGCGGCGTCGCTCGCCCACGTGATCCCGGCGCCCGTGCCGAACCGCAGCGTGCCGTCGCGCCACCAGAACGTGCGGATGCCGACGGCGAGCTCGGCCTCGACGGTGCCGTCGCCGCCGACGCGCACCCAGCCGACGAGGCCGCAGTACGGTCCGCGCGGCGCGCGCTCGAGCTCGGCGATGACGCGCAGCGCCGAGCTCTTGGGCGCACCGGACACCGAGCCGGGCGGGTAGGTCGCGTCCAGGAGCCGCGCGACGAGGTCGGGTGCGTGCGCGACGTCGGGCGCGAGCTCGCCGGTGACCGTCGAGACCAGGTGCACGAGCCCGGGGTGGGCCTCGGTCGCGAGCAGGTCGGTCACCGCGACCGTGCCCGGGCGGCACACGCGTTGCAGGTCGTTGCGCACAAGGTCGGTGATCATGACGTTCTCGGCGCGGTCCTTGGCCGTGAGGCCGTCGGGCGTGGCCGCCGTGCCCTTGATGGGCCCGGACGTCACGACGCCGTCGCGCACGCGCAGGAACAGCTCCGGCGACGCCGTCACGACCCACGTGCCGGGCACGGCGCCGCCGGACGGCACGTGCACGCCACCCGCGTACGGCGCGGGGTTCCCGGCCGCGAGGCGCGCCCCGAGCGCGCGTGCGTCCGGCTCGTCACCGCCGGCGGCGGGCAGCGGCGCGGACAGCACGCGGCAGAGGTTGGCCTGGTAGACGAGCCCGTCGCGCACGTGACCGCGCACGCGGTCGACCGCGGCGACGTAGGTGTCACGGTCGAGCGACGTGGTCCACGCACCGGGGGCCGGGCCGCGCCACGTCGCCGGGTCGGCGGTGGCCCGGTCGGGCCCGACGCGTGCGAACCGCCACGCGTCGACGCGGCCCTCGAACTCCCCCACGAGCGCCCACCAGCCGGGTGTCGCGAGCGCGTCGGGGCGGGCGCGCAGGTCCGCGTGCTCGACGACGCCGATCGCGCGACGCCCGCCGAACCACGCGACGCCGGGCGCCGCGGGGGCGGGCGGGATCGCGGGCGCGGGCACGGCCCCAACCTACCGACGCGACCCACCGGACCCGCGGCACGACCACGTCGCGGCACCCTCCCGCGACGCCCGGACGAACGGGGCGCGACCGCCCGGTGACCTGCGGCTGGACCGTCAGCACACTCTCCCGCGCCCGTCACGCGGACACGCCGGAGGGCCGGTGTGACGACGCGCTCAGCGAGCCGGTTGGACTCTCCCCGAGTTTGTCGTCTAGAGTCTTCGACGCACCAGGAAACGCCGGTGAAACGGCGAGACCAGGCGTGCGGACGTGGCTCAGTGGTAGAGCATCACCTTGCCAAGGTGAGGGTCGCGGGTTCGAATCCCGTCGTCCGCTCGGAGGCTATCCCCTTCGGCGTCACCGCCGTCGTGGACTGCGGTCTCAGCGGTGGAGTGGCCGAGAGGCGAGGCAGCGGCCTGCAAAGCCGTATACACGGGTTCGAATCCCGTCTCCACCTCGTAGCACACCCCACGCGGGCGATTGGCGCAGCGGTAGCGCGCTTCCCTGACACGGAAGAGGTCACTGGTTCGATCCCAGTATCGCCCACCAGCAAGGCCCCAGGTCATCGACCTGGGGCCTTCGTGGTTCCCGGGGAGAACCGGCTGCGCACCGGACGCCCACTCGGTGCAGCTCAGGCCGACATCGGCCGCCGGTGGCGCAGCCAGCGCTCCCACGGCGGGGCGTGCCGCCAGTGCCGCGTGAGCGTCGTGAGCGCGCGCCGCACGCGCGGCACCCACTGCCGCCCCGGGCGCACGGCGCGCGCCGACATGCCGACCGACCATCCCGGGTCGACGACGACGCGCGCACCCGGGCCGATCGCGAGCGCGAGGTCGAGGTCGTCGTGCACGTCGCCCGTGCGGGTCACGCGGGGGCGGGCGGCGCGCCACACCGACGCACGGAACGCCATCGACGACCCCCACAGCACGGGATGGCCGGCCGCGAGGTGGCCGAGTGCGTAGTACGCGCCCAGGTAGACGCGCGCGAGACGCACGCCGCGCCGCCCCGGCAGGTCGAACACCCCGTGGCCGGTCACCGCGTCGACGCGCGGGTCGGCGAGCGTCGCGAGCGCACGCTCGGCCCAGTCGGGTGCCGGCCGGGAGTCGGCGTCGAGCCGCAGCAGGACGTCGCCGCGCGCCGCGTCGTACCCAGCGGCCGCGGCTGCAGGGATACCGACGCGCGGCTCGACGACCACGCGTGCCCCGTGCTCGCGCGCGACCCGCGCGCTCGCGTCGTTCGAGGCGTTGTCGACCACGACCACCTCGTCGGGCGGGCGGGTCTGCGCGGCGAGCAGGCGCAGGCACGCGTCGAGGTGCGCGGCGTCGTCCCGCACGGGGACGACGACCGAGACGACGGGCGTCGGACGCGGCGCCGAACCGTTCAGCGGTCGTCCTCGGTGCCGCGCGGGTTGAGGTTGGCGGGCTCGGCGTCGGTGTCGACGTCCTGCTCGTCGCCGCCGGCGGCCTGCGCACCCGTGCGCGGGTTGAGGTTGGCGGGGTCGGCGTCCGGGTCCTGCGACGGGTCGTAGCCCGTGGTCTGCTCGCTCATGCCGTCCACCGTCACACCGGGCGGTGCGGCGTGCACGCCGGTGCGCCGGATCCGGTCAGCGGGACCTGTGGGTGTCGCGGTCCCTCATCGACCACGGTGCCGAGCGCGCCCCCGGGACCACCGCCGAGGCCGCCGTCGCGTTCGTCGAGACCGCTCGTGCGGCGGGCCTCGCGGACGAGGAGGTGCAGGACCTCGTCGCGTCGGCGCTGCTCACGCTCCCGCGTGCGACGCGCTCGGCGCCCACGTCGCCGACGCCTGCGCGCTGACCTCGTCGAACCGGTCGAGCGCGATCTGCGCGAGCCGCACGTCCGGTGCCAGGGGTGCGGCCACGACGTCGGCCCCGGCCTCGTGCACGCGGTCGAGGAAGAAGCCGGGAGCCAGCAGGTACGACGCCACCACGACGCGCCCGCCCGGGGCCAGGGTGGTGCGCGCGTCGGCGACCGCGACAGGCACGCGCGGGTGCGCGCCCGCGCCGTACCCGACGGTCACGGGCCGGCCCAGCCGCTCGACCAGGCCCGCGACGACCTCGCGCACCGCGGTCGCGGCCTCGGGGTCGCTCGACCCGGCAGCCGCGACGACGACCGCGTCGTCGTCGCGCAGGCCCGCCGCGGCGAGCCGGTCGGCGAGGATCTCGACCAGCCGCGGGTCGGGACCCATCGGTCGGCCCGCGGCGGCCCCGGGACGGTCGACGGCCTCGGCGACGTCGGTCTTCACGTGGAAGCCCGTCGACAGCAGCAGCGGCACGACGACCGTCGGGGCGTCGACGACGGCCCCCGCGACGACGTCCGGCAGCTCGGGCTGCTGCACGTCGACGAACGCCTCGCGCACGTCGAGGTCCGGCCGCAGGTCCGCCAGGTCGACGAGGATCGAGGCGATCGCGGCGCGGCCCGCATGGCTGTCGGTGCCGTGCGAGCAGCCGACGAGCACGGGCGCGGGGGTGGTGGTCATGACTGCTCCTGGAGCTCGAGTCGGTAGCCGCGCTTGACGACGGTGCGGACGAGGGCGCGGCTGCCGCTCGCGTCGCGCAGCCGCGCGATCGCGACCTCGGCCGCGTGCGGGTCGGACGAGTCGCCCGGCAGCGCCGCGAGCACCTGCTCGCGCGGGACGACCGAGCCGCGCGCGTGCGCGAGCAGCCGCAGCACCTCCAGGCCCGTGCGCGACAGCGGCAGCACGCGCCCGTCGAGCACGGCGGCCGCGCGGTGCACGCGCAGCGGGCCGGCGACCGTGTCGAGGGCCTCGATGCCGCCGTAGTGCGTGACGACCGCGCGCACGAGCGAGCCGAGACGGCCGCGGTCGGGCACGAGCGGCTCGATGCCCACCTCCAGCAGCGGCTTCGCGGTGACGGGACCGACGGCCGCGAACACGACGGCACCCGCGCGGTGGCGCGCGAGCAGGCCGTCGAGCGCGCCGGCCTCGCGCGCGGCGTCGAGCCACGCCGCGGCACCCGGGGCCGACGTGAACACGACGGCGTCGACGTCGCCGTCGGCGACCGCGCGCGTCGAGTCACGCACCAGCCCAGGGTCGGGCGGCGGACCCCACCGGTACACCACGAGGCTGCGCACGCGCGCCCCGGCCAGCGCGAACGCCTCGTCGAGGCCGTCGGCGCCCGCGCCGTGGTGCTGGATGACGATGTCGCGGCCCGCGACGCCCTCGTCGAGGAGCGTCTCGGCGATCTCGGCGCTCGTCTCGGACTCCGCGACCCAGTCGGCGCTCAGCCCGGCGGCCTGGATCGCGCCGCGCGCCTTGGGGCCGCGCGCGACGATCCGGGTGCCCGCGAGCACCTCGAGCAGCCGGTCGGCGAGACCGGCGGCGTCCGCCGCCTCGACCCAGCCGCGGAAGCCGATGCCCGTCGTGACGACCACGGTGTCGGGCGGCTCGGCGAGCACGCTGCGCGTGCGCTCGAGCAGCAGGGCGTCGTCGGTGTGCGGCACCATGCCGAGCGCGGCCGCGTGCCGCACGCTCGCGCCGCGCCGCTCGAGCGCGGCGCGCAGCTCGGAGGAACGGCGGTCGGCCGTGACGAGCACGACGCAACCGGCCAGGGTCTGGTCGATCATCTGCGCGCTCACGCGTCCATTGTCACCGGCGCCGGGGGCGTGACGTCCACCTCGTCCACGAGCTCCGGTGCGGGGTCCGCCACCGTGGGCGTCAGCAGGTCAGGCGCCGCGACGTGACCGACGACGACCACGGCCGGCGCGCGCACGCCGCGCGCGGCCGCGACAGCCGCGACCTCGTGCAGCGGCGCGTGGGTCACCCGCTGGTCGGGCAGGGTGGCGCGCTCGACCACCGCCACGGGCACGTCGGGGGCCACGCCGCCGGCCAGCGCGTCGCGCACGAGCCCGGGCAGCGCCGCGACGCCCATCAGCACGACGACCGTGCACGAGCGGTCGCGCAGCCCCGTGAGCGCGGCTGCCGACCAGCCGTCGGTGCCGTTCATGACGTGCACCGCGCCGACGACGCCGCGGTGCGTGAGCGGCACGCCGGCGGCCGCCGCGGCGGCGAACGCGCTGCTGACGCCCGGCACGACGCTCACCGGCACGCCCGCGGCGCGGCACGCGAGCACCTCCTCGCCGCCGCGGCCGTACACGAAGGGGTCGCCGCCCTTGAGCCGCACGACGACGCGGCCGCGCTGCGCCTGCTCGACGAGGAGCCGGTTGATCTCGTCCTGCGGCACGGGGTGGTGGCCGGGCGACTTGCCGACGTCGACGACCTCGACGTCGGCGGGCAGCTGGTCGAGCACGTCGACGGGGCCGAGGCGGTCGGCGACCACGACGTCCGCCTCGGCGAGCGCGCGACGCCCGGCGACGGTCAGCAGGTCGACGTCGCCCGGGCCGCCGCCGACGAGCACGACCCGGCCCTGCCCCGCCGTCGCGCGGCGGCGACGCAGGTCGACGTCGCCGGCTCGCAGGTGGGCCGCGAGCCGGTCACGCACCTCGACGCTGCGCCGCGGGTCCGCGCCGGCGGCGGACACGACGCCGACGAGCACGTCGCCCGCGTGGGTCGTCGCGGGCGTGCGCGCCGTTCCCGCCGCCGGGCGGCGGGGGCCGCCGGCGTCGACGCAGAACACGCGCCGGGCGGTGGCCCACGCGACGACCGCGGCGTCGGTCGCGCGGTCTCCCGTGGCGGTGTGCACGAGCCACACGTCGTCGAGGTCGGTCTCGGCGACCTCGCGGTCGGACCAGCGCGCGCCGCCGGCGACGACGAGGTCGGCGAGCGGCTCGCACACGTGCGGCGCGACGACGCGCACGAGCGCGCCCTCGTCGGCGAGCGCCTGCGCGCGTCGTGCCGCGACCGGTCCCCCGCCGACGACGAGGACCGCCCGGCCCGCGAGCTCGACGCCCAGCAGCGCGGTCACCCCGCACCGCCGAGCACCGCGAGCTGCACGTCGCCGTCGACGACGCGCACGCCCCACGTGCGCAGGTCCGCGCCGTGCCCCGCGACCGGCGTCTTGCCCGCGACGTCGAGGCACGCACCCGTGCGCAGGTCGAACACCTGCTTGTACATGGGCGACGCGACGGTCGGCACGTCGGTGCCGTCGACGCGGCGCGTCCCGACGATCCCGCGGGCCAGGACGTGCGCGTCGCTGAACGGGTCGTGCTGCTGCACGGCGTGCACCGTGTCGTCGAGCAGCCGGAACACCGCGACCTGCGTGAGCGTCGGTGCGCCGGCCACGCGGTCGGGCACGAGCGCCGCGGCGCCGCGCTCGGGCGCGAGGTCCGCGAGCCGGCACACGGTCAGCCACGTGGTGGTGGGCGCGTCGAGCGTGGTCACGGGCGGACCTCCAGGGTGGTGCCGGCGACGAGCACGGCGCGCTCGTCGGCGGTGGCGGGACGGACCTGGCCGCGCTCGGGCACGTACGCCAGGGACGGGTCGGCCACGTCGGGCGCGTTGACGAACGACGCGAACCGCCGGAGCTTGTCGGGGTCCTCGAGCGTCGCGCGCCACTCGTCCTCGTACTGCGCGACGTGCTCGTCCATCTGCGCGTCGAGGTCGGCGCCGATGCCCAGCGCGTCGTCCACGACGACGGCACGCACGCCCTCGAGGCCGCCCTCGACCTCGTCGATCCAGGGCGCGGTGCGCTGCAGGCGGTCGGCCGTGCGCACGTAGTAGAGCAGGAAGCGGTCGATGGTCCGCACGAGCGTCTCGGTGTCGAGGTCCTCGGCGAGCAGGCGCGCGTGACGGGGCGTGAAGCCGCCGTTGCCGCCGACGTACACGTTCCAGCCCTTGTCGGTCGCGATCACCCCGACGTCCTTGCCGCGGGCCTCGGCGCACTCGCGTGCGCAGCCCGAGACGCCGAGCTTGATCTTGTGCGGCGAGCGCAGGCCGCGGTAGCGCAGCTCGAGCATGACCGCGAGCGCCGCGGAGTCCTGCACGCCGAACCGGCACCACGTCGACCCGACGCACGACTTCACGGTGCGCAGCGACTTGCCGTAGGCGTGGCCGGACTCGAAGCCCGCGTCGACCAGGCGACGCCAGATCAGCGGGAGCTGGTCGATGCGCGCGCCGAACATGTCGATGCGCTGCCCGCCCGTGACCTTGGTGTACAGCCCGAAGTCGCGCGCGACCTCGCCCACCGCGATGAGCCCCTCGGGCGTGACCTCGCCGCCGGGCATGCGCGGCACCACCGAGTACGACCCGTCCTTCTGGAGGTTCGCCATGACGTGGTCGTTGGTGTCCTGCAGGGCCGCGCGCTCGCCGTCGAGGACGTGCGCGGGGGCCGTGGTCGCGAGGATCGACGCGACCGCGGGACGGCAGAGGTCGCAGCCGCGCCCGTGCGTGCCGAACCGCTCGACGACCTCGGTGAAGGTCCGCAGGCCGGCGACCCGCACGGCGTCGTAGAGCTGGGCCCGCGACAGCGCGAAGTGCTCGCACAGCGCGGTGCTGACGCTCACGCCGAGGGCGGCGAGCTCGGTGGTCACGAGCTTCTTGACCAGCGGCAGGCAGGACCCGCAGCTCGTGCCGGCGCGCGTGCACGCCTTGACGGCGCCGAGGTCGTGGCAGCCCTCGTCGGTCACGGCGTGCCGGATCGACCCCGCGGTGACGTTGTTGCACGAGCAGACCGTCGCCTCGTCGGGCAGCTCGAGGTCCGGCGCTCCCGCTCCACCGGCGGGCAGCAGGAACGCGCCCGGGTCGCCGGGCAGCTCACGGCCGACCAGCGGGCGCAGGCTCGCGTACGCGCTCGCGTCGCCGACGAGGACGCCGCCGAGCAGCGTGCGCGCGTCGTCGGACACCACGAGCTTCTTGTAGACGCCCGCGACCGGGTCGGCCCACACGACCTCGAGCGCGCCCGGCGTGCGGGCGAACGCGTCGCCGAAGCTCGCGACGTCGACGCCCGCGAGCTTGAGCTTGGTCGCGGTGTCGGCACCGGGGTACGCGGCCCCGCCGCCGAGCAGCCGGTCGACCGTCACCTCGGCCATCGTGTAGCCGGGCGCGACGAGCCCGATGCACGCGCCCTGGATGCACGCGACCTCGCCGACCGCCGAGACGTGCGGGTCGGCCGTGCGGCACGTGTCGTCGACGACCACGCCGCCGCGCGGGCCGATCTCGAGGCCGCTGGTGCGCGCGAGCTCGTCCCGCGGACGCACGCCCGCCGCCACGACCACGACGTCGGCGTCGAGCCGCGTGCCGTCGGCGAGCTCGACGCGGCCGACGCCCCCGCGACGGTGCGGCAGCACGCGCGTCGTCCTGGCCTGCGTGCGCACGCCGATGCCGAGCCGGTTGATCAGCCGCCGCAGCGCCTCGCCGCCACCGAGGTCGACCTGCGCGGACATGAGGTGCGTGTCGACCTGCAGCACGGTCGCGCGGGCGCCGAGCGCGTCCAGCGCCCCCGCGGCCTCCAGGCCCAGCAGGCCGCCGCCGAGCACGACCCCGCGCACGGGCCGCTGCTCGGCCAGGCGCGTGACGTGACCGCGCAGCGCGGCCACGTCGTCGAGCGTGCGGTACACGAAGACGCCCTCGAGGTCGGCGCCCTCGAGGGGCGGCACCCACGCCGACGACCCCGTCGCGAGGACCAGGTGGTCGTACGTGTACGTGCGGCCCGAGGCAGCCGTGACGCTGCGCGACTCCCGGTCGACGGCGGTGACGGCGTCGCCGCGCACGAACGTCACGAGCGGGTCGTCCCACAGCGCGGGGTCGCCGAGCGCGAGGTCGTCGGGGGTGCGGCCCGCGAAGTAGCTCGTGAGCGCGACGCGGTCGTAGGGGCGGCGCGGCTCCTCCGCGAGCACCGTGACGCGCCAGGAGCCGGCGGCGTCGCGGTCGCGCAGGGCCTCGACGAGACGCTGCGCGACCATGCCGCCGCCGACGACGACGAGATGACGGGGGTCCATGGGGCCTCCAGCCGGGACGGGTGGGACGAGGGCGTGCGTCGACGCTACGAACCGGGCGTTTCGCGCAGGGGTGCGCCGGGGTTTCCGCGCCGGAACGTTTCGCTCTCACCGGGCGGGCCTCGCGTGTGAGACCTTCGTCCCGTGCGCCGTGGCGCGCTCCGTGCCCGCGGCCTAGCGTGGCGCGCATGACGACCCCCACGGTCGCGGCCCCGCGCACGCGCCGCCCGCGCACGCCCGACCTCCTCGCGGGTCTCGCGGGGCTGGCCGCCGGTGCGGTCACGGTGGGTGTCGGAGCCCTGGTGGCGATCGTCACGGGGCCCTCGACGGACCCGCTCGTGGCGGTCGGTGCGGCGTTCGTCGACGCGACGCCGGGGTGGCTCAAGGACGCCGCGGTCGCGGCGTTCGGCACGGCCGACAAGCTCGTGCTCGGCGTCGGGGAGGCCCTGGTGCTGGCCGCCCTCGCGGCCGTCGCCGGTGTCGCCGCGCGGCGCCGGTGGTCGGTCGGCGCGGTCCTCGTGGTGCTGCTCGGCGGGGTCGCGGCGTTCGCCGCGTCGCTGCGCCCCGACACCGGTGCGCTCGCCCCGGCCCCGGCCGTCGTCGGGACCGTCGCGGGCCTGTGGACGCTG
Source organism: Cellulomonas iranensis NBRC 101100 = JCM 18110 (assembly GCF_001552375.1). Lineage (GTDB taxonomy): Bacteria > Actinomycetota > Actinomycetes > Actinomycetales > Cellulomonadaceae > Cellulomonas > Cellulomonas iranensis. Next base: position 33,299 of record NZ_BCRB01000015.1, on the reverse strand, counting down.
CGCGAGCTGCTGCGCCGCCTGCCGCCCGCCGCACCGCCCACCGCGGCGGCACCTGGCCCGGTGGCCGACGGACCCGCGCCGCCCGGCCGCCGCACGTTCCTGCGGCTCACCGCGCTGGCCGCCGCGGTCGGGGTCGTCGGGGCGGTCGTCGGGCGCGTCGCCGCTACCGGTGCGCGCGGCGCGCAGGCCGCGCGCGCGGCCCTGCGGCTGCCGTCGCCCGCGCGTCCCGCGCCGTCACCGCCGAGCGGCGTCCAGGTCGCGGGCGTCGGACCGTGGGCGACGCCGCCCGCGGACTTCTACCGCATCGACACCGCGCTCGTGGTGCCGCAGGTCGACCCGGCCACGTGGCGCCTGCGCGTGCACGGGCTCGTCGAGCGGGAGGTCGAGCTCACGTGGGACGAGCTCCTCGCGTCCGACCTCGTCGAGGCGTGGGTGACGCTCGCGTGCGTCTCCAACCCCGTGGGCGGCGGGCTCGTGGGCAACCAGCGCTGGCTCGGGCTGCCCGTGCGCGACGTGCTCGCGCGGGCCGTGCCCACGGCCGACGCCGACATGGTGCTCTCGCGCAGCGCCGACGGGTTCACCGCGTCCACGCCGCTCGAGGCGCTCACCGACGACCGGGACGCGCTGCTCGCGGTCGGCATGGACGGCGCTCCCCTGCCCCCCGAGCACGGGTTCCCGGTGCGGATGGTCGTGCCCGGGCTGTACGGCTACGTGTCGGCGACCAAGTGGGTCACCGAGCTCGAGGTCACGCGGTTCGACCGGGTCAGCGCGTACTGGACGCAGCGCGGCTGGTCCGAGCGCGGCCCCGTGAAGACGCAGTCGCGCATCGAGGTGCCCCGCACGGGCGCGACGGTCGCGGCGGGCGACGTCGTCGTGGCCGGCACGGCGTGGGCGCAGCACCGCGGCGTCGAGCGCGTGCAGGTGCGCGTCGACGACGGCGCGTGGCAGGACGCCGACCTGGCCGCCGACGGCGGCGTGGACTCGTGGCGGCAGTGGCGGTGGACGTGGCCCGACGCGGCACCGGGCGACCACGTGCTCGCGGTGCGTGCGTGGGACCCCGACGGCCCGCAGACGGGCGTCCCGGCCGACGTCGTGCCCGACGGCGCGGCGGGCTACGACACGCTCGACGTGACGGTGACCTGAGCCGGGGCCGCACCCGCGCCGGTCGCACGGGCGACCGCGTGGGACGGCCGACGGCCGCCGCGATCAGCCCTGGACGCCGCGCGACACCTGCACGACCTGCACCTGCGCCGCGCCCGGGTCGCGCTGCAGGCACGCGAGCACGCGGTCGAGGTCGCCGCGGGCCGCGTCGGCGTACAGGACGACCGCGAGCGGCCCGCCGTCCTGGCCGTCCGGCACCGACACGCGCTCGACCGCGGGGTCGCTCGTGCACGCGGCGACGGTCGGGTGCTCGGGGCCGACCAGGACCGCCCAGGGGCCCGTCGCGGGCACGTCGACGCGCCCGCCGCCCGTCCCCGCGACGAGGCCGACCGCGAGCGAGCCGACCAGGCCGAGCACGACGAGGGCGGCGACGACGACACGGGTCCTGCGGCCGCGCACGGCACCTCCTGCGGGTCGGGGCGTGCGCCACCGGCCGGCAGGCACTCCCGGGGGAACGCACGACCGCGGCACCGGGTTCCCCGTGCGGCCCCGGGTTCCCGCGGCGGACGCGCCGCGGCTCGCGGGAGCACGGAACCCGTCACGCTCGCCGGGCCGACGCCGCGCGGGGTACGTCCGGTCGACGCGGGCGCTCAGTACACGTCGCGCACGTAGCGTCGCTCCGCCGCGAGCCGCCGGACGTACGCGGCGGCGTCCGGCTCGGCGAGCCCGCCCTCGCGGGCGACCACCTCGCGCAGCGCCGCGTCGACGTCGGGCGCCATGCGCCGCGCGTCGCCGCACACGTAGACGTGCGCGCCGCGCTCGAGCCAGGACCACAGGTCGCGCGCGTGCTCGCGCAGCCGGTCCTGCACGTAGACCTTCTGCCGCTGGTCGCGCGAGAACGCGGTGTCGAGGCGCGTGAGCACGCCGCTCGTGCGCCACGCGTCGAGCTCGTCGCGGTACCAGAAGTCGGTCGCCGCGTGCTGCTCGCCGAAGACCAGCCAGCTGCCGCCGCGGTGCCCGCGCGCCTCGCGCTCGGCGAGGAACCCGACGAACGGCGCGACGCCCGTGCCCGGACCGATCATCACGGCGGGTGCGTCGGGGTCCGACGGCGGGCGGAAGTGGGCGCTGGGTTGCACGTGCACTGCGACCTCGGCGTCCGGGGCGGCGTCCGCGAGGTACGTCGAGCACGTGCCGCCGCGCGGCCGTCCGGTGGGCCCCGCCCACCGCACGACCGACACCGTCAGGCGCACGCGGGCCGGGTCGACGAGCGGGCTCGACGAGATCGAGTACGCGCGCGGCTGGAGCGTGCGCAGCGCGTCGACCCACTCCTGCGGCGTCGCGTCGAGCGGGTGCGCCGCGACCACGTCGACGACGCCGCGGTCCCACGTCCACGCGTCGAGCGCCGCGCGGTCGCCCGCCCGCAGCAGGCGGCGCAGGTCGTCACCCGCCGCACGGGTCGTGCGGTCGGCGACGAACCGCAGCAGCGCGGGCGTCGGGCGGCCCAGGTCGAGGCCGGTGCGCAGCGCGTCGTGCAGCGGCTGCGTCACGCCGTCGAGCACGACCGGCGCGGCGGCGTCCAGCCCCGTCGCGCCGAGCATCTCCTCGACCAGCGCGACCGGCGTGCGGGGGCGGACCGCCAGGGCGTCCCCGGCCGCGTACGGCACGGGCAGCGGCGAGCCCGACGTGTCGAGCAGGACCTCGCGCACCTCCTTCGCGGCGCCCGCTGCCCCGAGGCGCCGACGGCCCACGAGCCGCGCCGTGCCGGGGTGCCGCCGCGACGCCCGGGCGGGCGCGTCACCCGACCCGGACGGCGCGACGGGTGCCGTGCGCGCCGGCGCACGAGCCGGCCCGCCGCCGACGCCGTCGCGCGCGTCCGCGTCGTCGGCGCCTCCCACGACCGTGCCACCGTCAGCCGCGTCGTCGTCCTGCTCGCCGCCGGTCAGCGCCGCGACGAGCCCGTCGAGCCACGGGCCGACCGCGGTGTCGTCGCCGGGCTCGCGCTCGAGGCGCGGCACGAGCCGCTGCGCGCCGAGCTCGGCGAGCCGGTGGTCGAGGCGCCGCCCGTGCCCGCAGAACCGGTCGTACGTCGGGTCGCCCAGCGCCAGCACCGCGAACCGCGCACCGCCGAACGACGGCGCCTGCGGGTCCGCGAGCCTCTCCCACAGCGCCGCCCCGTTGTCGGGTGCGTCGCCGTCGCCGAACGTGCTCGTGACCAGCACGACGTCACCGCGCCGGGGCAGGTCGTCGAGCGCGTCGTCCATCGCGCGCAGCCGCGTGCCGAGCCCGGCGGCCCCGAGCCGGTCAGCGACGACGCCCGCGAGCTCCTCGGCGTTGCCCGTCTGGGACGCCCACAGCACCGTGACGGTGCGGGCCGGCGCCCGCAGGGCGGCCGCGGACGGTGCACCCGGCGCGCGGGAGAACAGCCCCGCCAGCACGCCGTCGACCCACAGCGCGTGGTCGTCGCGCAACGGTGCCGTCGGCGGCAGCACGGGCGTCCCCGCCGCGCCGGTGCCACGCCCGAGACCCGCGAGGAACCCCGCCAGGTAGCGCCGCTCGCCGTCGCCGAGCGCGGGGGCCTCGACGTCGTCGACGCCGAGCGCGGCCGCGAGCGCCCGCATCGTGGCCGGACCGTCGAGCGTCGCCGACGCGGAGGCGGGCGCCGCGCCGGGGTCGGGGTCGGGTCCGGGTGTCGCGCCGTGCGTGCGTCGGGCGGGCGCGACCTCGGCGGCGACGGGCGTGAGCGCGACCGCGCACGCCTTGAGCTCGGGCTGCAGGGACAGCAGGTCGACCGCGTCGTTCGTCACCGCGTTGACCGCGAGGTGCTCGCCGAACACGTCGTTCCAGTGGAACGGCGCGAACAGCGTGCCGGGGCGCACGCGGTCGGTCACGACGACCGGCAGCACCGCGCGGCCGCGCCGCGACGCGACCTCGACGGGCGCCCGCTCGACGAGCCCGAGCCGCGCGGCGTCCTCGGGGTGTACCTCGACGAACGGGCCGGGCTCGAGCCGGTTCAGCGCCGGGACCTTGCCGGTCTTGGTCATGGTGTGCCACTGGTGCTGCACGCGGCCGGTGGTGAACCAGAACGGGTGGTCGTCGTCCGGCAGCTCGGCCGGGTCGACGTGCGGGCGCGCGTGGAAGACCGCGCGACCGCTCGGCGTGGGGAACGCCAGGCGCGGCCGCGTGCCGTCGGGGCGGGTGAGCAGCGGCTGGTGCTCGCCGTCGTTGAGGTAGCGCACCGGGTTGCGCGCGGGCGCGTCGGCGGACGCGCACGGCCACTGCACGGGCTCGCGGCGCAACCGCTCGTAGCTGACCCCCCGCAGGTCGTAGCCCGTGCGCGGGTTGCTCGCGCGGCGCAGCTCGTCGAAGACCTCCTGCGACGACGCGTACGCGAAGCCGTCGAACCCCAGGGCCGTCGCGACGCGCGCGACGAGCTGCCAGTCCGGCAGCGCCTGCCCGGGGGCGGCCAGCGCCCGCCGCGCGAGCGTCATGGTGCGCTCGGAGCTCACCATGACGCCGTCGGCCTCGGACCACAGCGCGGCCGGCAGCACGACGTCGGCGTACGCGTTGGTCTCGGTGTCGGCGAACACGTCCTGCGTGACGACGAGCTCGGCGCGCTCGAGACCCTCGACCACGGTGCGGCGGTTGCCGACCGACGCGACCGGGTTGGTGCAGATCACCCACGCGGCGCGGATCTCGCCGTCGGCCATGCGGCGGAACATGTCGACCGTGCCGGTGCCGACCTCGGTGCGGATCGTCCCGGGCGGCAGCCCCCACAGGTCCTCGCAGAACGCGCGGTCGTCGGCGTCGAGCACGCTGCGCTGCCCCGGCAGGCCCGGGCCCATGTAGCCCATCTCGCGCCCGCCCATCGCGTTGGGCTGGCCGGTGAGCGAGAACGGTCCGCTCCCCCGGCGCCCGATCGCACCGGTCGCGAGGTGCAGGTTGACCAGCGCGTTCGTGTTCCACGTGCCGTGCGTCGACTGGTTGAGGCCCATCGTCCAGCACGACACCCAGTCACCCGCTCCGGCGATCATCGCGGCGGCCGCGCGCAGGTCGGCCGCCGGCACGCCCGTGAGCCGCTCGACGACGTCCGGCGGGTAGTCCGCGAGGAACGCGGGCATCGCGTCCCAGCCCTCGGTGTGCTCGGCGACGAACGCCTCGTCGACCGCGCCGGCCTCGACCAGCAGGTGCAACAGGCCGTTGAGCAGCGCGAGGTCGCTGCCGGGCCGGACCTGCAGGAACAGGTCCGCCCTCTCGGCCGTGGCCGTGCGCCGCGGGTCGACGACGATCAGCCGGGCGCCCGCCTTGACGCGGTCGAGCAGCCGCAGGAACAGCACGGGGTGGCAGTCGGCCATGTTCGCGCCGACGAGCAGGAACACGTCGGCGTGGTCGAGGTCGTCGTACGACCCCGGCGGGCCGTCGGCACCGAGCGACAGCTTGTAGCCCGTGCCCGCGCTCGCCATGCACAGCCGCGAGTTCGACTCGATCCACCGCGTGCGCAGGTACCCCTTGGCGAGCTTGTTCGCCAGGTACTGCGCCTCGATGCTCAGCTGACCCGACACGTACAGCGCGATCGCGTCGGGACCGTCGCGGTCGAGGATCGTGCGCAGCCGGCGGGCGACGTCCGCGACCGCGGCGTCGACGTCGGCTGGCACGGCCTCGGCGCCGCGCTCGGGCCGCACGAGCGCGGTCGTCACGCGCCCGCCGGCCGCGAGCATCGTCGCGCTCGTCGCGCCCTTGGTGCACAGGCGCCCGGCGTTCGCGGGGTGCGAGCGGTCGCCGCTCGCGCGGCGCACCGTGCCGTCGTCCCCGACGTCGAGGACGATCCCGCAGCCGACGCCGCAGTACGAGCACACGGTCGCGACCTGCGTCGTGGCCGTGCGCGCGTCCCGCGCGGTGGTGGTGGCCGTCATCAGATGACGGCGTCGCCGAACGCCGAGCCGCGGCGCGCGTACACGACCCACGTGGTGGCGGCCATGACGGCGTAGGTCGCGACGATCACCCACAGCGCCGCCTCGATGCCACCCGTCGCGGTGGTCGACGCCGCGAACCCGCGCGGCACCAGGAACCCGCCGACGGCACCGACCGCGCCCGCGATCCCGATGCACCCCGCGGCGGCCTTGGCCCGCCGGCCGCGGTCGGCGTCGTCGGTCGCGCCGTGCCGGAACACCGCCGGGATCATGCGGTACACCGACCCGTTGCCGGCGCCCGTGGCGAGGAACAGCAGCAGGAACGAGCCGAAGAACAGCGGGAACGACCCGGCCCGCAGCGCGAGGATCGCCGACACGGTCCCGACCGCCATGACCGCGAACGCCGCGACCGTCACGCGGGCGCCGCCGAGCCGGTCGGCGAGCGCACCGCCCGCCGGGCGCGCGACCGACCCGACGAGCGCGCCGAGGAACGCGATCGACAGCGTCACGTCGGGGAACTGGGCCTTGAGCAGCGTCGGGAACGCCCCTGAGAACCCGATGAACGAGCCGAACGTGCCGATGTACACGAACGAGATGACCCACGTGTGACGGTGGCGCGCGGCCGAGCCGTACGCGCGCGGGTCGGCCGCGGCGTCCTTGACGTTGTCCATGAGCCGCCACGCGAGCACCGCGGCCAGGATCGCGAGGGGCACGAACATCAGACCGGCCCGCTCGAGGTGCACGCCGGCCGCACCGACGATGACCAGCGGCACCGCGAGCTGCACGGCCGCGGTGCCGACGTTGCCGCCCGCGGCGTTGAGGCCCAGCGCCCGGCCCTTCTCGCGCTCGGGGTAGAAGAACGAGATGTTGGCCATCGAGGACGCGAAGTTGCCGCCGCCGACGCCCGCGAGCGCGGCGACCGCGAGCAGCGCGCCGAACGGCAGGTCGGGTCGTTGCACGGCCCACACCAGGGCACCCGTGGGCAGGAGCAGCAGGAGCGCCGACACGACGGTCCAGTTGCGCCCGCCGAAGACGGGCACGGCGAACGTGTACGGGATGCGCAGGGTCGCGCCGACGAGCGACGGCACCGCGATGAGCCAGAACATCTGGTCGGCGGTCAGCGTGAACCCGGCCGCCGGCAGCTGCGGCACGACGATGCTCCACAGCGCCCAGACCGCGAACCCGAGGAACTCGGCGAGGATCGACAGCACGAGGTTGCGGCGTGCGACGGCGCGCCCCGCCGTGCGCCACTGGTCGGGCGCCTCGGGGTCCCAGCCGTGCAGCCAGCGGCCGCGGTGCCGGACGAGCACGGGCTCGACGCCGGCCGGGGTGAGGACCTCGGCGCCGGGCGCCGGGGTCGGGGGTGCCGGGGTGGGGTCGGCGGGCGCGGTCGCCGAGGCGGCGGGCGCGCCGGTCGTCGGGGTCTGGGTCACGGGGAGCCTCCGGGCGTCGGTCCGTGCAGGGCTGCGCGGGGTCGGGCGTCGGGGCCGGGCGGTGCCCGGCGGGCGTCGCCGCGTGGGGCCGGCGTCGAGCAGGACGCTAGGCAGCGCGTGTTTCGCCCGGACGCGCACCCGCGTCACCGGCCCGCAACGTTCCGCGCACACACCGGCGGCCCGGGGTGTGAGAACTCCCCCGGGCCGCGTGGCGTCGTCGCCGTCAGTCCGCGACGCGGAACCGGCCCTGCGCGCCGCGCTCGGCGTCGCCCATGGCGTGCGTGACGAACGGGTAGGTGCCGGCCTCGGGGAACGTCAGCTCGACGAACCCGCCCTCGGCGGGCGCGAGCGCGAGCACCTGCGCGCCGCCCGTCCCCGTCGACCCGCCGTCGCGCAGGGTCCAGTCGCCCTCGCGGTAGACGGTGTCGAACTGCCCGCCGACGACGTGGAACGACGACGGCCGGTTCGGCCCGGCGTCGAGCACCCACACGCGCACGCGCTCGCCCGCGCGGACCGCGAGGGGTCGGTCGCGGTACTGGTTCGCGTAGCCGTTGAACGTCAGCAGCGTGGGCTGCTGCGCGGTGAGCGCGGCCTCGTCGGCGGTGCCGCCCTGCTCGCCCAGGTACAGCTCGGACTGCACGAGCACGTACTCGTGGTCGACCTCGGGCAGGCCGGGCGGGTCGATGACGACCGCGCCGAACATGCCGTTGGCGATGTGCAGGCTCATCGGCATGGTCGAGCAGTGGTACATCCAGATGCCGCTGCGCGTCGCCCGGAACGTGTACGTGAGCGTCTCCCCGGGCTCGATGGTCCGCATGACGTCGTCGGGCGCGAGCGCCCCGGCGTGGAAGTCGATCGAGTGCCCGAGGCTGCCGTCGTTGACGAGCGTGACGACGAACGTGTCGCCCACCCGCCCGTGCAGCACGGGTCCGGGTGCGGTGCCGCCGAACGTCCAGGCGGTGCGCGTGACGCCGGGGGCGACCTCCTGGACCGTCTCGGTGACCTCGAGCGTGACGTGGTGCGTCGTGCCGTCGCCGACCGGCGGCAACGTCGCGTCGCGGGCGACGAACGCGTCGTCGGGTGCGGCCATGAGGTCGAGCAGGTCGGACGCCCGCGCGCCGTCGCCGGCTCCGCCGTGGTGCGTGCCCGCTGTGCCGGGCATGTCGTGCCCCGCGCCACCGTCGCCCCCCGGGGCCGCCGCGACGGGCGCGGCGGGCTCCCCGCCCACCACGACGACGTCCAGCGTCATGCCCATGAGGCGGTGCCCGGCGACCGAGCACCAGCCCGCGAGGTCCTGCTGCACGACGCCGACGTCGACCGAGGCCGTGCCACCCGGTGCGAGGCGCCCCGACGTGGCACCGCGGTCGAGCACGAGGTCGTGCACCGTGGTGTCGGTGTTGACGACCTCGATGACCAAGCGGTCGCCGGCCGGCACCTCGACCGTGTCGGGCACGAACCGCATGTCCTGCGCCTCGACGCGCACGGTGGTGGTGCGTCCGGTCGCCCCGGCCTCCGACGCCGCGGTGGCCGCGGCACCCGCGGTGAGGACCTGCGTGAGGCCCGCCGCGGTGGGGTCGCCCGCGAGCGCGACGGCGGTCACCACGACGAGCGCGCCGACAGCCAGCGCGCCGGCGCCGCGCCGCCGCGAGCGCGCCAGGGCCACGGCGACGGGGTCGGCCACGGCCGCGCGAGCGGGCACGACGGGTGCGGGGTGCTCGATCGCGGCGGGCCGCCGGGCGAGCCGGACGGCCCGCGCGACGAGCACGAGGAACCAGACGCCCACCGCGAGCGCGATGCTCGAGGCGACGACGCGCACGAGGCTCGGCGCGGGCAGCACGAAGATCACGAGCGCGCCGTTGAGCAGCACGGCACGCACGACGGCAGAGCGGTCGAGCTCGGCCGCGACGGTGCGCGTCACAGCGGGCCCGCCGCCGAGCACGACGGGGAGCAGGTACGACAGCGCACCGACCAGCACCTGCGCCGCGAACCCGCCCTCCGTCGCGGGCGTGAGCGCCGACAGCCGCGGGACCGCCGCGGCCCACGAGCCGGCGGTCGCGACGACGACTCCGAGCACCGTGACCGACGCGGCCCACCACACCACGGCCGCGCCGACGCTGAGCGCGGCGTACGTGACGGGCGGCGCGGTGCGCACCTGGCGGACGAGCACGTGCGCGGTCAGCGCGATGCCCGCCAGCACGACCGCGACGCCCGCGACCGTGACGGCCCGCAGGCCCGTGGCCGGCCCGAGCGCCGCGAGCAGCGTGCCTGCGACGAGCAGCACGAGCGAGCGGCGCGCCGCGGTCTCGGCGGCCGCGTCGATCCGGGTGCGCAGGACCGTCGGCCACAGCACGACGAGCGTGCCCGCGACCGTGACGCCGACGAACCCGATCAGCGTGAGCACGACGTGCGCGACGTACCACTGCGCGTACGCCTCCGGCCCGGGTGCGGCGGTGGCCATGACGACGCCGCACGCGACGCCCGGGACCAGCAGCAGGCCCGCCGCGACGTAGGCGCGCGCGAGGTGGCCGAACCGCGAGGGCAGCGCGCCGCGGCCCTGCCGGACGATGCCGACGGCCTGCGCGACACCGACGCCGGCGACGGCGACGCCCCCGGCGACCACGAGTGCGGGCACCGACGTGAGGTGCCCGGCGACGACCGCGAGCACCCCGGCGGTGTGGGCCGCCAGGCGCCACGCGAGCGCGCGGCGCGGTGCGGGGCTGCGCAGCAGCGTGTCGGCGAAGTGCTGGCTCCACACGAGGATCGCGGTGGTGACCGCCCCGAGCAGCGGCAGGTGCACCAGGAGCCACCCGGCCTCGGGCAGCCAGCGGTGCGCGAGCGCGGCGCCCGCGGCCGCCACGAGCCAGACCAGGACGAGCGCGTTGGCGCGGACGTGGTGCGCGGCGCGGTTCACCGGGGACCTCCGAGGGCGAGGCCCGCAGCGGCGGGCGGGGTCGAGTCGGCCGGTGCACCCGTAGCGGTCGCGCGCGAGGGCCGCGGCGCGACCGACGGCGGCCCGAGCACCGCGGACGTCACGGCGACGACGACGAACAGCAGGAGCGCGACGACGTTGCCCACGCCGCCGACCTGCACGACCGCGTCGACGCCGCGCGCGTCGCCGACGAGCACCCGCAGCGCGAGCGTCGTGTGCAGCAGCACGAGCGGGATGTACATCACCGGTCGGTACGGCAGCGGGCGGCGCAGCACCGCGGGCAGGATCACGGGCGCGTGCGCCATGACCATCGACAGCACGAAGCCGAGGAACACGGCGTGCAGGGCCGCGTCGTACCCGCGGCCGGCCAGCACGGGCCCGGCGACGAGCCAGAGCGCTCCGGCGACGGCGAGCCACGCGTACCCGGCGAGCATCGCGCACGCCATGAACCGGGGCAGGCCCGTGGAGCGCACCGTGCGCCGCGCGACGTCGTGCCGCACGAGGACCGCGACGAGCGCGAGCAGCACGGCACCCAACAGCGGCCAGCCGACCTCGGGCCACAGCAGCGCGGCCGTCGCCGCGAGCGCCCACGCGCACGCCAGGCCCCACACGACGTCCTCGACGCGCGGCCCGGGCCCGCCGACCCGCAGGAGCTCGAGGCGCTCACCGGCGATCGTCAGGACGAGGAAGCCCGTGAGGCACGGCACGAGGTGCGGCACGGCGGCGCCCGCGAGCCACAGCACGGCGGCCGCGACGGCGAGCGCGGCCCCCAGGGCCTGCACCGCGAGCGCGGCGGCGGGCTGCTTGCGCCACACCGCGAGGTAGATCCCCACGAGCGCGAGCGCGCCGAGCACGAGGCACGCGCGGCCGACCCACAGCGGCGCGGGTGTCAGGAGCGCCAGACCGCCGACCCCGAGCAGCGCGGGCGAGGCGAACGCGATCGGTCGCCGCACGGCGACGGCCCGTTCGAGCGCGACGAGCGTGCCGACGAATCCGAGCACCATGAGAGGCCCGTGCACGTCGGACCAGCGCTCGAGGTGCACGGGCGCGGGCAGCCCCAGCAGCAGGAGGGCGGCGTCGAGGCCCGCCAGCAGCGCCAGACCACCCGGGACGAGCAGCACGACGTGCGGGGGGACCCTGGTCCCGGTCTTTTCCACGGCACGACGGTATTTAATGAGTCACCACCACCGCCCGGGACCTGGGTCCCGGAGCGGATCACCCACCCGGAGGCGCACGGTGACCGAGCACGACGACGGCGACGCCCGTCGCACGCCCACCGCGCGCGTGCTGGCCTCGGCGAGCCGCGTCGAGCTGCTGCACGTCCTGCAGACCGACGGCCCGCAGACCACCGCCGCGCTCGCCGCGCGGACCGGCCTGCACGAGAACACCGTGCGTGAGCACCTCCAGCGCCTCGTCGACGCGCGGTTCGTGGTCCGCGAGACCGAGCGCCGCGCGACCCGCGGACGCCCCCGGACCGTCTACCGCGCGACCGGCCGCAGCGACGGACGCACCGACCCCGCGGCGGCTCGCCACCTCGCCGAGTCCGCCGCGCGCGCCCGGCTGACGAGCGTCCTGCTGGGGGGCTACGGCACGCCGGTCGGCGACGTCCGCGAGTCGGCGCGACGCGCGGGGCACGCCATGCTGCCCGACCTGCCCGACCTGCCGTCGGGCACCGACGACCAGGTGCTCGCGCTCGAGGCCCACCTCGACCGACTCGGCTTCGACCCGGTCCTGAGCGCCGACGGCACGACGTTCGACCTGCGGCGCTGCCCGTTCCTCGACCTCGCGCGCGAGCGCCCCGAGGTCGTCTGCAGCGTCCACCTCGGCCTCGCACAGGGCGTGCTCGAGCAGGTCGGCGGGCCCGTGCGCGCCGAGCGCCTCGAGCCGTTCGTCGGGCCCCGCCGGTGCGCCCTGCACCTGTCCGGCACCGGCGCCGCCGCTGCCGCAGCGACCGCGCCTGCCACCCGGCGGGCGACCACCGAAGGAGAGCCATGAGCCAGCCCGTCGAATTCCTGCCCGCCGCGCCCGAGCCCGCCGGGCACACGTGCGGCTGCGGCGGCCACGACGAGGCCGACCCTGTCCTCGACGTGCGCACCATCCCGCACGCGATCCGCCACGCGACGGTGTTCGGCGCGTTCGACGCGATCGCCCCGGGCGCCTCGCTCGTCATCGTCGCGCCGCACGCGCCGCTGCCGCTGCTCGGACAGCTCGCCGAGCGCGCTCCCGTCGACGTCGAGTACCTCGTCGAGGGCCCCGAGGCGTGGCACGTGCGGATCACGCGCCGCACGCAGGACTGAACGGGTCGCACGGAGGCGCGGTCCCGGCGGCAGCGCCCGTCGGGACCGCGCCGCACCCGCGCGGCGCCCGCGACCCCGAGCGCTCGGCCGCCCGCCGCGAGTGAGCCGTCAGACACGCCGTCGTCACCGAGCCCTGCGAGGATCGACCCATGCCCGACCTCACCGCCCTCGCCGCCGAGCACCTCGCGGCCGCCCGCACCGACCCGCACGGCCGCAGCGCGCAGCTCGTGGTGCACGACGGCGAGCTGCGGCAGACCGTCATCGCGCTGGTCGCGGGGGCACGGCTCGGTGAGCACGCGTCTCCCCCGGCGGCGTCGCTGCAGGCCCTGCAGGGGCGCGTGCGCGTCGAGGTCGACGGCGACGTGCAGCGGGACGTCGCGGCCGGCGAGCTGTGGGAGCTCACGCACGAGCGGCACGCGGTGGTCGCGCTCGAGGACAGCGTGCTGCTGCTCACGACCGTGACGAGCGTCGCCACGGGGTCGCACGGGTGACCGGCCCGGCCCTGCCGCCGCTCGTCGCACCAGGTCCGCCGCTCACGACGGAGCAGGTGTCCCGCTATGCGCGGCACCTCGCGCTCGCGGAGGTCGGCGAGGCGGGTCAGCGCCGCCTGCTGGCGGCGCGCGTGCTCGTGCTCGGTGCGGGCGGGCTCGGGTCGCCCGTGCTGCAGTACCTCGCGGCGGCGGGCGTCGGCACGCTCGGCGTGGTCGACGACGACGTCGTCGAGGCCTCGAACCTGCAGCGGCAGGTCCTGCACGGCACGGCGGACGTCGGGCGCCGCAAGGTCGACTCGGCCGCCGACGCCGTCCGCGCCATCGACCCGGCGTTGCGCGTCGAGACGCACGCCTTCCGCCTCGACGACGCGAACGCGCACGACGTGCTGCGCGGCTGGGACCTCGTGGTCGACGGCACCGACAACTTCGCGACGCGCTACCTCGTCAACGACGTGTGCGCGGAGCTCGGCGTGCCGTGGGTGTGGGGGTCCCTGCAGCGCGGTCACGCGCAGGTCAGCACGTTCTGGTCCGACCCGCCCGCGGGCGAGGGCGTCGACCTGCGGGACGTGTTCGGCGGCCCGCCGCCCGACGGCACGGTCGCGTCGTGCGCGGTCGACGGCGTGCTCGGCGCGGTCTGCGCCGCGGCGGGCGCGGCGATGGCGCTCGAGGCGGTCAAGCTCGTGTGCGGCACGGGGCGCACGCTGCTGGGCCGGGTCGCGGTGCACGACGCGTTCGCGGGCACGTGGCAGGACGTGCCGGTGCGTCGCCGCGCGGCGGCCGACGTACCCGTCCCCACGCGTCCCGGGCCCGGCACGCGCACCGGGCCCGACGCACGACCGGCGCGCGCCGTCCGGTCGGTCGGCGTCGGCGCCGGGACCGAGACCGCCGACGACGACGGCGCCCTGAGCGGCGTCGCCGAGGTGCTGCGGCTGCTCGCGTCGCGCCCGGACGTCGACGTCGTCGACCTGCGCGACGCGCCCGAGGCCGCCGCGGCCCCGCTGCCCGGCGCGCGTTCGGTGCCGTTCGCACGGTTCGCCTCCGAGCAGGGCCTCACCGAGCTCGACCCCGACCGACCGCTCGTGCTCGTGTGCCGCGTCGGTGCGCGCGCCGCCCACGCGGCGCGGCTCGCGCGCGCGGCCGGCGTGCACGACGTGCGTCACCTGCCCGGCGGGCTCGCGGCGTGGGCGCGCGTCGCGGCGGCGCGCGGCGCATGACGCGCGAGCGTCAGTGGTCGCCGCCCGCGAGCTGCGCGAGCGCGTGCGGCAGCACGCCGGCGAGCACCTCGAGCGCGTCGCGCACGGCCCCGGTGGACCCCGCGACGTTGACGACGAGCGTGCGCCCGGCGACCCCGGCCACGCCGCGCGAGAGCACGCCCGCGGCCACGCCGCGCCGCACGGCGTCGGCCCGCAGCGCCTCGGCGATCCCGGGCACCACGCGCTCGACGACCGCGAGGGTCGCCTCGGGCGTGCGGTCCCGCGGCCCCAGGCCCGTGCCGCCCGTCGTCACGACCAGCGCGACGCCCGCGGCCGCGGCGTCGCGCAACGCGCGCTCGACCGGTGCGCCGTCGGGGACGACCACGGCGTCGTCGACCGCGAGGCCCAGCTCCCGCAGGCCCGCGACGAGCAGCGGGCCGGAGCGGTCGGCGTACTCGCCCGCCGCGGCCCGGTCCGAGGCCGTGACGACGACGGCGCGCGGCGCGGGCGCGTCAGTCACGCGTCCACGTCCCGCTGCGCCCGCCGGCCTTCTCCTCGACCCGGATGTCCGTCAGGTGCGCGCCGCGGTCGACGGCCTTGACCATGTCGACCAGCGTGAGCCCCGCGGCGGCGACGCACGTGAGCGCCTCCATCTCGACGCCCGTGCGGTCGGCCGTGCGCACGGTCGCGTCGATGCGCACGCCGTCGTCGACGACCTCGAGGTCGACCGTGACGCCGTGGATCGCGACGGGGTGGCACAGCGGCACGAGGTCGGGCGTGCGCTTGGCCGCCTGGATGCCGGCGATGCGCGCGACCGCGAGCGCGTCGCCCTTGGGCACGCCCTCGCCGCGCAGCAGCGCGACGACCTGCGGCGTGGTCACGAGGCGCCCCGTGGCGCGCGCGGTGCGCACGGTGACGTCCTTCTCGGCGACGTCGACCATGCGCGCGGCGCCGCGCGCGTCGACGTGGGTCAGGCGGTCGGACCGGCTCACGCGTCGTGCTCCCTCAGGTCGATGACGGTCACGGCGTCCCCCGCCGCGACGTGCGTGACGTCCTCGGGGACGTCGATCAGCGCGTCGGCGCGCGCGAGCGCGCCGAGCAGGTGCGAGCCGGGGCCGCCGACGGGCACGGCCACGGGCGTCCCGCCGGTCCAGTCCAGGCGCGCGCGCAGCAGCTGGCGACGACCGGCGGGCGAGCTCAGCGCGTCCGGCACGCTGGCGGTCAGCCGGCGGCGGTGCACGTCGGACGCGCCGAGCATGCGGCGCAGCAGCGGCCGCACGAACACCTCGAACGACACGAAGCAGCTCACGGGGTTGCCGGGCAGGCCGAGCACGGGCGTGCCGTCCGGGAGCACGGCGACGGCCTGCGGCTTGCCGGGCTGCATGCGCACGTGTACGAGCTCGGCGCGCCCGCCCGCGAGCAGCGCGTCGCGCACGACGTCGTACGCGCCGACCGACACGCCGCCGGTCGTGACGACGACGTCGGCCCGCGCGGCCGCGTCGGCGAGCGCGGCCCGCACGCCGTCGACGTCGTCGCGCACCGCGGCGAGCAGCACGACCTCGGCACCGGCCGCGGCGGCCGCGGCGGCGAGCTGGGGACCGTTGGACTCGTGGATCTGCCCGTGCCGCAGCGGCGTCCCGGGCGGCACCAGCTCGGAGCCGGTGGACAGCACCGCGACGCGCGGCCGGGCGTGCACCGCGACGTGCGCGTGGCCCGTCGCGGCGAGCAGCCCGACGGCTCCGGCGCCGAGCACGTCGCCCGCCCGCAGCACGACGTCGCCGGCGCGCACGTCCTCGCCGCGGTGCCGCACGTGCGCCCCCGGGGCGACCACGTCGTCGACCCGCACGCGGGCCGTGCCGCCGTCGGTGAGCTCGACCGGCAGCACAGCGTCGGCGCCGCTCGGCACGGGCGCCCCGGTCATGATCCGCGTCACCGCACCGTCCGGGACGGTCACCTCGCGCGTGTCGCCGGCGGGGACGTCGTCGACGACGTCGAGCACGGCCCCGGGCCGCAGGTCCGCGGCGCGCACGGCGTACCCGTCCATGGCCGAGGAGTCCCACGGCGGCAGGTCGACGCCGCTGCGCACGTCGACCGCGAGCGCGCGTCCCGCGGCCTGCGCGAGCGGCGCGGTGACGGTCGGCAGCGGGCCCGCGAGCGCGAGGACGGCGGCCGCGTGCTCGTCGAGCGGACGGACGACGCGCGGAGCCAGGTCGGCCCGCGCGGGAGGGACCTCGACCATGCGCCCAACCTATCGCCGGCGGCACCGCGCCCCGGACCGCCCGCGACCGGCCTTCGTCGGTGCGGTCCGTACCATCGTGGGATGCGAGCCGTGAGCGCCGCGGGCGGCTCGGAGCCGCGCGCGCAGGGACTGGCGGACCGGTACGGCCGGGTCGCCACCGACCTGCGCGTGTCGCTGACCGACCGGTGCAACCTGCGGTGCACCTACTGCATGCCGGCCGAGGGTCTGCCGTGGGCGCCGGACGACACGGTGCTGACCGACGCCGAGGTGGTGCGGCTCGTGCGCGTCGGCGTCGAGCGGCTCGGCATCCGCGAGGTCCGGTTCACGGGCGGCGAGCCGCTGCTGCGGCGCGGGCTCGAGGGCATCGTGGCGGCGACCACGGCGCTGCGCACGCCCGACGGCGCACGGGTGCGCACGGCCCTGACGACCAACGCGCTGGGGCTCGACAAGCGCGCGCGCTCCCTGGCCGAGGCCGGGCTGGACCGTGTCAACGTGTCGCTGGACTCGCTCGACCCGCAGCGGTTCGCGCGGATCGCGCGGCGGGACCGGCACGCCGACGTGCTCGCGGGCCTCGCGGCCGCGGTCGAGGCGGGCCTGACGCCGGTCAAGGTCAACGCGGTGCTGCAGCGCGGCGTCAACGACGACGAGGCCGTGCCGCTGCTCGCCTGGGCGCTCGAGCACGGCTACCACCTGCGCTTCATCGAGCAGATGCCGCTCGGGCCGCACGGCTCGTGGCGGCGCGAGGACCTCGTGACGGCGCGCGAGATCCTCGACGCGTTGTCGGCGGCGTACGACCTGGTCGCCGAGCCCGACGGCTCCCGCGGCGGGACTCCGGCCGAGACGTGGACGGTCCGCGGGCACGCGGGAGCGACGGTCGGCGTCATCGGCTCGGTCACGCGCCCGTTCTGCGGCGCGTGCGACCGGACGCGGCTGACGGCCGACGGGCAGGTGCGCAGCTGCCTGTTCGCGCGCGAGGAGGACGACCTGCGCGGGCTGCTGCGCGGCGGGGCGGACGACGCGACAGTCGCGGACGCGTGGCGCGCCGCGCAGCGCGGCAAGGCCGCCGGGCACGGCATCGACGACCCGTCGTTCCTGCAGCCGGCCCGCACGATGAGCGCGATCGGGGGATGACGACGGTGGACGGCACGACAGGCGCGACGACCGGGACGCGCACGGTCGAGGTGCGGTACTTCGCGGCGGCGGCCGAGGCCGCGGGACGCGACGCCGAGCGGGTCGAGGTCCCCGCCGACGCGACCGTCGGTGGGCTGCTGGACCTGCTGGCGGCCCGCCACGGGGACGCGCTCGGTGCGGTGGCGGCGCGCTGCGCGCTGCTGGTCGACGGCGTGCTGCACCGCGACCGGGACGAGCCCGTGGGCACGCCCGCGCGCGTCGACGTGCTGCCGCCGTTCGCGGGCGGCTGAGCGTCCGTGGCGGTCGCGGCGCGCGTCAGGCGCTGTTGACCCACTCGTGGCCGCCGGCGGTCAGGTCCTGCCGCTTCCACACCGGCAGGTGCTCCTTGACCTCGTCGACGAGCAGCGCGGCCGTCTCGAACGCCTCGCGGCGGTGGGCCGCCGACACCGCGACGCCGAGCGCGCACTCCCCCACGGCGAGCGCGCCGACCCGGTGCACCACGGCGACGGCGTCGACGGCGCTACGGGCCGTGACGTCGGCGACCACGCGCGCGATGACGGCGCCCGCGTCGGGGTGGGCGACGTACTCCAGCCCGGTCACGCCCTGGCCGTGGTCGTGGTCGCGCACGACGCCCGCGAACGTGACGACGGCTCCGGCGGCGGCGTCCCCGACGGCGGCGGCGAGCGCGGCGACGTCGACGGGTGCGGTCGTGACGTCGGCGACGACGACGCGACGCGCCGGGGGGTGCAGGCGCGAGGTGTCCTGGGGCACGGGTCCAGGGTAGGCAGCCCGCCCCGCAGCGCCGCATCGAGCGCGGCGCACCGCGCACACGTCCCGCAGATGCGGACACCCACGGCGTTCTCGCCCGCATCTGCGGCCACCACCTCGTACTGTGGGCGCATGCCGACCTACCGCGTGAGCGAGGCCGCGACCCTCCTGGGCGTGAGCGACGACACCGTCCGCCGCTGGATCGAGGCGGGACGGCTCGCGTCGACCCGCGACGCCACGGGGCACCACGCGGTCGACGGCGGCGCGCTCGCCCGGCTCGCGCAGGAGCTCGGCACCGAGCCCGAGCCCGGCAGCGACCAGCGCTCGACCCGCAACCGGCTGCGCGGCATCGTCACGCGCGTCGTGCGCGACACCGTCATGGCGCAGGTCGAGATCCAGGCGGGCCCGTACCGCCTCGTGTCGCTCATCAGCCGGGAGGCCGCGGACGACCTGGGCCTCGAGCCCGGCGTCGTGGCCGTCGCGTCCGTCAAGGCGACCAACGTGGCCGTCGAGCACGTGGAGACCCGGTGACCGGCCGGGACGCCGCGCTGCCGCGGCGCGGGCCGGCGGGCCGTGGCACGCTCCGCACGGCACCGGTCGCCCTGCTCGTGGCCGCGCTCGCGCTGACGGGCTGCTCCTCGACCGGCGCCGCCGCCCCGGACGCCGGACCGACCGCCGCGACCCCGGCGCCGGGCGCGAGCACCGCCGTACCGCCCGGGGACACACCCGGGGAGACGCTCGAGGGGACCCTCGTGGTGCTCGCCGCGGCCTCGCTCACGGACGTCGTGACCGACCTCGCCGCCACGCTCGAGGCCGACCACCCCGGGCTCACCGTGCGGACGAGCTTCGGCGCCAGCTCGGCGCTGGCCACGCAGGTCGTCAGCGGCGCCCCGGCCGACGTGGTCGTCACCGCGAGCCCCGCGACCATGACGACCGTGACCGACGCGCTCGGCGGCGACCCCGTCGTCGTGGCGACCAACCAGCTGCAGATCGCGGTGCCCGCGGGCAACCCCGGCGGCGTCACCACGCTCGCCGACCTCGCCGACCCCGCGCGGACCGTCGCGCTGTGCGCCGCCGAGGTGCCGTGCGGCGCGGTCGGCGCCCAGGTCCTCGCGAAGGCCGGCGTGACGCCCGCGCCCGACACGCTCGAGCAGGACGTGCGCGCGGTCCTGACGCGTCTGCGGCTCGACGAGGCCGACGCGGGCCTGGTGTACCGGACCGACGTCATCGCGGCCGGCGGCGCGGTCGAGGGCATCGACGTCCCCGCCGACGTCCAGGTGCCGACCGACTACCCCGCGCTGGCCCTGCGCGACGCACCGCACCCGCGGGCCGCCGCCGCGTTCGTCGCGCTGCTCCGGGGTCCGGTCGGCCGACAGGCGCTCGAGGACGCCGGGTTCGACGTCCCGTGACGACACCCGCCCCCACCCGGTCCCCGCGGGCACCCGGCAGGGCGTCCGCGAGGCCGCGGGCCGACGTCGACCGACGAACCGCTCGGCGCGCGCGACCCGCGGTCGGCACGCTCGTCCTCGGTGCGCTGGCGGTAGTCGGGCTCGCGCTGCTCGTGCTGCCGCTCGTGGCGCTGCTCGCCGCGACGCCGTGGGGCGACATGGCCGCCCTGGTCGCCGACCCGGCCGTCGTCGAGGCGCTGCGGCTGTCGGTCGTCACCGCGGCCTGCACGACGGTGGTCTGCCTCGTCGTGGGCGTGCCGCTGGCCTGGGTCCTGGCCCGGGACGACGTCCCGGGCGGCCGGCTGGTCCGCTCGCTGGTGACGGTGCCGCTGGTGCTGCCGCCCGTCGTGGGCGGCGTCGCGCTGCTGCTCCTGCTGGGCCGCCGCGGGCTGCTCGGGTCGCGGCTGGACGCGTGGTTCGGCGTGACCGTCCCGTTCACGTCGGTCGCGGTCGTCCTGGCCCAGGTGTTCGTGGCGCTGCCGTTCCTCGTGCTCACCGTCGAGGGCGCGCTGCGCGGGGCCGACCGCCGTCGCGCCCTCGTGGCCGAGACGCTCGGCGCGTCCCCCGCCTACGTCCTGCGCCGCGTCACGCTCCCGTCGGTCGCCCCCGGCGTCGCGGCCGGTGCGGCGCTGTGCTTCACGCGCGCGCTCGGGGAGTTCGGCGCGACCGTCACGTTCGCCGGGAACTTCCCCGGCACCACGCGGACGGTCCCGCTCGCGGTCTACCTCGCGATGGACGCCGCACCCGAGCAGGCCGTGGCCATGTCGGTGCTGCTGCTCGTCGTGTCCGTGGCGGTCCTGGTCGCGATGCGCGGACGCTGGGTCGGCGGACTGCCCGGCCGCGGCCGCACGCGCCGGGGGGACCGATGACGCTCGACGCGCACGTCGTCGCCGAGCGCGGGGCGCTGCACCTCGACGTCCGGCTGAGCGTCCCGCCGGGACGGGTCCTCGCCGTCATGGGACCGAACGGCAGCGGCAAGACCACGCTGCTGGAGTCCCTCGCCGGGATCGCCGCCCTGGCTGCGGGGCACGTGCGCCTCGGCGGGACCGTGCTCGACGACGCCGCGACGGGTGCGACGGTCGCGCCGCGGCACCGTCGGCTCGGCGTCGTGCTGCAGGACGGGCTCCTGTTCGGTCACCTGTCGGCGCGTGAGAACGTCGCGTTCGGGCTGCGCGCGCAGGGCGCGCGGGCACGTGCGGCGCGCGCGTCCGCCGACGCGCTGCTGGCCGACCTCGGGCTCGCCGCCCACGCCCGGGCACGCGCCGACCGGCTCTCGGGCGGCCAGGCGCAGCGGGTGGCGCTCGCGCGCGCGCTCGCCGCGCAGCCCCGCGCGCTGCTGCTCGACGAGCCGTTCGGCGCCCTCGACGCCGGGACCCGCACGCACGTGCGCGCCGTCGTCCGGCGCCACGTCGCCCGCGGCCTGCCGACGCTGCTCGTCACGCACGACCTGCGCGACGCGCTCGACCTGGCCGACGAGCTGCTCGTCCTCGAGGACGGCCGCGCGGCGCAGCGGGGCACGCCGCAGGAGGTCGCCGCCGACCCCGCGACGTCCTACGCGGCGCGGGTGGCCGCCGCGCTCGCGTGACACGTAGCGTGGCGGCGTGACCCTCGCGCCCGCCGTCGCCGTGGTGCTGACCGGCGGCACGGCGCGCCGCATGGGCGGCGTCGACAAGACCGCGCTCGACGTGGGGGGACGCCCCGTGCTCGACCGCCTCCTGCTCGCCCTGGGCGACGTGCCGGTCGTGGTGGTGGGCCCGCCGCGCGACGTCCCGCGCGGCGTGCTCTGGGCGCGCGAGGACCCGCCCGGCGGCGGGCCGTTCGCCGGCGTCGCCGCCGGGGTCGCTGTCGGTGCCGCCGCCCACCCGCGGGCACGGGTCGTGGTCGTCGTCGCGGGCGACCAGCCGTTCGCCGGGGACGTGGTGCCGTCCCTGCGCGACGCGCTGGAGCGCTCCGACGCCGACGCGGCCGTCGCGGCCGGACCCGACGGGCGGCCGCAGCCGCTGCTGGCCGCCTACCGGCTCTCGGCCGTGCGCGACGTCCTCGCGGACGCGCCGGACGGCCGCCCCGCGCGGCACCTGCTCACCGGGCTGCGCACGGTCGTGGTGGCCGTCGACGAGCGCACGACGCTCGACGTCGACGACCCGGCCGCCCTCGCGGCCGCGCGCGACGCGGCGCTCAGGCCGAGGTCGGCTCCCACGCCCTGACGAGGGCGTCGACCTGTGCGAGCCCGTCGCGCACCGCCGCGGCGGGGTCCTGCCCCTCGGCCGCGGCGCGGCCGGCGGCGAGCCCCACCAGGTACGCCGTCAGCGGCGCGCCGGGGCGCACGACCCCGTGCGCGACGTCCCTCACCATGTCGAGCACGTCGTCGGTCGTGGCGGACACGAGGTCCGGGTCCACGCCGAGCGCCGGCACCACGTCGTCCATCCACCGCTGCAGCGCGTCCATCGCGACCTCCGTCCGCGAGCAGCCTAGGCGTCGTCGGCCGACGTCCGCTCCCCCGCTGCCGCGAACGCGCGCTCGCGCGCCCGGGCCGCGATCGCCTCGACCGTGTCGGCCTGCTCGCGCGAGCGCGCCACCAGCGCGTCGAGCCGGTCGGCGTCCAGCCCGAGCACGTCGGCGTGCTCGCGCAGCGTGACCCACCCCAGGCGCTTGCCCTCGAGGCCCGAGCGCAGGATCTCGAGCTCGAGCACGAGCGACAGCGGCGAGCGGCGGGTCCACCGGCCGTCGGGCTTGAGGCGCGCGACACGCTCGGCGAGCGCCGCACCGAGGTGCTTCCAGCGCGACATCGTGAACCCGAGGTCGCGCGCGGTCGCCTCGTGCACGTCGCGCTCCTCGCGCAGCTGGCGCGCGAGCTCGGCGAGCAGCGGGGCGTCGGCGCCCGCGTCGGGGTTGCGGCTCATGCGCGCGACCCGCGCGGACACCGCTGTCGCGCCGGTGACGTGGTCGTTGATGTAGGTGCGCACGAGCTCGAGGTCGATCGGCGCGTCGGCGTGCTCGGTCATGGTGGCCTCCAGGGGTGCACCACGATCCTGCGGGCCACGCGCGCGGGCCGCACGCGCAGGCCGCGAGCCCACGCCCGGACGGGCGCGGGGTCAGACGTGCTCGGACGAGGGCGCGGGGGGCGGCCCGGCCTGCTCGGCCTCGCGCTCGACCATGCGCGCGCGCCGCGACGACGCACGCGGCCGGTAGACGATCCGCGAGTGGAACGTGAACCGCACGACGAACGCGACGACGAGGGTGATCGCGGTCGCGAGCACCGCGGCGACGTGCATCGTCTCGACCAGCACGGCCATGACCGGCATCCGCACGACCGTCTCGACGTTGTTGAACGTGAACGACTGACCGAAGCGGGCCCACGCGCCCTTGCCCTCGTCGCGCAGGTCGCGGAACACGAACCGCTCCTGCAGCAGGAAGTTCCCCACGATGGTCGCCTCGGCCGCCACGATCGCGGCGGGCAGCCACGTCATGCCGAGCGACGTCAGGAGCGCGACGATCGCGATGTTGGCGAGCGCGCCGAGGCCGCCGATGATCGCGAACCGCGACATGCGCCCGAAGCGCAGGCCCGCGAGCTGCCACAGGAAGTGCAGGCCCTGCGCGAGGTTCGCCTTGGACTCGCCCGCGTAGCGGGCGCCGAACACGAACGGCACCTCGACGACGCGCATCGGGTGGCGGGCGAGGATCTCCAGCAGGATCTTGAAGCCCCGCGGCCGCAGCGCGTCGACGTCGACCGCCGCGCGGCGGACCACGAAGAAGCCGGTCATCGGGTCGGAGCAGTCCCGCAGGCGCACCGGGAACATCGCGCGGGTCACCGCGGTCGACGTCGACGACACCGCCTGCCGCGCCGCGTTCGCCAGGCCGGCGCTCGAGCCCTCGCCGACGTACCGCGACGCCACGACCACGTCGACCTCGGGCTCGCGCGCGCGGGCGACCATCGTGGGGATGAGCTCGGGCGGGTGCTGCAGGTCGCCGTCCATGACCAGCACGTACGGCGCGTGCGAGGCCCGCAGGCCCTCGAGCACGGCGCCGCCCAGGCCCCCGGTCGGCACGTCGCGGTGGACGACCCGCACGGGCAGCTCGGCGCCGGGAGCGACCCGACGCACCTCGTCGGCGGTGCCGTCCCGCGAGTCGTCGACGAACAGCAGCTCGGCGTCCAGGCCGCGGGTCGCGACGCCGACGCGCCGTACGAGCTCGGCGACGTTGGGTGCCTCGTTGAACGTCGGCACCACGACGGTCACCTGCGGGCCCGTCGGCTCGGGCGCTGCGGTCATGGCTGGGCCTCGCTCGTGGTCGCTGTCGTGTCCCGCGTCGCCGTCGGCGCGGTCGTGCCACGGTAGCCGACGGACCTGGGCGCGCACCGGGCGACGTCGGGACTAAACGCTTCACCCCAGGCCGCGCCGCGCACCGTCCCCGGCGGCCGACCGGGGACGCCAGCCCCGGCGCGACAGCGCCGCGGGCTGCTGCCAGGCTGACCGCGTGCGACGCGACGTCTCGACCCACCTCGTCCTGGACGTGACCGCGTCCGCCCGGCTCGTCCTCGAGGTCGCCGCGGCGCACGCGGCGCCCGACGACGAGCACCTCGACGTCAGGTCGGACGGGCGCGCCGTCGACGTGCGCGAGGTGCGCGACGCGCACGGCACGCGGCTGCACGTGCTCGAGGCGGGACCCGGCGAGCTGGCCGTCACCTACCGGGCCACCGTCGCCGACCCGGCCACGCCCACGGGCGCCGGCTCGCCGCCGCAGGACGACGCCGACGCGCTGCTGTACCTGCGTCCGAGCCGGTACTGCGAGTCCGACGTGCTCGCGCCCACGGCGCGCGCCGAGTTCGCCGGGCTGGCGGGGGCCGACCTGCTCGCGGCGGTCGCGTCGTGGGTCGGCACGCGGCTGGCGTACGTGCCGGGGTCGAGCCTGCCCACCGACGGTGCCGTGCGCACCCTGCTGGCGCGACGTGGCGTGTGCCGCGACTACGCGCACCTCGTGGTCGCGCTGCTGCGCGCGCTCGACGTGCCCGCACGCGTCGCGTCGGCGTACGCGCCCGGGCTCGACCCGATGGACCTGCACGCGGTCGCCGAGGCGCTCGTCGACGGCCGGTGGTGCGTCGTGGACGCGACCACGCTCGCGCCGCGCGGCTCGCTCGTGCGCATCGCGACCGGCCGCGACGCGTCCGACACGGCGTTCCTGTCCGTGCACGGGGGCGTCGCCGCGCTGCGCACGCTCGAGGTGACGGCCGTCGCCGACGCGCTGCCGGATGATGACGTGCGGGACCTCGTGACGCTCGCCTGAACGCCCGTCCGCGTGCTGTGACCCCGCCCACACGCGCTCGATGAGCCGAGGTCGGACCCTGCTGGCACTCTGAGCCCATGCAGATCTGGCCCGGACGCCCCTACCCCCTCGGCGCCACGTACGACGGCACGGGGACCAACTTCGCCCTGTACTCCGGCGTCGCCGAGCGGGTCGAGCTGTGCCTGCTCGACGACGACGGCTCCGAGACGCGCGTCGACCTGCCCGAGGTGGACGCGTTCGTCTGGCACGGCTACCTGCCGCAGATCGCGCCCGGCCAGCGCTACGGGTACCGCGTGCACGGCCCGTACGACCCCGCGCAGGGGCACCGCTGCGACCCGTCGAAGCTGCTGCTCGACCCGTACGCGAAGGCCATCGACGGCCAGATCGACGGCGACCCGTCGCTCTACTCGTACACGTTCGGCGACCCGGACACGCGCAACGAGTCGGACTCCGCCGCGCACACCATGACGTCGGTGGTCGTGAACCCGTTCTTCGACTGGGGCCACGACCGCCCGCCGGGACACCAGTACCACGAGACGATCCTGTACGAGGCGCACGTCAAGGGCCTGACGATGCAGCACCCGGCGGTGCCGGAGGAGCTGCGGGGCACGTACGCCGGGATCGCGCACCCCGCGGTCATCGAGCACCTGGCGGACCTGGGCGTGACCGCGATCGAGCTCATGCCGGTGCACCAGTTCGTCAACGACCCCTCGCTGCAGGAGAAGGGGCTGTCGAACTACTGGGGCTACAACACCATCGGGTTCTTCGCGCCCCACAACGGCTACTCCTCCATGACCGGCGCGGGTCAGCAGGTGCAGGAGTTCAAGTCGATGGTCAAGGCGCTGCACGCGGCGAACATCGAGGTCATCCTCGACGTGGTCTACAACCACACCGCCGAGGGCAACCACATGGGCCCGACGCTGAGCTTCCGCGGGATCGACAACGCGGGGTACTACCGGCTGGTCGACGACGACCCGTCGCACTACTTCGACACCACGGGCACGGGCAACTCGCTGCTCATGCGCTCGCCCGCGGTGCTGCAGCTCATCATGGACTCGCTGCGGTACTGGGTCACCGAGATGCACGTCGACGGCTTCCGGTTCGACCTCGCTGCGACGCTCGCACGTCAGTTCCACGAGGTCGACCGCCTGTCGGCGTTCTTCGACCTCGTCCACCAGGACCCGGTCGTGTCCCAGGTGAAGCTCATCGCCGAGCCGTGGGACCTCGGCGAGGGCGGGTACCAGGTGGGCGGGTTCCCGCCGCTGTGGACCGAGTGGAACGGCAAGTACCGCGACACCGTGCGCGACTTCTGGCGCGGCGAGCCGTCGACGCTCGGCGAGTTCGCGAGCCGCCTGTCGGGCTCGTCGGACCTCTACGAGCACACCGGCCGCCGCCCCATCGCGAGCATCAACTTCGTCACGGCGCACGACGGCTTCACGCTGCGCGACCTCGTGTCGTACAACGACAAGCACAACGAGGCGAACGGCGAGGACAACCGCGACGGCGAGAGCCACAACCGGTCCTGGAACTGCGGCGTCGAGGGCCCGAGCGACGACCCCGAGGTCGAGCGGCTGCGCGCGCGCCAGCAGCGCAACTTCCTCGCGACGCTGCTGCTCTCGCAGGGCGTGCCGATGCTCGCGCACGGCGACGAGCTCGGCCGCACGCAGGGCGGCAACAACAACGGCTACTGCCAGGACAACCCGATCACGTGGGTGGACTGGGACCTGGACGAGGCGCAGCAGTCGCTGCACGAGTTCACGCGGCGCGTCGTCCACCTGCGCCGCGACCACCCCGTGTTCCGGCAGCGCCGGTTCTTCGCCGGCGCCGCCGAGCACGGCGGCGAGTCCGACCTGCGCGACATCGCGTGGATGACGCCGTCCGGTGCGCACATGTCCGACGAGGCGTGGGGCTCCGACCACGCGTTCGCGGTCATGGTGTTCCTCAACGGCGACGCGATCGACGAGCCCGACGCGCGTGGCGAGGAGGTCGTCGACGACTCGTTCCTGCTGCTGTTCAACTCGCACTGGGAGAAGAAGCAGTTCCAGCTGCCCGGTGCGGAGTACGGCGCGGTGTGGACGGCGGTGCTCGACACCGACGGCCAGGTCAAGGCGGGGCGCGAGGTCCGGTCGCGCGGCCGCGTGACCCTCGCGCCGCGCTCGATGGTGCTGTTCACCCGGCCGCCGGAGCGCGAGCTGCCCGGGGCCTCGGGCAGCGGCGCGGCCGCGAGCGCGGGCCGCGAGGCGACGCGGATCGCCAAGGGGCAGGTGTGAGCGAGGACCGCGCGGTCCCCGAGCGTCGCACGGTGCGGCCGGGGCACCCGGTCCCGGTCTCGACGTACCGCGTGCAGCTCGGGGCCGACCTCACGTTCGACAACGTCGCGACGCGCGTGCCGTACTACGCGTCGCTCGGCGTCACGCACGTGTACCTCTCCCCCGTGCTGACGGCGGCCCCCGGGTCGACGCACGGGTACGACGTGGTCGACCACGACCGGGTGTCCGACGTGCTCGGCGGCGAGGACGGGCTGCGGCGGCTCGCCGCGGCGGCGCACGACGCGGGCCTGGGCCTCGTGCTCGACGTCGTGCCGAACCACATGGCCGTGCCCACCCCCGTGTGGCACAACCGCGCGCTGTGGTCCGTGCTGACCGACGGCCCCGACTCGCCGTACGCGGCGTGGTTCGACGTGGACTGGTCGGCGGGCGACGGCGCGGTGCTCATGCCCGTGCTGGGCGACCGCATCGGCGCCGTGCTCGCGGCGGACGAGCTGCGGCTCGTGGAGGAGGACGTGCCCGGCGTCGGCCCGTCCACCGTGCTGCGCTACCACGACCACGTGTTCCCCGTCCGGGCGGGCACCGAGGCGCTGCCGCTGGCCGAGCTGGTCGAACGGCAGCACTACCGGCTCGCGTACTGGAAGGTCGCCGACGAGGAGCTGAACTATCGGCGGTTCTTCGACGTCGGGACGCTCGTCGCGGTGCGCGTCGAGGACCCGGACGTCTTCGACGCGACGCACGCGCTCACGCTGCGGCTGCTGCGCGACGGCGTCGTGGACGGCCTGCGCATCGACCACCCCGACGGCCTGGCCGACCCCGCGGGGTACCTCGCGCGGCTGCGCGAGGCGACCGACGGCGCGTGGGTCGTGGTCGAGAAGATCCTCGCGGGCGAGGAGGAGCTGCCCGACGACTGGGCGACGGCCGGCACCACCGGGTACGAGGCGCTGTGGCGCGTGCAGCAGACGTTCGTCGACCCGGGCGGCGCGGCGCAGCTCGGCTCCGTGATGCACCGCCTCACGGGTGACGTCTCCGACGCGTTCGCGGAGGTCGAGGAGCAGGCCAAGCGCGAGATCGTCGACGGGCCGCTCTACGCCGAGGTGCACCGCCTGACGAACCTCGCGGCCGCGATCTGCCACGACGACCTGCGGCTGCGCGACCACACGTGGCGCGCGCTCGAGGACTGCCTGGTCGAGCTGCTCGTCGCGTTCGACCGGTACCGCGCGTACGTCGTGCCGGGCGAGACGGTCGCCCCCACGTCGGCCGCGGTGCTCGCCGCCGCGGGCGCGCGCGCCCGGCGGCGGACGGGCCCCGAGCGCGAGGCCACCATGGACGTGCTGCTGGACCTGCTGTCCGGCCGCGAGGCCGGGTCGGCGGGTCGCACGCGCGACGCCCGGCGCGACGAGCTCGTCGTGCGCTTCCAGCAGACCTGCGGCGCCGTCATGGCCAAGGGCGTCGAGGACACCGCGTTCTACCGCTGGACCCACCTGGTCGCGCTGTGCGAGGTCGGCGGCGAGCCCGCCCGGTTCGCCACGACGCCGACCGACCTCGCGGCGTGGGCGGCTCGCGCGCAGGCGACGGCACCGCTCGGCATGACGACGCTGTCGACGCACGACACCAAGCGCGGCGAGGACACCCGCGCGCGCCTGGGCGTGCTGTCGGAGCTGCCGCGCGAGTGGGCGGCGCTGGTCGAGGAGCTGCGCCGCGCGTCGGCCGGGTACCGGGGGACGCTGCTCGACGGGCGCACCGAGTACCTGCTGTGGCAGACCCTGGTGGGCACGTGGGCCGACGACGGCCCGATCGCCGAGGACCGCCTCGTGGAGTACCTCACCAAGGCGATCCGCGAGGCGAAGTCCCGCACGACCTGGACGGCGCCCGACGCGGCGTACGAGCGCGCGGTGCTCGACACGGCGCGCACCGCGCGCACCGACCCGGCCGTGCTCGCCCTGCTCGGCGACTGGGACGCCCGCACGCGCGAGGCCGTGCGTGCCGCGACCCTCGGCACCAAGCTCGTCCAGCTCACGCTGCCGGGGGTGGCCGACGTCTACCAGGGCACCGAGGTGCCCGGGCCGACGCTCGTCGACCCCGACAACCGGCGCCCGGTCGACGCCGACGCGCTCGCCGCACGCCTCGCGCGGCTCGACGACGGCGCCGGCCCGCGGGGGCTCGCCGACGAGAAGATGCTCGTGACCTCGCGGGCCCTGCGCGTGCGACGGGACGTCGCCGACGCCTTCGTCGGGCCCGAGGCCGGGTTCGTCGCACTGCCGCACTCCTCGGGCCACACCCTCACGTACGCGCGCACGGCCGCGGGGGCTCCGCGGGTCGTGGTGGTCGCGACCCGGCTCGCGGCGGCCGTCGAGCGGCTCGGCGGGTGGGCGGACCACACGGTCGCGCTGCCCGAGGGCACGTGGCACGACGTCCTCGGCGACCGGGTGCTGCCCGGCGGCGTCCGGCCCGTGGCCGACGTCCTCGAGCGCCTGCCGGTCGCGCTGCTCGTGCACGAGGCGACCTGACCGGCGCCGACGGCAGCACCGACCTGAGCGTCGGACCGACCCGGTCCGACGTCCCGACGAGGCCCCGGGGGGGACCACGTGCCACTGACTCCGCGCCTGTGGGCGCCGTTCGCCGAGCGCGTCGAGCTCGTGCTGCCCGCGACGGGCGACCGCTCGGCGCTGCAAGCCCAGCCCGACGGCTGGTGGGCGGCGGACGTCGCGCTGACGCACGGCACCGACTACGCGTTCTCGCTCGACGGCGGGCCGCCGCGCCCCGACCCGCGCGGCACGTGGCTGCCCGACGGCGTGCACGGCGCGTCGCGCGTGTTCGACGTCGACCGGTTCGCGTGGACCGACGACGGGTGGAGCGGCGTCGACGTGCGCGGTGCCGTGACGTACGAGCTGCACGTCGGCACGTTCACGCCGCAGGGCACGCTCGCGGCCGCGGCGGACCGCCTCGAGCACCTCGTCGCGCTCGGGGTCGACGTCGTCGAGCTGCTGCCCGTCGCCGCGTTCAACGGACGGCACGGCTGGGGGTACGACGGCGTCGCGCTGTCGGCCGTCCACGAGCCGTACGGAGGTCCGGCCGCGCTGCAGGCGTTCGTCGACGCGGCGCACGGGCACGGGCTCGCGGTGTGCCTCGACGTCGTGCACAACCACCTCGGACCGTCGGGCAACTACCTGCACGAGCTCGGCCCGTACTTCACCGACACGCACCAGACGCCCTGGGGCGACGCGATCAACCTCGACGGCCCCGGCTCGGAGCACGTGCGCCGGTGGATCTGCGACTCGGTCCTCGGGTGGGCGCGGGACTTCCACGTCGACGCGTTCCGGCTCGACGCCGTGCACGCGCTGCGCGACGACTCGCCGCGCCACCTGCTCGCGCAGCTCGCCGACGAGGTCGCGGAGCTGTCCGACCGGCTGGGACGCCCGCTGGGCCTGGTGGCCGAGTCCGACCTCAACGACGTCGTGAGCCTGCGTCCCACCGCCGCGGGCGGCTGGGGCATGACCGGGCAGTGGGCCGACGACGTGCACCACGCCGTGCACGCGCTGGTCACGGGCGAGCGGCACGGGTACTACGTCGACTTCGGCACGCCGGACGCACTGGTCACGGCGCTCACGCGCGTGTTCGTGCACGACGGCGGCCCCTCGACGTTCCGTGGCCGCCCGTGGGGCGCGCCCGTGCCCGCGGACGTCGACGGCCACCGGTTCGTCGTGTTCGACGCCAACCACGACCAGGTCGGCAACCGCGCGCTCGGCGACCGCCCCTCGCCGCGCCTCGACGCCGGCGGGCTCGCGGCGCAGGCCGCGCTCGTGCTGCTCTCCCCCTTCAGCCCGCTGCTGTTCATGGGCGAGGAGTGGGGCGCGACCACGCCGTGGCTGTTCTTCACCGACCACCCCGAGCCCGAGCTCGCGGAGGCGGTGCGCGAGGGCCGCACCCGCGAGTTCGGCGGGCACGGCTGGCAGGACCTGTACGGCGGCCCGGTCGACGTGCCCGACCCGCAGGACCCGGCGACATTCGCGGCGAGCGTCCTCGACTGGGACGAGCCGGCACGTCCCGAGCACGCGCGGCTGCTCGAGTGGTACCGCGTGCTCGTGGCGCTGCGACGCGCCGTGCCGGACCTGGGTTCGGGCGACCGCTCGCGCACGGTCGTCGACGTGCACCCCGCGCAGGGTGCCGACGACGGACCGTGGCAGGGGGTGCTCGTCGTGCACCGCGGTGCGGCGCGCGTCGTCGTCAACCTCGCGCACGTCGCCGCCGCCGTCCCGGTGCCGGTCGAGCGGCCCGTGCGCGTCGTCGCCGACTGGGACGGCGGGGTCGTGCGGCCGCCCGCCACGGCCGGCGACCCGCTCGTCGTGGAGGTGCCCGCGCGCGCCGTCGTCGTGCTCGCGTGACCCGCGCGTCGCGTCGACGCGGTCGGCGGATCACCCGGGGCGGGTGACGCGGCGCGGCCCTCGACGCGCCCACCCTGGGGTGACGGCCCCCGGGCGACGTGCCGGGGGCGCGCGACGACGAGGAGACGACCGTGGCCACTCTCAGCGTGTGGAGGTTCGAGACCCCGGAGGGGGCGGAGCAGGCGGAGCAGGCGCTCCTGGAGCTGCAGAAGCAGGAGCTCATCCAGGTCCAGGACGCCGCGACCGTCTCGTGGCAGCCCGACAAGAAGAAGCCGCGGACGCGCCAGGCGCACAACCTCGCGGCCGTGGGTGCGCTCGGGGGCACCTTCTGGGGTCTGCTGTTCGGCCTGCTGTTCTTCATGCCGCTCGTCGGTGTCGTGATCGGCGCCGCAGCAGGCGCGGTGGGCGGCGCGCTCACCGACGTCGGCATCGACGACGACTTCATCCGCTCGGTCCGCGAGAAGGTCACGCCGGGCACGTCGGCGCTGTTCCTGCTCGCGACCACGAGCGTGCCGGACCGCGTCGTGAGCGCGCTGCGCGAGCGCGGCATCCAGGGCGAGCTGCTGCAGACCAACCTGTCGCACGAGGACGAGGCGCGGCTGCGGGAGGCGTTCCAGGAGAACGTCTGACGCCGACGTGGCACGCCGGCGCACCGGCGTCGGGCGCGGTCAGAGCAGACCGCGCTCGACGGCGGTGCGCACCGCGTCGCGCCGGCTGGTGACGCCGAGCTTGCGGTAGACGGATCGCACGTGGGTCTTGACCGTGTTGGGCGACACGAACAGCGCGGCACCGATCTCCCCGACGGTCATGTGCGACGGGAGGCACGCGAGCACGTGGCGCTCGCGCTCGGTGAGCCTGTGCCCGGGCTCGCGCGACACGCCGCCCGGGCCGTCGGCCGTGAGCAGCCGGGTCACGAGGTCCTCGTGGGCACTGCCTCGCCCCAGGTGGGCCAGGAGCAGGCGCCGCAGGGCGGCCGCGCGGTCGCGCAACGGACGGACGACGCCCTCGGCCGCCGACGCGGCGAGGGCGCGCTCGAGCGCCGCGTGCGCGTTGCGCGGGTCGTCGTGCAGCAGCGCGCGCGCCACGTGCACCGCCACCAGGTCCGCGACGTGCCAGGAACCCTGACGGGCGTCGTCCGGGAGCACGCTCCACGCGGCACGCCGCTCCCCCGCGCGCAGCAGCATCTCGCTGCGCCGGCAGGCCCCCGCCACCGACGTGAACGCCGGGTCGGTGCGTCCGACGAGCGCGAGCGCGTCCCCGGTCGCCCCGCTGGCCAGGCGCACGCTCGCCGCGAGGAACGGCCGCGACACGCCGGCGGGACCGCGCGCGGCCGGCGGTGCCGCGTCGAGCGTCGCGAGGGCCGACGCCACCCCCGCCGCGTCGCCCTCCGCGACGCCGACGTGGACGAGCACGGCGGCCGCCCGAGCCAC
>NZ_BCRB01000014.1 GCF_001552375.1 Cellulomonas iranensis NBRC 101100 = JCM 18110 | reverse complement strand
CCCCCGCCCCGCCGCCGCCCACCCCCGAGCCGGCGACCGACGCCACCCCCGACGCACCCCGCCCGCTCGGCCGGCGCTTCGCCGCGCTGCTCACCGCGACCGGCGCCGCCAACCTCGGCGACGGGATCGTCGCCGTCGGCGTGCC
Source organism: Cellulomonas iranensis NBRC 101100 = JCM 18110 (assembly GCF_001552375.1). Taxonomy (GTDB): domain Bacteria; phylum Actinomycetota; class Actinomycetes; order Actinomycetales; family Cellulomonadaceae; genus Cellulomonas; species Cellulomonas iranensis. The sequence goes on along the minus strand of NZ_BCRB01000014.1, from coordinate 63,827 downwards.
GCTCGTCGCGCTCGGCCTCACGCGCTCCCCCGACAAGATCGCGCTGCTGTCCGCCGCGACCTGGCTGCCCTGGCTCGTGCTCGGTCTCACCGCCGGGGTCCTCGTCGACCGCGGCGACCGGCGCCGCCTGCAGATCGCCGGCCTCGCCGCGCGCGCCGCGCTGCTCGCGGTCGGCGGCTGGCTCGCCGCGACCGACGCGCTCACGCTGCCTCTGCTCGTCGGCCTCGTGCTCGCCTACGGCGTCACCGAGGTCGTCGTCGACCTCGCCGCCGGCGCGATCGTCCCCGACCTCGTCCCGCGCGAGCGCCTGGCCGCCGCCAACGGCCGCGTCATGGCCGTGCAGCAGGTCGCCAACGCCTTCCTCGGCGCGCCCGTCGCCGGCGCGCTGCTCACGCTCGGCACCGGCTGGGTGCTCGGCGTGCCCGCCGCGCTCGCCGTCGCGGGCGCGCTCGTGCTGTGGCGCCACGTGCCCGGCCGCTACCGCCGCACCGCACCCGCCACGCCCGCCCCGACCACACCCGCGACGACCGCCGACGGGGCCGCCTCCCCCGACGCCGCCGCGCGCCGCACGAGCGCCTGGTCCGACGTGCGCGAGGGCCTGCGGTTCGTCACGCGGCACCGCGTGCTGCGCGTCGTCGTGCTCACCGGCGCGGTGCTCAACATGTGCAGCGCCGCCTACTTCGCGGTCTTCGTGCTGTGGGTCGTCGGGCCCGGCTCGGCCGTCGGCATGACCGAGCAGACCTACCCGCTGCTCACGCTCGGCATCGCCGTCGGCGCGGTCGCCGGGTCCGTGCTCGGCGAGCCGCTCGTGCGCCGCGTCGGCGAGGTGCGCCTCATGGTGACCTGCTGGGCGCTCGCGTTCTCGCTGCTCGCGGTGCCCGTGCTCGTCCCGCGCGTCGCGCCGCTCGCCGTCGTCCTCGTGCTGCTCGGCCTGCTCAGCACCGTCGGCAACGTCATCAGCGAGACCGTCCGCCAGCGCCTCGTCCCGGCGCACCTGCTGGGCCGCGTCGCCGGCGCCGCCCGCACGCTCGGCTACGGCCTCATGCCCGCCGGTGCGCTCGTCGCGGGCGTCCTCGCGACGCGCCACGGGCTCGCCCCGGTCCTGCTCGGCGCGACCGCGCTCAGCGTGGTCGCCGTGGCCGCCGCGGCGGCCCTGCTGCGGCAGCGCGACGTCGACGCGCACGAGCTGCCCGCCCCCGCCCCGGTCGAGGGCTGAACGGGCACCGCCCCGGGAGCCGCGGTCGCGCGGCTCCCGGGGCGGTCACGGGTCCCGGCCCACCGGACCGTGCCCGGCGGCTCAGCCCAGCAGCTCGTGCCGGACGATGATCGCCTCACGGCCCGGGCCGACGCCGATCGACGACACGCGCGTGCCCGACACGTCCTCGAGGAACTGCAGGTACCGCTGGGCCGCGACCGGCAGGTCGTCGACGTGCCGCGCCTGCGAGATGTCCTCGGTCCAGCCGTCGAGGTACTCGTAGACGGGCCTCGCGTGGTGGAAGTCGGTCTGGTCGATCGGCATGTCCTCGACGCGGCGGCCGTCGACGTCGTACGCGACGCAGACCGGGATGCGGTCGCGCCCCGTGAGCGTGTCGAGCTTGGTGACCACGAGGTCGGTCAGGCCGTTCACGAGCGACGCGTACCGCACCACGACCGCGTCGTACCAGCCGGTGCGGCGCGGACGACCCGTGGTCGTGCCGTACTCGCCGCCGGTCTGGCGCAGCCACTCGCCGTCGGCGTCGAGCAGCTCGGTCGGGAACGGTCCCTCGCCGACGCGCGTCGTGTACGCCTTGGCGACCGCGACGACCCGGTCGATGCGCGTGGGCCCCACGCCCGAGCCCGTGCAGGCGCCGCCCGCGGTGCACGCCGACGACGTCACGAACGGGTACGTGCCGTGGTCGACGTCGAGCATGGTCGCCTGGCCGGCCTCGAACACGAGGGTCTTGCCCTCGTCGAGCGCGTGGTTGAGGAACTGCGGCGTGTCCGCGACGTACGGGCGCAGGCGCTCGGCGTGGCGCAGCAGGTCCTCGACGGTCTCGTCGACCGTGATCGCGCGGCGGTTGTAGATCTTCACCAGCAGGTGGTTCTTCTGGTCGAGGGCGCCCTCGACCTTCTGCCGCAGGATGCCCTCGTCGAACAGGTCCTGCACGCGGATGCCGATGCGGTTGATCTTGTCGGCGTACGTCGGACCGATGCCGCGGCCCGTCGTGCCGATGCGGCGCTTGCCGAGGAACCGCTCGGTGACCTTGTCCATCGTGCGGTTGTACGGCGCGATGACGTGCGCGGCGGACGACACCAGCAGGCGCGAGGTGTCGACGCCGCGCGCCTCGAGCGCGTCGATCTCCTCGAACAGCACCTCGACGTCGACGACGACGCCGTTGCCGATCACCGGGACGACGCCCGGCGTGAGGATGCCCGACGGCAGCAGGTGCAGCGCGTACTTCTCGCCCTCGATGACCACGGTGTGGCCGGCGTTGTTGCCGCCGTTGAACTTCACGACGACGTCGGTGCGCCCACCGAGCTGGTCGGTCGCCTTGCCCTTGCCCTCGTCGCCCCACTGGGCTCCGAGCACCACGACGGCCGGCATGTGCGATCACCACTTCCCGCTGCCCAGCGATGCGGCTCCGCCCCGCAGACGGGCGCGAGCGGGCTCGCGGCGCGGGTGACCCGAGCACGCGCGGCAGGTGACGCGTACCACCCGGAAGGGTACCGGAGCGCGGGGACACGACCGCGGGGCGTCCCGCCGCCCGGCACCGCGACGCACCGCACCGTCCCGCTCCGCGCGGCCGGGCACGGCACGCGTCACGGCGTCAGCGCAGCGCGGCGACCTCGCCGGCGGACGTGCCGCAGTCCGCGAGGAACTGCCGGCAGCGCGCGGCCTCGTCGTCCTCGCCGATCGCGGCGGCGGCCTCGGCGAGCGCGAGCAGCGCGCGCAGGAAGCCCTGGTTCGGCTCGTGCGCGACCGGCACCGGGCCCTGCCCGCGCCAGCCCGCGCGGCGCAGCGCGTCGAGCCCCCGGTGGTAGCCGGTCCGGGCGTACGCGTACGCCGCCACGGCGTCGTCCGACTGCTCCGCGAGCAGCGCCCACAGCAGCGACGACGCGGGCGCGGCGGGCACCGCGGCGCGCGCGTCGACGCCCGTCGCGAGGGTCGCGCGGGCCGTCGCGTCGGCGCCGTCGGCGGGCAGCAGCGTGGGCGCGGGACCGCCCAGGAGGTTCTCGTGGCTCATGGCGCCAGTCTCGCACCGCGGGCCCCACCCCGGTCGCGGGGGCCGTTGCCCGCGGCTACAGTCGAACGACCGACCAGCAGCCCGCCCGCCGCCGCGCGGCCCCGCAGCCCAGGGACGTTCATGATCGAGATCGCGACGTCGTCCACCACCACGACGCTGGTGGTCGCCGGCGACCTCGACCTCGCCGAGCGCGAGCAGTTCCCCGAGGTGACGGCCCGCGTGGTCGGGCTGCGACGCCAGCTCCTGGTCATCGACATGTGCCGCGTGACGTTCATGGACTCCACGGGCGCGGCGTTCCTCATCTCGCTCGCCGACGCGGGCCGCCGCCGGGGCGGCGCGACCGTGCTGCGCGGCGCCGCGGACCGCGACCTGTTCGTGCTCGAGATCTGCGGTGCGCTCGAGCTGTTCCGCATCGACCCCGACCACCGCTGCGAGCTCGACGCCGGCGCGCAGGCCGACAGCCCCGCAGGCGCCCCCGCCCCCGCCTGACGTCCCGCCCCGCGGGACGCGTCTGCGGACCGCCCGCTCTGACCGCGCCCCGCGGCGTCAGGCGTCGCGACGCGGCGCCTCGGACGCCGACGCGGGCAGCGCGCCCGGGCGGATCTTGGCCCACACGACCTTGCCGCCGCGCGACTGCCGCCAGCCCCAGTCGGCCAGCCGCTCGACGATCTGCATGCCGTACCCGCCCACGCGGCCCGGGTGGCCGTCGGTCGTCACGGGCGGCGTCGGGTTGGCGTCCTCGACCTCGATGCGCAGGCCGTCGCCCGTGTCGTGCAGCTGCAGCGCGACGTGGCCCCAGCCGTGCAGGACCGCGTTCGCGACCAGCTCGGACACCACGAGCTCGGCGTTGGAGGCGTCGTCGATCTCCCACGCCTCGCACGTGCGCACCACGGCGTGCCGCGCGCGGCCGATCGACGCGGGCTCGCCGGGCAGCGCCCAGCGGCGGCGGCGCGGGCTGACGGCGCCGCCGAGGTGCTCGTCGAGCGCCGGCACGCGCACCACCACGACGGCGACGTCGTCCTCGGGGTGGTCCGCGAGGCGCGACAGCAGGTCCTCGCCGATGCCCGCGGCGTCGCGCGCCGTCACGGCGGCGGCGACCGACTCGAGGACCGTCAGGCCGTCGCGCAGGCTGCGGTCGCGGCGCTCGACGAGGCCGTCGGTGTAGAACACCACGACGTCGCCGGGTGCGAGCGCGACCTCGTCGGTCGCGCGCGGCCCGCCGCCGAACCCGACGAGCGGGCCGCCGCGGCCCAGCAGGTGCTGCGCGTGCCCGTCGCGCACGTGCAGGAGCGGCAGGTGCCCGGCGCGCGAGAACTGCAGCGTCCAGGCGCCCGCGTCGGCGCGGCGCAGCGTCGCGAGCACGAGGCTCGCGGCGCGCGGGATCCGCATGCCGGCGAAGAGCTGGTCGACCCGCTCGAGCACCGGACCGGGCGTCGTGTTGTCGAACGCGTACGAGCGCACCACCGAGCGCAGCTGGCCCATGGTCGCGGCCGCCTCGACGTCGTGGCCCACGACGTCGCCGATGACGACCCCCACCGTGGTCGGGTCGACCTGCAGGACGTCGTACCAGTCGCCCCCGACCTGCGCGTCGTCGGCGTTGGGCGAGTAGTACGTCCACACGTCGAGGCCCTCGACCTCGGCCTGCTCGGGGAGCATCGCGCGCTGCAGGGTCTCGGCGAGCCGGTGCTCGCGGTCGTAGAGGCGCACGTTGTCGATCGACAGGCCGACGCGGCGCGCGACGAGCTCGACGACGGTCCGGTCGGCGCCGTCGAGGCCCGCGAGCCCGGACCCGGTGCGCGGCCGCACGACGAGCAGGCCGACCGTGCGCCGGCGCCCGGGCACGGGCTGCACGACCACGCGCGGGTCGAGACCCTCGCCGCCGAGCCGCTCGGCGAGCCAGCGCGCGTACGAGCCCTCGGCGTGCTCGGCGGACAGGTCGAGCTCGACGGGCTCGTCGCCGCCGCCCGCGAGCAGCGTCGCGACCGGGTCGTGCGGGCAGCGCGAGGGCGGCCGCCCGGGCAGCGCCGGGTGCCGGGGGCTCGCGTGGTACTGCTCGAGCCCGTCGGCCGCCCACAGGCCCTTCTCGGACAGGAAGAACGCCGCGGTCGCGACCACCTGCGACTCCAGCAGCGCCGCGATCTCGCGCAGCCCCTGCGGCTCGTCGACGTCCATGAGCAGGTCGGAGACGCGCGCGATGAGCGCGAGGCTGCGGCGCTCGCGGCGCTCGTGCGCGACGATCGCCTGCTGCTCGGCATGCGCGGTGAGCTCCGCCGTGAGGTCCTGCACGGCGGCGACGAGCGTGCCGTCGGGCACGTCGGCGCCGTCCACGGGCGCCAGGTGGGCGACGCAGTGCACGTGCACGCCGTCGGCGCGGCGCAGCACGACGTCGTACGACGACGCGCCCGCCGCGGCCACGGCGCGGGCCGCGGCCCGGTCCGCCGGGCGCACGCGCGGGTCGGTCAGCACGTCGACGCCGACGACGTCGTCGGCGGCGTAGCCGACGGCACGCGCGAGCGCGTCGTTGACCCACGCGACGTGCAGCGCGTCGTCCGCGGCGTGCAGCAGCGCGAGCGGCACGGGGGTCGCGGCCGCCGCCGCGCCGAGCGCACCGGGGCCCACCTGCGGCGCCGGGTGCGCGACGCGCCGCCGACGCGCCGACGACGTACGCTCGACCGCCGGCCCGATGGCGTGGGAGTTGACCATCACCACCTCCGATCGTCTAGCGTGCCGAACGGACGAACCGCTCGGCCACCTCGGCGAGCCCCCCGGCGCTCGGAAGGAGCATCGTGCGAGACGGTAACAGCCCTTCCGCAGGCGAGGACGCCGCCACGACGGAGGCGACGGCCCCGGAGGCCGCCCCCGCGACGGCCGGCGAGCCCGGCGCGGTGCAGGTCATCGTCGGCACGGACCGCACGCGCATCGTGCTCTCGGGCGAGGTCGACGCCGACCTGGGCCCGGAGCTGCAGGAGGCCACGGCCGAGGCGGAGCAGCGCGGCCTGCCGATCGAGGTGGACGCGCACCACGTGACGTTCATGGACTCGTCGGGCGTCGCGTTCCTCGCGCGGCTGTCGATCCGCAGCGAGCACCGCGTGCGGCTGCTGCGCGTGCCGCCCACCGTGCGGTTCCTGCTCGAGGTCACGCGGATCGGCGAGCTGCTCGACGTCGTCGACGAGGACGACGCCGCGCCGTTCGAGCCGGTCGACCCACCGGCCTGACGCCGACCCCCTTCGCACCACGGGCGCGGCCGCACCCGCGACGCAGGACGGCCCCGACCCCCCGCAGGGGGTCGGGGCCGTCCGCGTGGCGGCTCCGGGTCAGGAGATCCGGGTGCCCGCCGAGCGCAGCTGCTGGCACGCCTCGACGATGCGCGCGGCCATGCCAGCCTCGGCCAGCTTGCCCCAGGCGCGCGGGTCGTAGGCCTTCTTGTTGCCGACCTCGCCGTCGACCTTGAGGACGCCGTCGTAGTTGGTGAACATGTGCGCGACGACGGGACGCGTGAACGCGTACTGCGTGTCGGTGTCGATGTTCATCTTGATGACGCCGTTGTCGACCGCCTCGGCGATCTCCGCGGCCGTCGAGCCCGACCCGCCGTGGAAGACGAGGTCGAACGGCGACTCCTTGCCGATCTTCGCGCCGACCTCGCGCTGGATGTCCGCGAGGATCGACGGGCGCAGCTTGACCGCACCCGGCTTGTACACGCCGTGCACGTTGCCGAACGTGAGGGCCGTCAGGTAGCGGCCCTTCTCGCCCGCGCCGAGCGCCTCGACGGTCTTCAGGCCGTCCTCGGCCGTCGTGTAGAGCTTCTCGTTGATCTCGGCCTCGTGGCCGTCCTCCTCGCCACCGACGACGCCGACCTCGATCTCGAGGATCGTGCGGGCCGCCTGCGAGAGCTCGAGCAGCTCGGCCGCGATGACGAGGTTCTCGTCGAGCGGGATGTCCGAGCCGTCGAACATGTGCGACTGGAACGTCGGGTTCTCGCCGCGCTTGACCTGCTCGGCCTCGAGCGCCAGCAGCGGGCGGACCCACGAGTCGAGGTTCTTCTTGACGCAGTGGTCGGTGTGCAGCGCGATCGTGACGCCGTAGTGCTTGGCGACCTCGGTCGCGTACGCCGCGAGCGCGAGCGTGCCGGACACGCGGTTCTTGATCGTCGAGCCCGACGCGTACTCGGCGCCGCCGACCGACACCTGGATGATGCCGTCCGACTCGGCCTCCGCGAAGCCCTGGATGGCGGCGGTGACGGTCTGGGACGACGTGATGTTGACGGCGGGGTAGGCGAACTTGCCGGCCTTCGCCCGGTCGATCATCTCGGCGTAGACCTCGGGGGTGGCGATGGGCATCGCTGTTCTCCTGAAGAGTCGGGGAGCGGTACGACCTGAGTCTGCCACCACCGGGGCACCCGCCGTCCGGGACGTCCACCGGGACCCTCGTCCCGGTGCCGCACGGGGCCGCCCGGGGCTGCACGGGGCCGCTCAGCGGGGCACGTGCTGCACGGCCCACGCGTGCATGACGATCGCGGCGGCGGCCCCGGCGTTGAGCGAGCGCGTGCTGCCGTGCTGCGTGACGTGCACGACGACGTCGCACGCGTCCTGCGCCTCCCGGGTCAGGCCGGTCGACTCCTGCCCCAGCACGAGCACGCACGCGCGCGGCAGCGCGAACCCCTCGAGCGGCACCGACCCCGGGACGTTGTCGACGCCGACGAGAGGCAGCCGCGACCCGCCCGGACCGGCGTGCGCCGCCCAGTCCGCGAGCGCGGCCGCGTCGGGGTGGTGGTGCACGTGCAGGTAGCGGTCGGTGACCATCGCGCCGCGGCGGTTCCACCGGCGCCGACCCACGACGTGCACGCCCGCGGCGTTGAACGCGTTGGCGGTGCGGACCACGGACCCGATGTTGAGGTCGTGCGCCCAGTTCTCGATCGCGACGTGGAACGCGTGGCGGCGCGTGTCGAGGTCGGCGACGATCGCCTCGACGGTCCAGTACCGGTAGCGGTCGACGACGTTGCGACGGTCGCCGTGCGCGAGCAGCTCGGGGTCGTACCGCGGGTCGTCGGGCCACGCGTCGGGCCCGCCGGGCCACGGCCCGACCCCCACCTCGGCGGGTGCGGGGTCCGACGGCGTCCCGTCGGGTGCGGCGGGCTCGTGCGTCACGACGCCGTGTCGGCCGCGGCCCGCGCGCGGGCGGCGCGCCGCCGCTCCCACGCGACGAGCGCGCCGACCACGACAGCGCCGGTGGCGGCCAGCAGCACGACCTGGCCGACGTCGCCCTGCTGCGGCGCGAGCAGCCCGCGGTCGTCGTCCTGCCACGGCCACAGCGCGCGCAGCGAGCCCACCATGAGGCCCGTGACGACGGCCATGGTGACCTGGCGACGCTCGTGCAGCAGCCACTGCAGCGTGCGCACGAACGCCGCGAACCCGAGCACGGCCCCGAGCGCGAACGCGCCGACGAACGCGGCGTCGCGGCCGTCGAGCGCGGCCTGCACGGGCACGTACAGCCCGAGCACCACGAGCAGCGCCGAGCCCGACAGGCCCGGCACGACGAGCGCGTTGATCGCGATCGCGGCGCCCAGCACGACGTACCAGAGCGACGGCTCCTCGATCGCGACGGGCGGCAGACCCGTGAGCAGGAACGCCGCGACGGCCGCGACCAGCGCGTAGGCGCCGTCCTGCACGCGCGGCCGCGACGGCATCATGCCGAGCGGCACGGCGACCGACGCCGCGATCATGCCGGCGAACACGGCGCGGGTCGGCACGGGGTGGCTCTCCAGGAGCGGCGCGAGCGTGCGCAGCGACAGCACGAGCACGACGGCCATGCCCGCGAGCACGGGCAGCACGAGGCGCCAGTCGACGCGCCGCAGCGCGACGGTCGCCTCGGCGGTGCCGCGGCGGCGCACGACGCCGACGACGAACGCGCGGCCCGCGTGCACGACGTGCGCGGCCGCGGCGATCAGCTCGTCGTACAGGCCGACGACGAGCGCGACGGTGCCGCCCGAGATGCCGGGCACGGACTCGGCGGCGCCGATGAGCCCGCCGCGGGCGGCGTGCAGGGGGGCACGGGACCACGTCGTGCGCGGTGCCGCGAGGGTCGAGGTGGTGGGGGCGTCGGCCGGGGAGGTCGCGTCATGAGCCACCGCTCCACCCTAACCAGGCGCTTCGGGGCGCCGTCCGGCGACGTCCCGCGCCGTAGGCTGAGGGCCATGTTGACGACGTCGGCGCTCGCCGCCGCACTGACCACCGACGTGGCGCCGCTGCTGGCCGGCGGCCCGCTGCCGGCGCTCGGTCCGGACTTCCTGCAGGCCGACCACCTCATCGCGTCGTTCGGCACCGCCGCGCTGATCGGCATCACGGCCGTCGTGTTCATCGAGACCGGGCTGCTGTTCCCGTTCCTGCCGGGCGACTCGCTGCTGTTCACGGCGGGCGCGCTGGTCGCGCAGGACTCGCTCCAGCTCAACATCTGGGTGCTGTGCCTGATGCTGTTCCTCGCGGCGTTCGCGGGCGACCAGGTCGCGTACGCGATCGGCCGCAAGCTGGGCCCGCGCGTGTTCAGCCGCCCCGACTCGCGGTTCTTCAAGCAGAAGTACATCGACCAGACGTACGCGTACTTCGACAGGTACGGCGGCCGGACGATCATCGTGGCGCGCTTCGTGCCGTTCGTGCGCACGTACGCCCCGGTCGCGGCGGGCGTCGGCAAGATGAGCTACCGGCACTTCGTGTCGTTCAACGTGGTCGGTGCCCTGCTGTGGGGCGTCGGCGTGACGCTCCTGGGCTACCTGCTGGGCAACGTCACGTTCATCAAGGACAACATCGAGGCGCTGCTCGTCGTCATCGTGCTCGCGTCGCTGCTGCCCGTGGCGTTCGAGCTGTGGCGCGCGCGCCGCAAGGAGAAGGCCGGCGAGACGGTCGAGGGCCGCGACACGGCGTACGACGAGCCGGTCGAGCGCGCCGCGGTCGAGCGCGAGGTCTTCGGCCACGCGGCCACCGAGCCCGTCGCCGGGCAGGCGGGCACCGAGGTCGTCGACCTGCCGGGCGACGACGCCGGGCGGGGTGCGCGATGACGCGCGAGATCCGCTCGTGGCTGTCCGACATGGACGGCGTGCTCGTGCACGAGAACCACGCGCTGCCGGGCGCCGCCGAGTTCGTGGGCGCGCTGCAGGCCGCGGAGCGCCCGTTCCTCATCCTCACGAACAACTCGATCTACACGCCGCGCGACCTGCGGGCGCGCCTGGCCGCGACGGGCATCGACGTGCCGGAGCAGGCCATCTGGACGTCGGCGCTCGCGACCGCGCAGTTCCTCACCGACCAGATGCCCGGCGGCTCGGCGTACGTCATCGGCGAGGCGGGCCTCACGACCGCGCTGTACGAGGCCGGCTACACGCTCACCGCCGCGCGCCCGGACTTCGTCGTGCTGGGCGAGACGCGCACGTACTCGTTCGAGGCGATCACGCAGGCCATCCGCCTCATCCAGGGCGGCGCGCGCTTCATCGCGACGAACCCCGACGTCACGGGCCCGAGCGCCGAGGGCGACCTGCCCGCGACCGGCGCCGTCGCCGCGATGATCTCGGCGGCCACCGGCCGCAAGCCGTACTTCGTGGGCAAGCCGAACCCGATGATGATCCGCTCGGCGCTCAACCGGATCGACGCGCACTCCGAGACGACTGTCATGGTGGGCGACCGCATGGACACCGACGTGATCGCGGGCATCGAGGCCGGGCTGCGCACCTACCTCGTGCTCACGGGCTCGACGCGCGCGACCGACGTCGAGCGGTTCCCGTTCCGCCCCACCCAGGTGCTGGACTCCGTCCAGGACCTGCTCGAGATGGTCTGACGCGCACGCCCGTACCACGGCCCGGCGAGGCCGTTCGTCCCTCGTCGGGGCTCTGACGAGGGCGCACGCTGAGGTGTGCGCAACAACGAGCTCGCCCAGGTGCTGCGCGCGACCAACCCCTGGTGGTCGCGCCGCCGCCGCGCGTCCTGGGTGCTCGACGACCCCGAGCTGACGACGCGCGACGCGCACGAGTGGCCGCTCGCGACCGCGACGGCCCGCGCGGTGCTCGCGGACCTCGCGGCCGGGCCGCGCCCGGGCACCGTGACGCTCGTGGTCGGGCCGCGCGGCGTCGGCAAGACGACGGCCGTCAAGGACGTCGTCGCGCACCTCGTGGCCGACCCGGCCGTCGACCCGCGCCGCGTCGTGCTCGTGCCGGTCGAGCACCTCGACGAGGACGACCGGCCGCGCCGCATGGGCGGCGTCGACGTCGCCGCCGTGCTCCGGCTGCCGACCCGCACGGGCGCGCCGGCGTGCGACGGCGCCCGGGTGCTCGTGGTCGACGAGGTCGGCACGGTGCCCCGGTGGCCGGCTGCGGTCGCCGAGGCGTGCCGCCGCGGGCACCAGGTCCTCGCGACCACGTCGGTGCTCGACCCCGCGGACCTCGCGGCGCTGCGCGCCGCGACGCCGTGCGGAGCCGTGCAGGTGCTCCACCTGCGCCCCGCGACGTTCGCCGAGCTCGTCACCGCGGACCCCGCGGCGGACGCCGCGGGGGTGCGCGCCGCCTTCCTGCGCCACGGCGGCCTGCCGCGCGCGATCGCCGAGCACCGCGACCTGGGCGACGTCGGCCCGGCGTTCGTCGAGCGGGTCGCGGCCGGTCTGCACCACGACGTGTGCCGCGGCGAGGAGCGCTGCCCGCTCGACCGGCTGCTCGCGGCGGTCTGCGCGACGACCGACCGGTTCGTCGAGCCCGCGGCGCTCGCCACGACCCTGGGGCTCACGACGTGCGAGGTGGGCGTGCTGCTCGAGCGGCTCGAGCACGCGCACGCGCTCGACCCGCGGCGCGGGCTCGTCGACCCGCTGCTGCACCGGCTGCCGTCGCTGCTGGCGCCGGACCGGCACACCGCGCCGTCCGACGCGCACATCGCGGCCTTCTCGTCCTGACGCCCGGCCCTGCCGACGCGGCGCCGCGGTGCGGCGCGCACCGCACCCGCGCAGCACGACGCCCGCGCGGCACCGTCACGGTGCGGCGCGGGCGTCGTCGGGTTCAGCGCGCCGAGCGGATCCGCAGGATGAGCACGGCGCCGACGAGGGCCACGACCGCGGCGACCGGGAAGCCTGCGCCGTAGCCGCCCGTCACGCCGACGACCGCGCCCATGAGCACCGGTCCGAGGATCTGCCCGCCGGTGTTGGCCATGTTGAGGATGCCGAGGTCCTTGGCGGCCGCCTCGGGGTTCGGCAGCACGTCGTAGTTGAGCGCCTGGTCGACCGAGTTGAAGACGCCCGACGCGACGCCGAGGCTGATCGCGGCGAACACGATCATCGCGGCGGGCACGGGCCACACGAACGGCACGAGCAGGCCGACGGCCATGAGCACGGTCGCCCCCACGACGAGGACCTTGCGCCGGCCGAGCCGGTCGGACACGGGCCCCGCGACCGCCCCGCACACGAGGGACAGCACGAGCTGCACGAGCGCCATCGTCGCGATCATGCCGCCCGCGCCGTCGGCGTCCATGCCGAGGTGGTCGGTGAAGATGTACAGCTGGTAGCCCGTGATCGAGAACATCGCGAGGACGAACAGCAGCTTGCCGGACATCGCGAGGTAGAAGTCGCGCGCGCCCCGCCGCGGGAACGAGAAGTTGTCGAGCAGCACCGCGCGCGAGAACGCGGGCCGCGGCTCGCCGGCGTTCGACCGGTCGGGCGCGAGCAGCGCGAGCACGGGGCCCGCCAGCAGGATCGCGAACCCCATGAGCCGGAACCCGGTCGCGGGGTCGGTGACGAACCGGGACGCGACGACGTTGGCGCCGGCCATCCCGACCATCATGCCGACGCCGTACACGGCGGAGTACGTGCCGCGCTGCCGCTCGGGCACGCGGTCGGGGATCACCGCGACCAGGGGCGCGACGATCGCGTTGAGGAACAGCTGGCACACGCACCACGTCACGACGAGCGCGGTGACGGATTCGGCCCGCGACAGCAGCAGGAGCAGCAGGCAGGTCGTGACCGACCCGAGCACCATCCAGGGGGTGCGCTTGCCGAGGCGCGACCGGGTGAGGTCGGACAGCGCGCCGAACAGGATGTTGGCGAGCAGCGCGACGACCGACCCGACGATCGACAGGGTCGCGACGACCTGGACCTTGCTGTCGGGGGCGATCTGGTCGAGGCGCGCGGGCAGCAGCACCGTGATGCTCGCGACGTAGGGGCCGATCCAGAGCACGGCGCCGAGCACGAGCGCCGTGACGAGGCGCGCGTGGCCGCCGCGCGTGAGGGTGGCGGGCGACGGCGCGGTCGCGCCGCCGGCGGGGAGGGTGGTGGACATCGTCGTCCGGCTTTCTCGAGGGCCCGACGCCCCGGACCCACCCGGGGCGTCGGGCGGGTGGGTCAGGCGAGAGTGAGGGTCGTGGTGGTGGCGTCGGGGTCGCCCGCGTGCGCGGCGACCTCGAGGTGCACGTCACCGGCGGGCGTCGTGAAGGTGCGGGTCGCGGCGTCCCAGCGCTGCAGGGGGCGCAGCGACAGCGGCACCGTGACGCGTCGCGCGCCGCCGGCGGGGACCTCGACGGCGACGAAGCCGACGAGCGCACGCACGGGGTCGCCGGCGTGCGTCGCGTAGACCTGCACGACGTGCCGCCCGTCGCGCGCGCCGGTGTTGGTGACCGTGACGTCGACCTGCGCGCTCTCGACGCCCGTGCGGCGCGCGACCGGGTCGCCGAGCGCGAACGTCGTGTACGACAGGCCGAACCCGAGCGGGTAGGCCGCGGGCACGCCGTCGCGGTCGAGCAGGCGCTGGCCGTGCCAGGCGTCGTAGGTGACGGCGGTGGCGTCGCGGTCGAACGGCGGCAGGTGGTCCTGCGAGGTCGGCATGCTGAAGGGCAGCCGCCCGGCGGCGTCCACGCGTCCCAGCAGCACGTCGGCGAGCGCGTGCCCGCCCTCCATGCCCGCGTACCAGGACATGACGAGGCCGGGCACGTGGTGCCGCCAGGACTCGGTGAGCACGGCGCCCGCGGCGACCACCGCGACGACGGTGCGCGGCGTGGCCGCGGCGACGGCGCGCACGATCTCCTCGTCGACGGGGCGCAGCGTGAGGCGCTCGCGGTCGCCGCCCGCGCCGAGCGAGGACTCCCCCGCGGCGGCGACGTGCGTCGCGGCCGTGCCGTCGAGCAGCGGCGGGTACAGGGCGGTGATCTCGGGGCGCGCCATGGCGGACGCGTCGGTGAACTCGCCCTCGTCGTCGGCGGTGTAGCCGACCACGACGACCGCGGCGTCGCACGTCGCGGCGACCGCGGCGGCGGTGCGCGGGTCGTCCTCGGGCACGTGCACGACCTCGGTGACGGGCAGCGCCGCGCGCAGGCCGGCGAGGGCCGTGACGACCTCGGGGGCGCGCACGTCGGACGACCCGTGGTCGCCGGTGTTGGGCAGGTCGGCGAGGCGTCCGACGACCGCGAGGCGGCGCAGCGACCCGGGTGCGAACGGCAGGACGGGCACGCCGTCGACGGGCTCGTTGCGCAGCAGGACGACGGCGCGGGCCGCGGCCTCGCGCGCCAGCGCGCGGTGCTCGGGGCTCGCGACGACGTCGAGCGGCGGGCGCGGCGCGTCGTGCTCGGCGTCGAACCGCAGCTGGGTCGCGATCACGCGCTCGCCCGAGCGGCGCACGGCGTCCCAGGACGTCGCGCCGTCGGCGATCTGCCGCGGCAGGTGCTGCGCGCGCTGCTGCCGGAACGGCTCCTCGACGTCGAGCCCGGCCTCGAGGGACGCGGCGGCGTCGCGCAGGCCGAAGATGAAGTCGGAGACGGTGACGCCCTCGAAGCCCCAGTCGCCGCGCAGCACGTCGGTGAGCAGCTCGGGGTGCTGCCCCGCCCACTCGCCGTTGACCGAGTTGTAGGCCGACATGATGCCGTCGACGCCCTCCTCGACGACGCGGCGGAAGTGCGGCAGGTAGACCTCGTGCAGCACGTCCTGCGCGCACGTGACGTCGACCGTGAAGCGCGCGTTCTCCATCGAGTTGAGCGCGTAGTGCTTGGCGCAGGCCATGACGTGGCGGCGCACGCCGCGCGTGAGCGCGGCGCCGAGCTCGCCGAGCAGCAGCGGGTCCTCGCCGTAGGTCTCCTGCGCGCGGCCCCACGCGGGGTGGCGGGGCAGGTTGATGCAGACGCCCGCGAAGAAGTTGCCGTCCTGCGCGGCGACCTCGGCGCCGATCGCGGCGCCGACGCGCTCCTCGAGCTCGGGGTCCCACGTGGCGCCGCGCGCCATCGAGACGGGGAACGCGGTCGAGCGGCCCATGACGACGCCGCGCGGCCCGTCGCTGAACCGCAGGCCGGGGATGCCGAGGCGCGGGACCTCGCCGTGCACGAGCGGCCGGGTATTGTAGCCGACCTGCATCATCTCGGCCATGCCGGGCCAGAACTCCTGGTCGCCGTCGAGCAGGCCGAGGCGCTCGTCGTCGGTGAGCAGGTCGTAGAGCGTGCGGGCGGCGTCCGGCGCGGGGGTGCCGGCGCGCACGGCGGCGACGGCCTCGGGGTAGCTCGTGATGACGGGTGACACCGGTGTCTCCTCACTCGCGGCGACGTCGCCGCTAACTAGTACCTAGTAGGTACTAGTTAAGCAGCCGCGGGACGACCCCGGAAGCACCCTCGCCCGAACGGGTGGCGTGAGAGCATCGGGACGTGCCCACCGCCCGCACCCGCCCGCGCGTCCGCATGGACGGCCCCCGCCGGCGCGACCAGATCCTCGCCGCGGCCACCGCGCTCATCGCCGAGCGCGGCTACTGGGGCCTGTCCACGCAGGACGTGGCCGACGCGTGCGACATGACCGTGCCCGGGCTCCTGCACCACGTCGGCTCCAAGACCGGGCTGCTCGTGGCCGTGCTCGAGCGCCGCGACGCGCTCGACGCGCTCGCGATCGCCGACCGCCTCGGCGTCCCCCACGGCCCCGGGCGCGGCATCTGGGGCACCGACCTGTTCACCGCCGCGGGCGTCACGCTCGACGTGCTGTGCGACCACCTCGTCCAGCACAACGCGACCCAGCCCGAGGTCGTGCGCCTCTACGCCGTGCTCGAGGCCGAGTCCCTCACGCCCGACCACCCCGCGCACGCGTACTTCGCCGACCGGCAGCGCACCGCGCTCGCCGCGCTCGCCGCCGTCGTGCCCCCGCCGCACGACCCCGACCACCTCGCGAGCGTCGCGCTCGGCCTCATGGACGGCCTGCAGCTGCAGTGGCTGCGCGACCCGACCACGTCTCTCGTCGACCGGTGGCGCGCGGCCGTCGCCGACGTCCCCGGGCTGCGCGTCCCGGCCTGACACGCGGCAGCCGCGCCCGGTCGTCAGCCGACCGCGAGGCCCCGGCCGTCCGCCGGCTGGTCGTCCGGCACCTCCGGTCCGACGACCTCCTCCGGGCCCGGCGACGGCCGCAACGCGCTCCACACCGACCACGTCACGGCGATCAGCGGGACCGCGACCACGGCCCCGAACAGACCCCCGACGACCGTCCCCGCGCTCACCCCGACGCCCACCACGAACGGGTGCAGCCGCGCGTGCCGTCCCATGACCAACGGCTGCACGACGTGACCCTCGAGCTGCCCGACGAGGGCGATGCCGACGCCGACGAGCACCGCGTTCCACAGCCCGTTCGACGCGAGCGCGACCAGCATCGCGACGAGCATCGCCGCCGGCGCCCCGACGAGCGGGACGAACGAGCCCACGAACACCAGGACGCCCAGCGGCAGGGCGAGCGGCACCCCGAGAACGAGCAGCACGAGGTAGCCGAGCACCCCGACGCACAGCGCGGTCAGCACGGCGCCGCGCGTGAAGTCCCCGAAGGCCCGCCAGGCCGCGTCGCCGGCGGTGCGCCACGCGTCACGGGCCCGCACGGGCACCTGCCCGACGAACCACGCCCACATCCCTTCCCCGCCCACCAGGAAGCACACGGCGCAGAACACGCCCAGCGCCGTGACCATGAGCGCCACCAGCACGCCGCCCACCTGCGTCGCCGTCGCCCCCGCGAGCGACGTCCCGTTGTCGGCCAGCCAGGACACCACGCCGGCGCCCCAGCGCTCGAGGTCCGCATCGGTCACCGTCACCGGCAGCCCGCCCGAGCGCAACGCGTCGAGCAGCTCGCCGACCCCGGCTCCGACCCGCGCCACGACGTCCGGCCACTGCCGCGCGACCCCCGTGACCGCCAGCCCGACCACGGCCACGACCACGACGAGCCCCGTGAGGACCGCGAGCGCGGCCGCGAGCGCCGGGTGCGCGAACGTGCGGTAGCGCAGCGTGACGGGGCGCAGCACGGCCGTCAGCACGAGGCCGAGGAACAGCGCGACCACGACGAGCCGCAGCTGCACCAGGACCCACAGCAGCACGCCGAGCACGGCGCACACGAGCAGCAGCCGCCCGGACCACGCGCCGAGGCGCCGCAGCCAGAGCGGGGCGAGGGGTGTCGCGTCGAGGTCGCTCACGCCGCGATGCTCCCACGGCGCGCGGCCGTGCCGGCCCGTCGCCCACGGTGCGACACACCCTGGTCAGCGCGTCGCGGCGCGTGGGAGCATCACGCCGTCGGGGGCCCGTCGAGGGAGGTCGCACGTGCGCACGTTGGCCGCGGAGGTCCGGCAGGAGGTGGCGACCGGGTCGTTGCCGGGATGGGACCGGGTCGAGGAGCTCGCGAGAGCCGCGCACGCGCGGTACCGCGACCTGGACGACGGGGCCGTCGCGGACTACATCCCGGCGCTCGCCGACGCCGACCCGGCGCTGTTCGCGGTGTGCGTCGCGGAGACGGACGGCAGCGTGCACGCCGTGGGGGACGCGGGCGTCGAGTTCTCCGTGCAGTCGATCTCCAAGGCGTTCGTCTACGCGCTGGTGTGCGAGCAGCTCGGGCACGAGGCCGTGCGCGAGCGCGTGGGCGTGAACAACACCGGGCTGCCGTTCAACTCGGTCGTCGCGGTCGAGCTCCAGCAGGGCCACCCGATGAACCCCATGGTCAACGCCGGCGCGCTCGCGACCACCGCGCTCGTGCCCGGCGCCACGCCGCAGGAGCGGTGGGAGCACGTCCGTGAGGGCCTGTCCCGGTTCGCCGGCCGCGAGCTCGTGCTCGACGAGGAGGTGCACCGCTCCGAGAGCGCGACCAACGCCCGCAACCAGGCCATCGCCCGCCTGCTGCAGAGCTACGGACGCATCGACCACGAGCCCGCCGGTGTCGTGGACGTGTACACGCGGCAGTGCGCGCTGCGCGTCGACGCTCGCGACATCGCGGTCATGGGTGCGACGCTCGCCGACGGGGGCGTCAATCCCGTCACGCGCGAGCGCGTCGTGTCGGAGGACGTCTGCCGCGACACGCTCGCGGTGCTCGCCTCCACCGGCATGTACGAGCGTTCGGGCGACTGGTTGTTCGAGATCGGCCTGCCCGCCAAGTCGGGCGTCGCGGGCGGCATCGTCGCCGTCGCCCCCGGCAAGGGCGCGATCGGCACGTTCTCGCCGCGGCTCGACGCCGCGGGCAACAGCGTCCGCGGTCAGCGCGCCACGGCGTACCTGTCGCGCACGCTCGGTCTCAACCTCTTCGCCTCCGCCCCGCACACCCTGCCGGGCCGCCCCCACCAGGACCCGGAGGTCGCGCCGTGAGCACGACACCCCACCCACCCGCCGCAGCACCTGCCACGACCCCGACCGAGGAGCGTCGGTCCTGGCTGCCGATGGTCGGGCTGTTCCTCGCCCAGGTCCTCATGTCGTTCAACGTCGCCGCGCTGCCGGTGTCGCTCGGCGGCATGGTCGAGGACTTCGGCGTGCCACCGACGGTCGCGAGCACGACCATCGTCATCTACGGCGTGGTGGTCGCGGCGCTCGTCATGACGGGTGCCAAGCTCGGCCAGCGCGTCGGGTGGGTCACGATGTTCCGCGTCGTCGTCACCACGTTCGCGGGGTCGGCGCTGCTCATGATCCTGTCGCCGTCGATCGGCTGGGCCGTCGCCGGGCAGGCGCTGGCCGGTGCGTCGGCCGCGATCATCGTGCCGGCGCTCGTGGCCCTCATCGCCGAGAACTACCGCGGCGGGCAGCAGGCGACGGCGGTCGGCTCGCTCGGCTCGGCTCGCGCGATCTCGGGTGTCACCGCGTTCTTCCTCGGGGGTGCGCTCGGCACGCTCGTCGGGTGGCGACCCGTGTTCGGCGTCGTCCTCGCGCTGGCCGTCGCCGTGCTCGCGTTCAGCTTCACGCTGCGCTCCGACCGGGGCGACCCGGACGTGCGCATCGACGTCGTCGCCTCCGTGACCATCGGTGCGGCCGTCGTCCTGCTCACGCTGGGGTTCAACAACCTGCGCGCGTGGGGCGCGCTGCGGGCGTCGGCCGCGGCACCGTTCGACCTCGGCGGGCTCTCGCCCGCACCCGTCATGGTGGTGCTCGGCGTCGTGCTCGGCCAGGTGTTCTTCTGGTGGACGCGCCGCCGGACCGCCGCCGGTCGCGTCCCGCTCGTGTCCCTGAGCGTCCTTGCCCGTCCGAGCGAGCGCGCCGCGGTCTACGCGATGTTCGTGGTCGTCGCGCTCGAGGCGGCGCTGAACTTCACGGTGCCGCTGTACATCCAGATCGTGCAGGGCCGCACGCCGTTCGACACCGCGCTCGCGATGATGCCGTTCAACCTCACGGTGTTCGTCACGGCGACGCTCGTCGTGCGGCTGTACCGCCGGTACCCGCCGCGCACGATCGGCGTGGCCGGGTTCGCCCTCACCACGGTCGCGCTCGTGTGGCTGTCGTTCGTCGTCACCAACAACTGGGAGACGGTCCCCACGGTGCTGGGCCTCGTCGTCTTCGGGGTCGGGCAGGGTGCGTTGGTCACGCTCGTCTTCAACGTGCTGGTCAGCGCGGCGCCCCGCACGCTGGCCGGCGACGTGGGGTCGGTCCGCGGCACGACGCAGAACCTCGCGTCGGCCGTCGGGACCGCGCTGGCGGGCGCACTCCTGGTGACCGTGCTCTCGGTCAACGTCGGCCGCGCGGTCGCCGAGCACGTCGAGCTCCCGCCGTCGCTCGTCGCGCAGGTCGACCTCGACGACGTCAACTTCGTCAGCAACGACGACCTGCGCGCGGCGCTCGCACGCACCGACGCCACACCGGGCCAGGTCGAGGCAGCGGTCGCGGTCAACGAGCAGGCGCGGCTCGACACGCTGCGACTGGGGCTGCTGGTCCTGGCCGGGGTCAGCGCGACAGCGGTCCTGCCGGCCAGCCGGCTGCCGCGCTACCGTCCGGACGAGATCCCCGACCCCAGCCCGGCGGGCGGCCGCTGACGGCACGCGATCGACGCGAGAGGCCCCGGTGACGCGCGCGTCACCGGGGCCCCGTCGAGCGGCGTGCGTCAGAAGCTGACCGACGGCGCCTGCCGGATCTGCGGGTCGTCGACCTCGAAGTACTCGGCGCGCGTGAACCCGAACATGTTCGCGATCACGTTGGCCGGGAACGTCTCGACCTTGGTGTTGAGCTCGCGGACGTTCGCGTTGTAGAACCGGCGGCCCGCCGCGATGCGGTCCTCGGTGTTGGCGAGCTCGGCCTGCAGCTGCTGGAAGTTCTCGCTCGCGCGCAGCACCGGGTAGTTCTCGGCGACCGCGAGCAGCCGGCCCAGCGCGGCGTTCAGCGCGTTCTCCTGCGCGGCCTGCTCGGCGGGCCCGGCACCGGGTCCGGCCGCTGCCGCGCGGGCGCGCGTCACCTCGTCGAACACGCCGCGCTCGTGCGCCGCGTAGCCCTTGACGCTCTCGACGAGGTTGGGGATCAGGTCGTGCCGGCGGTGCAGCTCGACGTCGATCTGCCGCCACGACTCCTGCACGAGGTTCCGCAGCCGGACGAACCCGTTGTACTGGGCGACCGCCCACAGCAGGACGACCACCACCAGGGCGACGACGACGAGCACGGCGATCAGGCCACCGGTCACGGGGGATCCTCCAGGGGGTCGGGACGTCGTCCGATCGTAGCGACACCGGGCCGCCGGGACGCGCGCGGACCGCCCGTCGCCGACGAGGTCACCCGGTCGGCGCGCCCCACGGCGCCCACCGCCGCGCACGGTCCCCCGGCGGGCCGTCGGTCGCCGGGTCGTAGCCGTGGTCCTGCCACACGTGCCGCGGCACGCCGCGCACGACCGCCGAGAGCACGCCGAGCCGCGGCGCGATCCGCGTCGTGTCGGTCGTGCCCGTCTCCCACGACAGCAGCCACGTGCCCTCGATCCGCCACGACGTGCCGAGCGCGTCCGCCTGCAGGAGCCGCTCGAGCGTGCGCGGGTGCAGGATCGCGTGCGCGGTGCGCGCGTCGGGGGCGTCGACGCGGTAGGCGTCGTTGAACGCCGCCGACTCGAGCTGCAGGTCGCGCGCACCGAACGCCTTCGCGACCCGCGCACCGAACCCCTCGGGCGTGACGTCGAGCGTCGGCAGGAACGCGGGCAGCGCGAGCCCCACGACGTGCACGTGGTACGTGCGCTTCTCGTCGCCCGATCCGGTGGTCCATTCGTACGTGAAGGACACCGCGGGCAGCCCGTCGTACGTGCCCGTCAGGACGTCCGACGTCGTGCGGCTGCGCCCCTGGCCGAACGGGCGGGCGGTGTGCAGCTGCGCGAGCCCCAGCCCGGGGTCGCGCGGCGCGTACGCCCAGCCGGTCGCGAGCGCCCACGCGGCGAGCTGCTCCTGCCGCTTCCGCCGGAACCACCAGCCGGCCGCCGCGATGCCGCCGCCGACCAGCAGGCCCACGACCAGCACCCCGCCGCCCGGGTGGTCGGCCGACAGCTGGCTGCCGACGACGAGGAACCCGACGAGGCCCAGCACGACGACCGCGCCGACCTGCACCCCCCGCTGCACGGCGCGCGTCGCTCAGGCCAGGCCGAGGTCGGCCAGGCCGAACAGGTGGTGGTACGGCACGCCCAGCGCCTCGATCGCCTCGCGCGCACCCGTGCCGCGGTCGACGATCGTCGCGACGCCCACGACCTCGCCGCCGGCCTCGCGCACGGCCTGCACGGCCGCGATGGGCGACCCGCCCGTGGTCGACGTGTCCTCGACGACCACGACGCGCCGGCCCGCGACGTCGGGACCCTCGATGCGGCGCTGCATGCCGTGCGCCTTGGCCTCCTTGCGCACGACGAACGCGTCGAGGTCCTGGCCGCGCGACGCGGCCGCGTGCAGCAGCGACGTCGCGACCGGGTCGGCGCCGAGCGTCAGCCCGCCGACCGCGTCGATCTCGGCCGTGCCGAGCCCCGCCTCCTCGAGCAGGTCGAGCAGCAGGTGCCCGATGAGCGGGGCCGCGCGGTGGTGCAGCGTCGCGCGGCGCAGGTCGACGTAGTAGTCGGCCTCCTTGCCGGACGACAGCGTCACGCGGCCGTGCACGACGGCCAGCTCGACGATGAGGTCCCGCAGCTGCTCGCGCGGGGTGGACGTCAGGTCGCTGCTCACGGCCGACAGACTAGCGACGGCCGCGCCCCGTGCGGGCCGCCGGCACGGCTCACGCGCCGTCGCGGCCCTCGATCGCCTCGTCGAGCAGCGCGCGCCGGTACCCGCCGAACGCGCGCACGGCCGAGCGGGGCGCGACCCGCAGCAGCGCGGACGCGGCCTTGTAGCGCAGGCTCGGCGTCGAGATGACGACGCCGCGGCGCACGTCGGCGAGCGCGGTGGCCACGACGTCCTCGGCCTGCAGCCAGCCGATCTCCGGGTAGTGGGCGGTGTCGATGCGACCCCGCTCGTGGAACTCGGTGTGCGTGAAGCCCGGGCAGACGACCGTCGCGGTCACGCCCGTGTCCTTGAGCTCGACCGCGAGCGCCTCGGTGAACGTGCGGACCCACGCCTTGTGCGCCGAGTAGGTGCCGGACGCGATGAGGCCGGCGACCGAGCCGACGTTGAGGATCGCGCCGCGCCCGCGCGCGACCATCGCGCCGGCCGCGGCGTGCGACAGCACCATGACGCTGCGGACCATGAGGTCGAGGGCGCGCAGCTCGGCGTCGAGGTCGCCCTCCACGAAGTGCTGGTTGAGGCCGAGGCCCGCGTTGTTGACGAGCAGGCCGACCGGTCGCTCGTCCGTGCGCAGCCGCTCGGCGACGCGCTCGACGTCCTCGGGCACGGTGAGGTCGGCGGGCAGCACCTCGGCGCGCACGCCCGCGGCCGCCTCGAGCTGCCGCGCCAGGCGGGTCAGCCGCTCCTCGTCGCGCGCGACGAGGACGACGTCGTGCCGCGCCGTGGCGAGCTGCCAGGCGAACTCCAGACCGAGGCCGGCGCTCGCGCCGGTGACCAGTGCGGTTCCCATGGCGTCAGCCTACGGATCGCGCGGGCGCCGCGTCTCGCCGTGCGCGTGACCGCACCCGGACCCGCACCGTCCGTCCACAGGGGCGGCGGGCACGGGCCTTACGTCGGCGTCGGCTCGTAGGGTGGGCGGGTGCTGCCGGACCCCTCGCCCCGCCCCCTGCGCCGCGACCGCGCGGACCGGACCGCCGACGCGCCCGCCGCTCCCGTCGAGGCGCCGCCCGACGCCGCGTGGGACGACGCTCCCGTCGAGCCGTGGTGGGACGAGGCGCCCCCGCCGGACGACGTGCCGCCCGACGACGCCCCGTGGGGCGAGGACCCGTGGGCGGCGGGGTCGTCCGCGGCCGCCGCCCGCCCGCGGGCGACCCGGCCGCGCAGCACCGCGGCGGGCCGACCCGCGCCGTCGCACGGCACGCCGGCCGAGGTGCTGCACCGCGTGTGGGGGTACGACGCGTTCCGCGGCGACCAGGCCGCGGTCGTCGACACCGTGGTCGCCGGCGGGGACGCGGTGGTCCTCATGCCCACCGGCGGCGGCAAGTCGCTGTGCTACCAGGTGCCCGCGCTCGTACGCGAGGGCACGGGCGTCGTCGTGTCGCCGCTCATCGCGCTCATGCAGGACCAGGTGGACGCGCTGTCGGCGCTCGGCGTGCGCGCGGGGTTCCTCAACTCGACGCAGGAGCGCGACCAGCGCCGCGCGGTCGAGGACGCGTTCCTCGCGGGCGAGCTCGACCTGCTGTACCTCGCGCCCGAGCGGCTGCGCGTGCCCGAGACGCTCGACCTGCTGGACCGCGGCCACGTCGCGCTGTTCGCGATCGACGAGGCGCACTGCGTGTCGCAGTGGGGGCACGACTTCCGGCCCGACTACCTCGCGCTGTCGCTGCTGCACGAGCGGTGGCCCGGCGTGCCGCGCGTCGCGCTCACCGCGACCGCGACGCGTGCGACGCACCGCGAGATCTGCGAGCGCCTGCAGCTCACCGACGCGGCGCAGTTCGTCGCGAGCTTCGACCGGCCCAACATCCGCTACCGGATCGTGCCGAAGGACAACCCGCGCGCGCAGCTGCTGCACCTGCTGCGCACCGAGCACGAGGGCGACTCGGGCATCGTCTACTGCCTGTCGCGCGCGTCGGTCGAGCAGACCGCGGCCGCGCTGGTCGACGCGGGCGTGCACGCGCTGCCGTACCACGCGGGCCTCGACCGCCGCGTGCGCGCCGAGAACCAGTCGCGGTTCCTGCGCGACGACGGCGTCGTCATGGTCGCGACCATCGCGTTCGGCATGGGCATCGACAAGCCCGACGTGCGGTTCGTCGCGCACCTCGACCTGCCCAAGTCGGTCGAGGGCTACTACCAGGAGACGGGGCGTGCGGGGCGCGACGGCCTGCCGTCGACCGCGTGGCTCGCGTACGGGCTCGCGGACGTCGTGCAGCAGCGCCGCATGATCGACACGTCCGAGGGCGACGCGGCCCACCGCCGACGCCTCACGCAGCACCTCGACGCGATGCTCGCGCTGTGCGAGACGGTCGACTGCCGCCGCGTGCAGCTGCTCGCGTACTTCGGGCAGGAGTCCGACGGGCCGTGCGGCAACTGCGACACCTGCCTCGAGCCGCCGCAGTCGTGGGACGGCACGGTGCCCGCGCAGAAGCTGCTGTCGACGGTCGTGCGGCTCGACCAGCGGGGGCAGCGCTACGGCGTCGGGCACCTCGTGGACATCCTGCGCGGCAAGGCGACGCCGCGCGTGCAGCAGCTCGGGCACGACGCGCTGTCGACGTTCGGGATCGGGCAGGACCTGTCGGACGGCGAGTGGCGCGGTGTCGTGCGTCAGCTGCTCGCGGCCGAGCTGCTCGCGGTCGACACCGACGGCTACGGCACGATCCGGCTCACCGAGGCGTCCGGCGCGGTGCTGCGCGGCGAGCGCGAGGTCCGGCTGCGCCGCGAGCCCGAGCGCACGGGCCGCACGTCACGCGGCTCGCGCGGGGGACGCCCGGCGGCCGCCGCCGACCTCGACGCGGACGCCGCGGCCCTGTTCGAGGCGCTGCGCGCGTGGCGCGCCGCCGCCGCGAAGGAGCAGGGCGTGCCCGCGTACGTCGTGTTCCACGACGCGACGCTGCGCGAGATCGCGACGCGGCGGCCGGCCAGCCGTGACGAGCTCGGCACGATCAGCGGCGTCGGTGCGGCCAAGCTCGACCGGTACGCCGAGGGGGTGCTGGCGGCGCTCGCGGGCGACGCCTGACCCCGGGGACGACCGCGGTCGCCCAGGACGCACCGACCCGCGCGTCGGTGGCCCCCACCCCCTAGACTCGTGCACTTGTCGGGCGTATACCAACGCCCTGACCGGCACGTTCGTGCCGACGTCCCGCAACGAGGAGCGACGTGCCGTCCGACCACGCCCGGCCCCGCAAGCCGTCGATGCAGGACGTCGCACAGCTGGCGGACGTGTCCGTGCAGACCGTGTCGCGCGTGCTCAACGACAAGCCGAACGTGTCCGAGCAGACGCGCGAGCGCGTGCAGCGCGCGATCCAGGAGCTCGACTACCACCGGAACACGGCCGCGGTCGCGCTCGTCACCCAGTACTCCAAGGTGCTCGGTGTCGTCGACTGCGGCATGGACCGCACCGGCCCGTACGAGACGATCCGCGCGGTGCACCGCGCGGCCCACGAGGCCGGCTACTTCGTGTCGTTCGCGCACTCGCCGAGCCTCACGGCCGCGAGCGTGCGCAGCGTCCTGGACTCGCTGCTCGAGCAGGCGGTCGACGGCATCGTGTTCGTCGCGCCGCACTACGAGGCGCTCTCGGTGATCCACGACCTCAAGGTGTCGGTGCCGACGGTCGTCGTGGCCCCCTCGACCCGGTTCCCGCACCACACGGTCGAGCTCGACAACCAGGCGACCGCGCGGCTCGCGGTCGACCACCTCGTCTCGCTCAGCCACCGCCGGCTCGTGCACCTCGCGGGGCCGCTCGACTGGGTCGACGCCAACGTGCGCATGGAGGCCTGGTACCACCGCGTGCAGCGCGCGTCGCTGCCGGTGCTGCCGACGTTCGTCGGCGACTGGACGGCGCGTTCGGGGTACGAGCGCGGACGGCAGATCATGCGCGAGGTCGCGCCCACCGCGATCTTCGCCGCCAACGACCAGATGGCGCTGGGCGTGCTGCGCGCCCTCGCGGTCGACGGGTACCGGGTACCCGAGGACGTGTCGGTCATCGGGTTCGGCGACGTCGACGACGCCGAGTTCTACTCCCCGCCGCTCACGACGATCCGCGAGGACTTCGACGAGGTGGGCCGGCAGTCCATCGCGATGCTGCTCGACCTCGTGCGCGGCGACGAGCGCTCGAGCGTGCTGGTCGAGCCCGAGCTGGTGGTGCGGCGCAGCACCGGACCCGCGCCGATGCCCGGCGCCTGACCCCGCGGGGCGGCACCGGGCACCGGTGGCGTCAGGCCGCGCGGACCCGTGGGGCGGACGACCTGCGCCGCAGCGCGATCGCCTGGATCACCACGACCGCGAGGATGAACAGGCCGCGGATCACGTTCTGCAGGTACGTGTTGATCTCCAGGCCCATGCCGTTGACGTAGTTGAGGATCTGGAACACGATCGCGAGCAGCGCGACGCCCGAGATGGTCGCGCTGACCGAGCCCCGCCCGCCGCTCAGGAGCGTGCCGCCCAGGACGACCGCGGCGATGGCCGTCAGCTCCCAGCCCTGTGCCTCGAGCGGGTTCCCGGTCGTCGTCTTGGCCAGCAGGAACGCGCCCGCGAGACCCGACAGCGCGCCCGAGACCACGAACACGGCGATCTGGATGCGCCCGGAACGCAGGCCCATCATCTCGGCGGACCGCCGGTCGCCGCCGACCGCCAGCACGTGCGTGCCGAACGACGTGCGCGTGTACGCGAGGCTCGCGAGCACGGCGATGAGCGCGAACACCACGAACACGAGCGGCACGAGGCCGACGCGCGTGTTGTAGAAGGTCACGAGCCCGAACCCGCGGTCGACGGGCACGCGCCCGTTGCCCGCCATGATGAGCGACAGGCCGCGCAGCGCCATCAGCATCGCGAGCGTCACGATGAACGACGGCAGCCCGAGCCGGCCGACGAGCAGCCCGTTGACGAGCCCCGCGACGAGGCCGAGCCCGACCGCGCCCGCGACCGCGACGAGACCGCCCTGCGGGGCCAGCAGGCCCGCGACGATGCTCGACGCGACGCACACGCCCGCCAGCGAGAGGTCCATCTCCCCCGCCGAGATGACGAAGGTCGCACCGATGGCCATGAGGCCGATGCACACGAGGTCCTGCGAGCCGAGCATCGCGACGACGTTGTACGGGTTGTAGAACTGCGGCATCGCGACCGCGACGAGCGCGAGGACACCCGCGAGGATCGCGGTGGTGGGCCGCGACGTGACCGCGCGCCACGCGCGGCGGGCCGGTCCGCCTGCACCCGCGGGTGCGGGGGCGGCAGGTGCCGGGAGGGTCTGTGAGGTGCTCATGTGCGTCTCCCTACCGACGTCGCCGGAGCTGGGTGGTGACCGCCGCGACGATGACCGCCGCCTGGACGAGGGACGCGACCTCCTTGGCCACGTCGTGGCTGGCCAGCGTGAAGCCGAGCAGCTGCAGCAGCGCGACCCCCGCGATGCTCCCCCAGATGCGGGGGCGCCCGCCGGTCAGCGCGGTGCCGCCGACGACGACCGCGCTGATGACCGTGAACTCGTACCCGAGCCCGAGGTTCGCCGTGTCGACCGTGCCGTTGACACCCACGCTGAGCAGCGCCGCGAGGCCCGCGAGCGCGGCAGCCACGACGTAGACGGTGGTGATCGTGCGCCGCACGGGGATGCCCGCGAGCGCCGCGGCGGTCTCGTTGCCGCCGACGGCGACGATGCGCCGCCCCAGGACGGTGCGCCGGGCGACCCAGCTCGCGACCACGACGACGACGAGCATGACCCACGCCATGACGGGCAGGCCCAGGATCGAACCCCGCCCGAGCCACACCACGGAGTCGTTCTCGACGGTGTAGAGACGCCCGCTGGTGACCATCTGCGCGATGCCGCGCGCGGTGATCATGACGACGAGCGTCGCGACGATCGGCTGGATCCGCAGGTGACCCACAAGGTACCCGTTCACCGCGCCGAGCACCGCCGCGGCGGCCATGCCGGTGAGGACCACGAGCACGAGGCCGAGCACGGGGACGTCGAGCACCGCGGGCGCCGCGAGCACGAGCACGCCCGCGGAGGCCCCCGCGACGGCCATGAGCGAGCCGACCGACAGGTCGATGCCACCGGTGGCCATGACGAGGGTGAGGCCCACGGCGCAGATGCCGACGGTGGCCATCTGGCCGAGGTTGGTCTGCAGGGTCTGCACCGACACGAAGCCGCGGGTCGCGACCACGTTGAACAGCACGAGGCCGATCAGCGCGACCCACACGCCGTTGGTCGCGAGCAGGTCGCGCCGGCGGATCCAGGACTGGCGGCGCAGGTCGTCGACGGACGCCTGCGGTGCGAGGGTGGTGGCCATCACGCGACCTCCGCCGACTCGCGCGCGCCGCCCGAGGCCATGTACATCATGAGCTGGCCGTTGGTGACGGACCCGGCGTCGAGGAACGCGACGGTCACGCCGTCGCGCATCACCATGATCCGGTTCGAGCCCTCGATGATCTCCTCCATCTCCGACGAGATCATGAGGACCCCGACGTCCTTCTTCTCCGCGACCAGCTCGGACACGAGCCGCTGGATCTCCTGCTTGGCCCCGACGTCCACGCCGCGCGTCGGCTCGTCGAGGATGAGGACGCGCGGCGTCGACGCGAGCGACCGCGCCAGCAGCACCTTCTGCTGGTTGCCTCCGGACAGCTGGTCCACCGGCTGGTCCTGCCCCGACGCCTTGATGCCGAGCCGCTTGACGTAGCGCCCGACCAGCTCGGCCTCGGCCTTCTCGTCGACGACGCCCCAGCGGCTCACCCGGTCGAGGATCGACAGGGTGACGTTCTCGGCGATGCTCATCTGACCGACGAGGCCCGTGACCTTGCGGTCCTCGGGCGTGAGCGCGAGCCCCGCACGCAGGCCGTCGCGCGCCGAGCGCGGCGTGTGCTCGGCGCCGTCGAGCTCGACGTCACCGGCCGTCCGCGGCTGCGCGCCGTAGACGGCGCCCGCGAGCTCGCTGCGACCCGAGCCGAGCAGCCCGGCGACGCCGACCACCTCGCCCGCGTGCAGCGTGAACGACGCGTCGCGGCACAGGTCGCCCGAGGCGACGTTGCGCACGTCGAGCAGCACCGGTGCGGACGCGTCGGGGTTGCCGGCGCGCACGAACGCGGTCTGCCCGGCGGTCTCGATGGTCTCGGGCGCGCGTCCCAGCATCGTCGAGACGAGCTCGATGCGGCTGATCTCCCGCAGCGACCCGGAGCGGACCGTCCGGCCGTCGCGCAGGATCGTCACGGCGTCGCAGATCCGGTAGAGCTCGTCGAGCTTGTGGCTGACGAACACGACGGACACGCCGTCGTCGCGCAGGCCCGAGATGACCTCGAACAGCGTGTCGACCTCGCGGTCGTGCAGCGACGACGTCGGCTCGTCCATGATCAGCAGCCGCGACTCGAACGACAGCGCGCGGGCGATCGCGACCATCTGCTGGGTCGCGGTGCTGACGGCGTCGAGCGGCAGCCGCGGGTCGGCGTCGACGCCGACCCGCCGCAGCAGCTCGGCGGCCTGCTCCTCCATGGCCCGACGGGCGAGGAAGGGGCCGCGCCGCAGCTCCTTGCCGAGGAACACGTTCTCGGCGATGGTGCGCAGCCCCACCAGGTTGATCTCCTGGTAGATGGGGCTGACGCCACCGCGCTGGGCGTCGTGCGGCGAGCGGAACGCGACGGGCACCCCGTCGAGCTCGATCGTGCCGGCGTCGGGTGCGACGACGCCGGTGAGGGCCTTGATGAGCGTCGACTTGCCCGCTCCGTTCTGGCCCATGAGGGCGTGCACCTCACCGCGCTGCACGGTGAGGTCGCCCTGGCTCAGGGCGATCGTGCCCGCGAAGGCCTTCTTCACCCCTGCCATGCGCAGCAGTGGCGCGTTCTCCATGGTGGTGACCGATCTGTGAGTGCCGACGCCCGGCCCGCACCGCTCGTGGCGGGCGGGCCGGGACGCCGGCCGGTGGGTCAGAAGGCGTTCGGCAGCTCGGCCGCGGCGTTCGACGCGTCGTAGAACGCGTCGGTGTTGACCTGCTCGGGCGTGACCTTCTCGCCCTTGCCGTAGGCCTCGATGGCGTCGAGCACGGCGGGGCCGAAGCGCGGGTTGCACTCCGCGGTCGCGCCGAGCGTGCCGTCGACGATCGCCTGCAGGGCCTCCTTCTGGCCGTCGACGGAGACGGTCGCGATGTCGGTGCCCGGCTTCTTGCTGGCGGCGGTCATGGCCGTGATGGCGCCGAGCATCATCTCGTCGTTGTGCGCGAACACGCCGTCGACGTCGGGGTACTGCTGGATGAGCGTCTCCATGAGCTGACGCCCGTTGTCCCGCACGAAGTCGCCGTCCTGCGACGCGACGATCTCGATGCTCGAGCCCTCGAGCGCCTCCATGAAGCCCTTGTGCCGGTCGTCGGCGGCCGACGACCCCGTCGTGCCCGTGAGCTCGATGATCTTGCCCGTCCCGTCGAGTCGCTTGACGAGCCACTCACCGGCGGCGCGCCCCTCGGCCACGAAGTCGGATCCGATGTAGGCGACGTAGTCCTTGCCGGGCTCGGCGACCGACGCGTCGACCTTGCGGTCGACGATGAACACCGGGATGCCCGCGTCGCGCGCCTTGATGGTCGCCTCGGCGAGCGGCTTCTCCTCGCGCGGGCTGATGACGATGACGTCGACCCGCTGGGCGATGAGCGACTCGACGTCCGACACCTGCTTGGCGGTCGAGCCCTGCGCGTCGGTCGTGACGACCTTGTGGCCGCGCTTCTCGGCCTCCGACTTGATCGACTCGTTGAGCGCGATCGTCCACGGGTGGTCGGACTGCTGGGCCGAGAACCCGATCGTGTAGGTGTCCTTCTGCTCGAGCGTGGGCAGCGAGCCGGGCTCGGCGTTCCCCCCCGACGCCGAGGGGCTCCCCGTCGTGCAGGCCGATGCGAGCAGCGCGACGGCCACCGCGAGCGCTGCGATGCGCTTCTTCATGTCCTCAGAACCTCTCTGTTCCTGTGGTGCGTTCGGATCCGCGCGCTCAGACGAGCGCGAGGGGGATGCGCAGCACGGTCGTGCTGTGCGGGGCGAAGCGGTACGTGGCGTCACCACGCAGGTCGACCTGGTCCTCGACGACGTGCACGGTCTCGGGGTGGTCGAAGTCGTTGGTCGCGTAGGGCTCGGGGCCGACCACGGTCGAGACCTGCGCCAGGCCGGTGACCTGCGCGGCCACGAGGTCGAGGCGCGCGTCGACCGCGTTCTCGCGGTCCCGGTTGACGACCGTCACGGTGACCGTCGTGCCGTCCTCGTCACGGGTCGCGCTGGCGTCGAGCAGCTGGAACGGGTTCATGTCGGACACCGGGGCCCGCCAGATCCAGTGCTCCCACTCGGGACGCTCCTCGAGCACGTGCGTGGGGCCGTCGACGAACGTGTCGACCGACAGCGCCTGCGTGTGCTCCGAGTACAGCCGGAACGGGTGGTAGATCGTCTGCAGGAACAGGCTGTCGGTGCGCGTGAAGATCGGCGCGATGACGTTGACCATCTGCGCGAGGTTGGCCATGCCGATGAGGTCGCAGTGCCGCAGGAAGATGTTGAGGTAGGTGGACACCGCGAGCGCGTCGCCGAGGTCGTACCGCTCCTCGAGCGGCGGCTGGTCCGACGGCGCGAAGATGCCCTCGGTGTAGCGGTACCAGACGTTCCACTCGTCGTACGAGATGCGGACCTTCTTGTCGAGGCCCTTGCGGTAGGCGACGTCGTCGATGAGTGCGCGCATGCGCGTGAGCGCGCGCTCCGCCTGGTAGGGCGCGAACTGGTTGACCCAGTAGTTCGGCGACCCGGTGTACGTGTGGATGGAGTGCATGTCGACGATGTCGGCGAGCCCCTCGAGGACGATGCGGTCCCACTCGTCGAGGCCGTCCTTGCCGCACGCGATGAGCTGGATCGAGGGGTCGGTGCGCTTCATGACGGCGGCGAACTGCCGCGCCTTGACCACGTACTGCTCGGCCGGCAGCGAGCCGACCTGGTAGGAGCCGTACATCTCGTTGCCGAGAGCCCAGAGCTTCACGCCGTACGGCTCGGGGTGCCCGTTGGCGGCGCGCAGGTCCGCCCAGTAGGTGCCGACGGGCGCGTTGCAGTACTCGACCCAGGACTGCGCCTCGTCGAGCGACCCGGAGCCCATGTTCACGCACAGGAACGGCTCGATGCCCTCGCGCTCGCACCAGCGCAGGAACTCGTCGGTGCCGACGTGGTTGCTCTCGGTGAGGTGCCAGGCCAGCTCCATGCGGGTGGGGCGGTCCTCGACCGGGCCGATGCCGTCGGTCCAGTGGTAGTTGCTGACGAAGTTGCCGCCGGGCCACCGCAGCACGGGGACCCGCAGGTCCTTGAGTGCGGCGACGACGTCGGACCGGAACCCGTGCTCGTCGGCGTGCGGCGAGCCGGGCTCGTAGAGCCCGCCGTAGATGCTGCGGCCGAGGTGCTCGACGAACCCGCCGAACAGCCGTCGGTCGACGCGTCCGAGCACGCGTGTGGCGTCCACCCGGATGACGCTCATTGCTCATCTCCTTCGATGACGTGTCGGCGAGCGCCCCCGGTTTCGCCTGTGCTGCCGCCGTCGCTGGCGGTTGTCGTACGCTAACACGCGGTTGTCGTACGTACGACAGTCGTATCTGAACCGTGATCTGGGAGACGGGCGCCCTACCGGGGCGAGCGGGGACAGATCGCGTCGGTGGACGGCGCGAGCGGGGCGCCGCCCGGCCCGCTCACGCCGTCCACCTCGCACGTCGACGTACATCGGCGCAGCCGTGCGATGTACCGCACCACCGCGGGGGCTCGTGCCAGCCTCGGGCGTCACGACGAACGCCCCGACGCCGGACGGCGTCGGGGCGTTCGGTCGGGACGGTCAGGCGGTCGGGCGCCCCGTCGACGCGCGCTGCACGAGGTCCGTCGGCATGAGCACCGGCTCGGCGGTCACGGCGCCCTCGGCGTCGGCGTCGTCCTGCGCGTCGCCGTCCGCGTCGTGGGCGCCGTTCCCGTCCCCGTCGAGGCGCGCGAGCAGCAGGTCGGCAGCCATGCGTCCCGCGCGCTCGACCGGCGAGCGCACGGTGGTCAGCGCCGGGCGGACGAGGTCGGAGCCGAAGATGTCGTCGCACCCGGTGACGCTCATGCGCCCGGGGACGTCGACACCGAGCGCGTCGAGCCGTTCGAGGATGCCGAACGCGAGCAGGTCGTTGAACGCCATGACGGCGGTGACCCCGGCCGCGAGCGCGGCGTCCGCCGCGGCGGGCCCGGAGTCGCGCACCGGCGAGTACGGGCCGTGCACGACGAGCTCGACGCCGAGGCGCTCGGCCGCGGGCACGAGCGCCTCGCGGCGGCGCCGGTCGGACCACGAGGTCGCGGGGCCGCCCGCGTAGGCGATGCGCGTGTGCCCGAGCGCGGCGAGGTGCTCGATGGCCTGCACCATGCCGCCCGCGGTGTCGAGCAGCACGCCCGGCGTCCCGGGGATCGTGCGGTTGACGACGACGAGCGCGAGGTCGGCCGCGGCGGCAGCGATCTGCT
The DNA here is from genome assembly GCF_001552375.1 of Cellulomonas iranensis NBRC 101100 = JCM 18110. Taxonomy (GTDB): domain Bacteria; phylum Actinomycetota; class Actinomycetes; order Actinomycetales; family Cellulomonadaceae; genus Cellulomonas; species Cellulomonas iranensis. The sequence goes on along the minus strand of NZ_BCRB01000014.1, from coordinate 29,726 downwards.
CGTCGGTGAGACGCGAGGCGGCGAGCACGGCGCCGTCGACCTGGCCGCGCAGCTTGCGCAGCGTGTCGGCCTCGACCTCGACCGACTCCTCCGTGTCCGCGAGCACCTGCACGTACCCGGACTCGCGCAGCCGCGCGGACGTGCCGCGCACGAGGCCGAAGAACACGGGGTTGGTGACGTCGGGGAGCACGAGCGCGACGGTCGAGGTGCGGCCGGACAGCAGCGCGCGGGCGGACGCGCTCGGGATGTACCCGAGCTCCTTGGCCACGGCCATGACGCGTTCGGCGGTGTCGGCGTTGACGCGACCGGGGCGCGTGAGGGCGCGCGAGGCGGTCGAGACGGCGACCCCCGCGGCCGCGGCGATGTCACGCAACGTGGGCTGGCGCCGGACGGCCATGCACCCTCCCGGTGTGCTCGTCGGACCCCGTGCGACGGTGCGCGGGGCCGCTGTTGCTGGCAAACGATTGCCAGCCTACCGTGTCGAGGCCTAGTCTCACCAGTGCCCGCCGCGACGTCGCGGACGGGCGGAAGGAGCCATCCCGATGTCCGGCACCGCCATCCGCACCGCCGAGGTGCTGGTGTCCAGCCCAGGCCGCAACTTCGTCACCCTTCGCGTCGTCACCGAGGACGGCGTGGTCGGCCTGGGGGACGCGACGCTCAACGGACGCGAGCTGTCCGTCGCGAGCTACCTCACCGACCACGTGGTCCCCCTCCTCATCGGCAGGGACGCGCACAAGATCGAGGACACCTGGCAGTTCCTCTACCGCTCGGCGTACTGGCGCCGGGGTCCCGTGACGATGGCCGCGATCGCCGCGGTCGACGTCGCGCTGTGGGACATCAAGGCCAAGATCGCCGGGCTGCCGCTGTACCAGCTGCTCGGTGGCGCGTCGCGCAACGGTCTCATGGCGTACGGGCACGCGTCCGGCCGTGACCTGCCCGAGCTGTTCGACTCGATCCGCGAGCACCTCGACGCGGGCTTCCGCTCGATCCGCGTGCAGACGTCCGTGCCCGGCATCGACGCCGTGTACGGGGTCGCCGCGCAGCCGTCGTCGTCGGGCCGGTACGACTACGAGCCCGCGCAGCGCGCGCCGCTGCCCGCCGAGGAGGACTGGGACACGCGCGCCTACCTGCGGCACATCCCGCAGGTCTTCGAGGCCGTGCGCAACGAGTTCGGCCCCGAGCTGCCGCTTCTGCACGACGGCCACCACCGCATGACGCCCATCCAGGCCGCGCGCCTCGGCAAGGACCTCGAGCCGTACGACCTGTTCTGGCTCGAGGACTGCACGCCCGCCGAGAACCAGGACGCGCTGCGACTGGTGCGCCACCACACGACGACGCCGCTCGCGATCGGCGAGGTGTTCAACACCGTGTGGGACTACCAGACGCTGATCCGCGAGCAGCTCATCGACTACGTGCGCTCGGCCGTCACGCACACCGGCGGCATCAGCGCGCTGCGCCGCATCTTCGACTACGCCGCGCAGTACCAGATCAAGTCCGGCATCCACGGGCCCACCGACATCTCGCCCGTCGGCATGGCCGCGGCGCTGCACCTGGACCTCGCGATCCACAACTTCGGGATCCAGGAGTACATGCAGCACTCCGCGACGACGTACGAGGTGTTCACGACGTCCTTCACGTTCGAGGACGGCTACCTGCACCCCGGTGACGCCCCCGGTCTGGGCGTCGAGCACGACGACGAGGCGGCCTCGCGCCACCCGTACCAGGCGGCGTACCTGCCGTTCAACCGACTCAAGGACGGGACGGTGCACGACTGGTGACCGCCATGACCGACCGCACCACCGGCCCCCCGCCCGTCCACCCCGCGTGGCTCCCCGACGCGGCGTTCGCACCCGTCGGCTCGCGACGCGTGCTCGTCGCCCCCGGACCCGACGCCGGTCCGGTCGGCGAGACCGTCGTCGCCGAGCTGCGGCGCGCGACCGCCGCGCACGGCGGCACGCTCACCGTGGTCGACGCCGCCGGTCCCCGGCTCGACGACGCCACGGTGCGAGCGCACGACCTCGTCCTTGTCGTCGCGCCGCGCGCCGGAGGGCCGGGGCAGCGCCGGTACCCCGACGCCCACCCCACGGCCTACCTGGTCGCCGCGGCGACCGCCGGACGCTACGACGGCGAGACCGGCGGTCAGTTCGCACCCGACATGGTCCGGCGCGTCCGGGTCGGTGGCACCACCGTCGTCGCCGCGGGAGGTGCGGTCGGCCTGCTCTACGGGCTCCACGGCGTGGTCCGCCTCGGCGAGCGCGCGTTCCAGGCCGACGACGGCGACCACCTCGAGCGGCCCTTGACGCCCGTCCGCATGCTCGACCACTGGGACAACATCGACGTGCACCCCGTCATGGGGCAGGTCGAGCGCGGGTACGCGGGCGGGTCGATCTTCTACGCCGACGGTCGCGTGCGCGACGACCTGTCGCGCGTGGCCGACTACGCGCGCCTGCTCGGGTCGATCGGCGTCAACGCCGTCGCGATCAACAACGTCAACGTGCACGCCACCGAGGCGCGGCTGCTGACGGACGGGCTCGCGGACGTCGCGCGCGTCGCCGACGTGTTCCGCCCGCACGGCGTGCGGACGTACCTGTCAGTGTCGTTCGGGTCGCCCATGCGCCTGGGCGGGCTCGCGACCAACGACCCGCTGGACCCCGACGTGCAGGCGTGGTGGGCCGCGACGGCCGACCGTGTGTGGGCGACGATCCCCGACTTCGGCGGGTTCGTCGTCAAGGCGGACTCCGAGGGGCAGCCGGGCCCGTTCGCGTACGGACGGGACCACGCCGACGGTGCGAACCTGCTGGCCCGCGCGGTCGCGCCGCACGGCGGGACGGTGTTCTGGCGCGCGTTCGTCTACAACCACGAGCAGGACTGGCGCGACCGGCGCACCGACCGCGCGCGTGCGGCGTACGACCACTTCGCGCCGCTCGACGGCAGGTTCGACGACAACGTCGTGCTGCAGGTCAAGTACGGGCCGCTGGACTTCCAGGTGCGCGAGGCCGTGTCCCCCGTGATCGCGGCGATGCCGCGCACGCGGGTCGCGGTCGAGCTGCAGGTGACGCAGGAGTACACGGGCCACCAGAAGCACGTGTGCTACCTGGGCCCGCTGTGGTCCGACGTGCTGGGCTTCCCGCTCGCGGAGGACGCGACCCGCACGGTCGCCGACATCGCGTCGGGGCTGCCCGGCCCCCGGACGCCCGAGGGCGCGCAGCTGCGGGCCGGCGGCATCACGGCCGTGTCCAACGTGGGCGACGACGAGTTCTGGACGGGGCACCCGCTCGCGCAGGCCAACCTGTACGCGTACGGGCGCCTGGCCTGGGACCCGTCGGCGGACCCGGTCGCGCTGCTCGACGAGTGGCTGGACCTCACGTTCCCCGGCGCGGACCCGCGCGTGCGCGAGACCCTGCACGCGTTCATGGACGACTCGTGGCTCACGTACGAGAAGTACACCGCACCGCTCGGCGTGTGCTTCATGGTCGACCCGCTGCGCGGCCACTACGGGCCCAACGTCGACGGGTACGAGTACTCCAAGTGGGGCACGTACCACTTCGCCGACCGCGACGGGATCGGCGTGGACCGCACGGTCGCGACGGGCACCGGGTTCACTGGCCAGTACCCGGCGCCGTGGGACGCGGTGTACGAGGACCTCGCGACGTGCCCCGACGAGCTGCTGCTGTTCTTCCACCACGTGCCCTACCAGCACGTGCTGAAGAGCGGCACCACCGTCATCCAGCACATCTACGACACGCGCGCCGACGCGGTCGACGTCGTCGAGTCGTGGGTGCCGCGCTGGGAGGCCCTGCGCGGGCTCGTCGACGACCGCCTGCACGCGCGCGTCGCCGAGCGGCTCGCCGAGCAGGTGCGCTCGGCCACCGAGTGGCGCGACCAGGTGCGGACGTACTTCTTCCGCAAGTCCGGCGTGCCCGACGCGAGCGGTCGCCCGATCTACTGACCGCGCGGACCACGCGTGAGGGGGTGCCGTCGTCCGCCGACGGCACCCCCTCACGCCGTGTCGGGGACCGCGACCGGCGCCGGGGCTGCGGCCGCCCGGCCGGGTTCCTGGCGCCTGACGGCCGGGGGCGCGACCTCGTCCGCGGACGACGGCGCCGTCGTCGACCGCGCCGCGCGCCGCAGCGCCCACGTGCTCGCGACCGACGTCACGAGCAGCGCACCCCCCACCACGCCGAACGCGCCGACGAGCGGGACGACCCCGCTGAGCAGCCCGAACGCCGCAGGGTTGGCGAGCTGCGCACCCCGGTTGGCGGTCGAGCGCAGCCCCGACGCGAGGCCCCGCCGGTCGGCGGGCGTGTGGTCGGCCATGAGCGCGAGCGTCAGCGGCTGCGCGAACCCGAGCGCGAACCCGTTGACCGCGGCCAGCACGGCCAGCAGCCACGGCACGGGCGGCACGAACGCGACCGCGACGACCGACACCGACGACACCACGAGCACGAGCCCGACCGTCGTGGACTCGCGCAGCCGCGCCATCGCGAGCGGGAAGAACGGCCGCGACACGAACGCCGCCGCCGCGGCGACCGACAGCAGCAGGCCCACCTGCCACTGCGGCACGCCCGCCTGGCCCAGCACGAGCGGGTGGTACGCGGTGCGGATGTCGAGCACGACGAGCGCCGTGAAGCTCACGACGAGCGTCGTCGCGACCGCGGGCACGCGCACCATCGCCGCGGCGTCGCGGAACGAGCGCAGCACGGGCACGGGGGCGGCTCCGCGGGTGGGCCGCTCGACGCGCACCGCGAGCCCCAGCCCGACCAGCACGAGCGACAGCGCCGTGTAGACCACGAAGCTCGCGGCGTACCCGCCGACCTCGGCGACGCCCGTGCCGAGCGCGGGGCCGACCGCCTGCCCGGCGGCGAGGAACAGCGAGAACGTCGCGAGCCGCGCGTTGCGCGCACGCGGCGCCTCGTCGGCCGCCTGCGGCAGGGTCGCCACGGTCTGCAGGCTCACCCACACCGCGAGCGTCCCGACGCCGATCACGGCCTGGCTCGCGACGACGCCCGGCAGCCCGAGCGGCAGCACCAGCACACCGCCGCCGACCGCCATGGTCGCGCCGCCGACGACGAGCAGCGTGCGGACGCCCCACCGGTCGGTCAGCGCCCCCAGCGGGATCGCGAGGAGCGTCGGCAGGATCGCGAACGACGCGAGCGCGAGGCTCGCCTGCTGCTCGCTGCCGCCGCCGGCCAGCACGTACGGGCCGATCAGCGGGCGGAGCATGGTGTGCGCCGCCCAGTAGGTCACGCCGAGCACCGCGAGCAGCGCGGTGGCCGACCGGCCGGCGCGCGCGGGGCGCACCGGCCGGTCCGTGCCGGGGCGCCGCGGGCGCCGGCCGCCGGGGCGTCCCGTGCTCACGCGGCCCGGGAGAGCGCCGACCACGTCGCGCCGATCTCCTCGCTCGTGGCGACGACGCCGAAGTACTGCTCGACGTTCGCGACCGTGGCCGCGTGCGCCTCGGCCTCGAAGCTCGCCGCGCAGTCCTCGACGAGCGTCACGCGGTACTCCGCGAACAGCCCGTCGCGCAGCGTGGACTCGACGCACACGTTGGTCGAGACGCCCGTGAGCAGGAGCGAGTCGACGCCCGCGCTGCGCAGGACCACGTCGAGGTTCGTGCCCGCGAACGCCGAGTACCGGTGCTTGACCACGACCGGCTCGCCGGGCTGCGGCGCGACCCGGTAGAAGTCGGCGCCCCACGTGCCGGTCGCGCACGTCGCGACCGGCGTCGGCGCACCGGGCACCGGGTCGCCGCGGCGCGCGAGCCACGCCGGGGAGTTCGTCGTCGCGTCGTGCGTCGTCTGGATGAACACGACGAGCACGCCGGCCGCGCGGGCCGCGTCGAGGAACCGCTCGAGCCGCGGCACCATCGCGACCGCGCCGGCCACGTCGCTGCCGCGCTGCGCGCACGCACCGGCGGGGTCGCAGAAGTCGTTCTGCACGTCGACCACGACGACGGCGGCCGTGCCGGGCGCGAAGCGGGAGGTGGGGTACGTCATGGGGGGTCCTTCCGGGTGGGGGTGGGGTCAGTCCTGGACGAACCGGGTGTCGGCGATGACGTCGAACGTCTGGGGGACGGCGGAGTCGTCGAGGATCTGGCCGCTGCGGGCGACCTCGAGCGCGGTCTCGACGGCCTCCTCGGTGAGCACGCTGCCGCCCCACAGGCCGTCGGCGTACGCGCGGTCGAGGGTCGCGGCGAGCACGGCGGGCTCCATGGTCGGGAACTGCGCGGCGGCGAGCTCCTCGGCGTACGCGCGGTCCTCCTCGATGCGCTGCTGCCCCCGCGCGAGCGCGTCGACGAACGCCTGCACGAGCTCGGGGTCGTCGTCGACGGTCGCGCGCGGCACGACGATCGACGAGTAGGCGTACGGGCCGAGCAGCTGCAGCGGGTTGATGATCGGCTCGCCCCACAGTCCCTGCTGGATGCCGAGTCCCAGCTGCGGCTCGGCGACCACGGCGACCTGCGCCTGCCCGGCCTGCACGGCCGACGGGATCGCGCTGGAGTCCTCGATCTCGAGGAGCGTCACGTCGGTCTCGGGGTCCAGCCCCAGGCCGATGAGGACGTGCCGCAGGATCGCGTTGGGGGTGCCGCCGTAGCGGCCGCCGGCGATCGTCTTGCCCCGCAGGTACTCCCCCAGGTCGGCGCCCGGGGCGGGCTCCTCGCCGGTGGCGGCGACGAAGTACACGTTCCCGCGGTTGACGACGTTGGCGACGGTCACGAGGTCGGCGCCCTTGACGTTGGCGACCGCACCGGACTCGGGGCCGCCGATGAACCCGAAGACCTCGCCCGCGAGCGTCGCGTTGACGTGCCCGCCGCCGGTCAGGGTCGTGACCTCGACGTCCAGGCCCTCGTCGGCGAAGTACCCGAGGTCCTGCGCGGCGTAGAGCGGCAGGTAGCCGACGCCGTGCACGGGCTCGGCGAGCGTGAGCGACGTCGGCGCGTCACCGTCGGCGGCCGCGGCGGTGGTGGTGCCGGAGCCGGGGCTGCACGCCGCGAGGGCGAGCGCGAGGGCCGCGGCGACCGGGACGAGGGCAGCACGGGAGAGGGTCTTCACGACGGGTCCTCCGAGGGTGGGGTGACGGGGGGGGGACGGGGCCGGCGGGGTCCGGGCCCGGGTTCGGGGGTGCGCGGTCGACGCGCGGGGGCGGCGCGTGCGGGCGGAGGCCGCGCGTGCCGGCGGGGGCTCAGCGGGTGTGCGCGAGGCCCTTGAGCAGGCGGCGCTCGAGCCCGGAGACGACGACGTAGAGCAGCATCGACAGGATCGCGAGCGTGAACACGCCGACCCAGATGAGCGCGATGTCGTACGTCGAGCCGGCGTAGTGGATCATCCGGCCGAGGCCCGCGTTGGAGCCGATGTACTCGCCGACGATCGCGCCGGTGAGCGCGAGCCCGATGCCCACGCGCAGGCTCGACGCGATCCACGGCAGCGTCGAGGGGACGACGACCTTGCGGAACACCTGCCAGCGCGACGCGCCCAGCGAGTACAGGAGCGTCGTGAGGTCCTTGTCGACGGACCGCACGGCCGCGTACGTGTTGAGGGTCTGGATGACGATGACGAGCGCGGTCGCCATGGCGACCTTCGAGCCCATGCCGAGCCCGAGCACCAGCACGACGATCGGCGCGAGCGCGAGCTTGGGCATCGCCTCGAACGCGATGACGAGCGGCTCGGCGACCAGCGCGTAGCGCCGCGACCACCAGAACGACAGCCCGAGGACCACGCCGCCCGTGACGCCGATGACGAACCCGAGCACGGTCGACGTGAACGTGAACCGCACGTCGGCGAGGATCCCGCCCTGCGTGAACGCGACGACCGCGGTGTCCCAGATGCGCGAGGGCTGGCTCCAGAAGAACGCGTCGATCCAGCCGGCCCGCACGCCGAGCTCCCAGCCCGCGAGCACCGCGACGACCACCCCGACGCGCAGCAGGTTGACGCTCCACGCGCTGGGCTCGCTCGGACCGCGGCGGCGCCGGACGACCGGGAGCACGCTGCTGCGCAGGCGGCCGAGCTCGCGCAGCGAGTCCTGCGCGGTGACGGGCGCGGCCGCGGGGCCGGCCGGCGGGGTCGTGGCGGGCGCGGTGGCCGTGGCGGTCATCGGGTCTCCTGGGCGTCGTGGGTCCGGTGGGCGCCGTTGAGCAGCTCGCGCGCGTCGGCCTTGAGGCGGACGAACTCGGCGCTCGTGACGACCGACGGCTTGCGGGGACGGTCGAGGGGGACGTCGAAGCTCGCGACGATCCGCCCGGGCCGGGCGGACATCACGACGACGCGGTCGGACAGGTAGATGGCCTCGTCGATGTCGTGCGTGACGAACAGGACGGTCTTCTGGAAGTCGTCCCACAGGTCGAGGAGCCACTCCTGCATGTGCTCGCGGGTCTGCGCGTCGAGCGCGCCGAACGGCTCGTCGAGCAGGATCACGTCGCGGTTGAACAGGATCGTGCGCAGCAGCGCGACGCGTTGCCGCATGCCGCCCGAGAGCTGCGCGGGGTACCGGCCCTCGAAGCCGCCGAGCCCGTACGTGGTGAGCAGCGGCTTCGCGATGGCCTGCGCGGCCTTGCGGCGCACGCCGCCGATCTCGAGTCCGAGGACCACGTTCTCCAGGACGGTGCGCCACGGCAGCAGCAGGTCCTTCTGGAGCATGTAGCCGACGAGGCCCTGCTGCCCGGACCGGTCGACGCCGTCGATGAGGATGCGCCCCTCGGTGGGGGTGTCGAGCCCGGCGATGAGGTTGAACAGCGTGCTCTTGCCGCAGCCGCTGGGGCCGATGAGCGAGATGAACTCGCCGGGGCGGACGGTGAGGTCGGCGTCGACGAGCGCGTCGACCGTGCCGCCCTCGGGGCTGGGGAACCGGCGGTGCACGTGCTCGACGACGAGCTGCGCGTCGCTCGTCGTGCCGGTGGCGGACCCGCTCGGGGCCGGTGCCAGGGTCGTGGTCACGGGGGCTCCTTCTCGTCGGTTCTATAATCTATAGATGTTCTACGCCGGGCTCGTTTCACCGGCGTACGTCCCACGTAACGGCGCTGTAACGGAGGCCCCGATGACGCTCGCGCCCGCCGGACCCCGACCCGCAGGGCCCGCCCGCGACCGTGCGACGCGTGCGAGCATGTCCGCCGTGAGCCCCACCGACGCGACGCGAGCCGACGCCCCGGTCACCGCGCACGTCTGGGTCCGCGAGCGCATCCGCGAGGCGATCTTCTCGGGCGTCTACGCGCCCGGCGCGCGCCTCGTGCAGGGCGAGATCGCCGAGCGCTTCGGCACGAGCGTCACGCCCGTGCGGGAGGCCATGCGCGACCTCGCCAACGACGGGCTCATCGAGGTGCACCCGCAGCGCGCCGCGACCGTGCGGGACGTCGACCTCGACGAGGCCGTCGAGATCAACGAGATGCGCCTGCTGCTCGAGCCGCTCGCGGCCCGCCGCGCGGCCGAGCGCATCACCGACGCCGAGCTCGCGGCGCTGCGCCGCTCGGAGCAGGACATGGAGGCGGCGCCCGACCACGCGACGTGGCTCGAGCTCAACCGCCGGTTCCACCTCGAGGTCATCACCTACGCGCGCTCGCCGCGGCTCGGCGAGGTGCTGCGCAACCTGCGGCAGATCAGCAGCTTCTACCTCGCGGCGCTCGTGCGCGCGCAGGGCGGCGACCGCGAGAAGAGCGCACGCGAGCACCGCGAGCTGCTCGACGCGTTCGCGCAGCGCGACGGCGACCGCGCCGCCGCGATCATGCTGCGGCACCTCGCCGACGCGCACCGGCTGCGCGAGCGCCTGGGCGCGGGCGACTGACCGCGGCGGGACCCGCCGCGGTCAGTCGTCACCGCCTTCCGTCAGGGTCGGGGCGTCAGCGTCCCGTGCCGTCGACGGCGTGCTCGTCGATCGCCGCGAGCTCGGCGTCGGTCAGGGGCGGTGCGCTGAGCGCCGCGACGTTGTCCTCGAGCTGCGCGACCGAGCTCGCGCCGATGAGCGCGGACGTCACGCGGTCGTCGCGCAGCACCCACGACAGCGCGAGCTGCGCGAGGCTCTGCCCGCGGGACGCGGCGACCTCGTTCAGCGCACGGGCCCGCGCGAGGTACGTCTGCGACAGCGAGCGGTCGGACAGGAACGGGCTGGCGCCGGCCGCGCGCGACCCGGCGGGTGCGTCACCGCCCAGGTACTTGCCCGTGAGCAGGCCCTGCGCGAGCGGCGAGAACACGATCATGCCGACGCCGAGGTCGCCCACTGCGTCGAGCAGCGACTCGCGCTGCCCCTCCCCCACGTTCTCGACGTGCCGGTTGAACATCGAGTAGCTGGGCTGGTGGATGAGCAGCCGCACGCCCATCTCGGCGAGCACGGCGTGCGCCTCGCGGGTCTGCGCCGGCGAGTAGTTGGACACCCCGACGTACAGGGCCTTGCCGCTGCTCACGGCGTGCGCGAGCGCCCCCATGGTCTCCTCGATCGGCGTCGAGGGGTCCGGGCGGTGGTGGTAGAAGACGTCGACGTGGTCCAGGCCCATGCGCGTGAGCGACGCGTCGAGCGACTGCAGCAGGTACTTGCGGGACCCGCCGTCCTGGTACGGGCCCGACCACATGTCGTAGCCGGCCTTGGTCGAGATGACGAGCTCGTCGCGGTACGGCCGCAGGTCGGCGGCGAGGTGCCGGCCGAAGTTCTCCTCGGCCGCGCCCGGCCGGGGGCCGTAGTTGTTGGCGAGGTCGATGTGCGTGACGCCCAGGTCGAACGCGCGCCGCAGGATGTCGCGCTGCGTGCCGAACGGCGTCGTGTCGCCGAAGTTGTGCCACAGCCCCAGCGAGAGCGCGGGCAGGTCGAGCCCCGACCGCCCGGTGCGGCGGTAGGTCATCGTGGCGTACCGGTCGTCGGCGGCACGGTACGGGTCCAGGCTGGGCATCGTCGCTCCTCGCGGGTGGGGTGCCCCCAGGCTAGGCCGCGAGGGCGCCCGGACGGCGCCCGCACCGCGCGCGGCGCGCGTCCGTCCGCGCGGCCCGGCGCACGGTCATCCCCGCGAGAAGCGCAGGACCTCCTGCTCGAGGGTCCCGGCGAGGCTGCCCAGCCCGTCGTCGCCCGCGGCGCGCGTGATGCGGTCGACCTCGTCGCTCATGTCGTCGATGACGACGCCGATGCGTTCCATGGCCGCGACGGCCGCCGTCGACGCGGCCTGCGCGGCCGCGACCTCGTCGGCGATCTGCGCGGAGTTGCCCGTGACCTCGTCGGCCAACGTGCGGACCTCGGACGCGACGACGGCGAACCCGCGGCCCGCGTCGCCGGCGCGCGCCGCCTCGATGGTCGCGTTGAGCGCGAGCAGCCGCGTGCGTGACGCGACGGTGCGGATCAGCGCGGCCGCCGCGTCGATCTGCGCCGACGTGCGCTCGAGCTCGGCCATGATCGTGCGCGCGTGGTCGACCTCGGTGGCACCGGCGCGGGCCGACGCCGCGACGGCGTGCGCCGAGGACGCGAGCTCGCCCGACGCCTGCGCCACGAGCCCGGACACCCGGCCGGTCTCGGAGACGAGCCGCGCCTCCTGCGCGGCGCGGTCGGCGTGCGCGGTCGCGAGCATGTCGCGCCCCGCGTCGATGCGGCTCGCGGCGTCGCGGTACGCGCCCTGCAGGCCGCGCTGCAGCAGCCGGCGGTGGTAGCGGCCCTCGGCGGCCGCGCCGAGCGTCGCGGCGGCCTCGCGGACGAACGTGTCGACGACGTCCAGCAGGTCGTTGAGGGACTCGCGCACCGGGCCGAGCGTCGTGCCGGGCAGCTCGGGGACGCGGCGCTCGAGGTCGCCACGGCTCGCGGCGCACAGCGTGTCGACGACGGCGGCGAGCGCCTCGGCCTGCGGGTCCGGGCCGGCGGCCCGGTCGTCCGGCGCCGCGGACGGTGCGGGCACGGTCCCGGTCGGCGCGGGACGGCGGCGGGGGCGCGTCACGCGGCACGCCCCTGGCCGGCGACGACCTGCCAGACCAGCTCGTCGTACGTGCAGCCGCGTGCGGCGAGCTCGTGGTCGAGCAGCGTCGACGACGCCTCGAGCGCAGCACGGGGCGTGGGCTGCGTGGACTCGGCGGCGCGCAGCCGCGCGTAGAGCGCCTCGATCTCGGCGACCGCGGCGGGCTCCGGCAGCCGGCGGCTCGAGTGGTACCCGACGACGCCGCCGTCGGCGCCGCGCGACGGCGTCACGTGCGCGAGCACCCAGTACGACGCGCCGTCCTTGGCGAGGTTGTTGATGTAGGCGAACATCTCGCGGCCGGCGCGCAGCTCGTCCCACAGCAGCCGGAACACCGCGCGGGGCGTGTCGGGGTGCCGGATGACGTTGTGCGGGCGGCCCAGCAGCTCGCTCTCGTCGTAGCCGGACACGCGGCGGAACGTGCCGTTGACGTAGGTGATGCGGCCCTGCAGGTCGGTCTTCGACACGATCAGCTCGTCGGGGGCGAAGGTCCTGACCTCGCCCGTGGGCACCACCGTCCGCGTCCCTGTGGACGTCCGCATGCGCTCGCTCCCCCTCGCGTCGGTGCCTCGACGCGTCGTCGCCGTCCCCGCACCTATCGACGGTCGCGGCCCGGACGTGAGGAACCGCGACCGCGGCATCGGGACCTCGGGCTCTTCCGCGCTGCACGGGCTCCGCGCCGGGCGCCGCGCCGCGCATGATCCCGGCGGGCGCCGCGCTGCGCGTGCTCCCCGGCGGGCGCCGATGCGGGGTGCCGCCGCGCGTCGGCGCCCGGCGCGCCCACGGGCGGGGCTACCCGGTGGCGCTGCCGGCGCAGCCCGGGGCGTCGGGCTGCTGCCGGCACGTGCCGGACACCAGGCGCGACGTGCGCTCCTCGACGTCGAGCGCGGGGCCCGTCACCGAGGTCTGCGCGGTGCCCGTGACGTCGCGCCACTGCGCGTCCCCGGCGACCCGGTAGCGGCCGGTCCACTGCGTCGTCAGCGTGATCGCGACGCGCCCGGGCTGCTCGTAGCGGTGCACGACGTCGAGCGCCGGGTACGGCCGGCCGGCGTCGCGCGTGGTGGTGCTGTGCCCGTCGCCCCAGTCGTACGTGAACTCCCGCGGGGTCGCCTCGACCGTCACCTCGTGGCCCAGCAGGTCGGTCGTCAGCGTCACCGGGCTCGGGTCGGTGTAGACGATGGTCTCGACGTTGACGAGCACCCAGTCGCCGTCGGGCTGCACGTGCAGCGTCGGGGCGGGCAGCGGCAGCCGCCGGAAGTCCTCGGCCGTCAGCACGGGGACCGCGGCGTCCGGCCCGACGCACGCGCCGTAGTCCTGCAGGCTCCACTCGCTCCACGCACCCGACGGGAGCACCCGCGACCGGGTCCACCGCGGCGCGCGCGGGGTCTGCCCCTCGTCGCACGACAACGCCCCCGGTGGTCCGAACCCGAAGCCGAGGCAATCAGCGCCCGTATCCGACGCAGCACGCTCCGCGTCCCCGCACACCCGCGCGAACCGCTGCTCCGTCTCGACCTCCGCCACGGCGCGGGGCGCGGAGGTCCGCCGCGCGCCCTGCGCGTCGGACCACGATCCCAGCAGGTCCATCGCGTCCCCGGCGGGCGATGTGCGCGCCATGCCGACGATGCTTCTGTGCTCGGGCGGCGGGGCCGTCGCCGACACGGGGGCAGCGGTGAGCGTGCCAAGCACCACGACCCCGAGCACCGTGCTGCCCGCGCGCCTCACGCCGTGATCTCCACCAGATCAAGAGCCTCGACCCGCCACCGGTCACCGAGCCACGCCATCGCGAAGATGAAGTCCACGGTGCCACCCTCGGACGTTCGCTGCCGGACCCCGTCGGGCGTCACCGTCTCGACGGCCCCCTGCTCGACCCGCAGGTGCACCCGGAACCACTCGCCCTCGCGGATCTCCGCGCTGTCGGTCATGACCACCCGCAAGGGGTCGCTCTCGGCGGTGAAGCCACCGTCCGTCATCGCCGCGACGTCCTCGCCGATCGACGCGCAGGTGACGCACCCCTCCGCCGACATCGCCAGCAGCGGCGCGGCGTCGCCGATCGAGTACGCGTAGTCGTACAGCGCGAGGAACTGCGTGCCGGCGGCGACGGCGCCCTCGGGTGTGGGTTCCGCGATGGCCGGGTCGGGCGTGGGGAACGCCATCGGCGTCGGGGTCGGTGCGGCCGTCGGGGTGCTCGTCGCCGTGGGGGTCGAGGTCGGCGTCGGCGTCGGTGAGCCCGAGCCGCCACCCGGCGTGCAGCCCGCGACGAGCAGCACCGTGCCGAGCACCGCGGTCGCTGCTGCCCCCCGCGCGGCTCGTCCTCGCCGCTCCGCCCGCACCCGCCGCGTCCTCGTCCCCTGCCGACCCATGGCGCAAGAACCTACCGATTCCGGACACCGCGCGGGCGCGGTCCGGCGCACCTGTGGACGACCACCGCGCCACCGGGCACGTGTGGGGGCGTCCCCAGCGGCGGGCGACCAACGCACGCACCGACGCCGCACGCACGAAGGCGGCAGGCACGGACGCCGCGGGCCGGGACACCGTGGTGTCCCGGCCCGCGGTGCGCTCAGCGCGTGAGCGAGGCCACGACCTCGTCGGCGCGGTCGTCGCGACCTGCTGCGCGCAGCATGTCGACGAGCATCGACGCGGCCGCGCCGCGCGGCTCGGTGGCGCGGGCGATGCCGAAGCCCTCGACGGCGGACTCGAGGTTCCAGATCGCGTCGTCGACGCCGCCCATCGCGTGGTGCAGGCGCCCGGCCAGCCAGAACGCGTGCGAGGCGTCGGCGACCGCGTCGACGGCCGCGTACGTCTCGGCGGCCCGCGACGCGCGCGCCGCGGCGTCGGCCGCGTGCTCGGGCCCCATGGACGCGAGCACGCGTGCCGCGGTGTCGTCGAGGTCGGCGCGGGCACGCCGGCGGGCGCGCGCGACCCGCTCGTCGAGCTCGGCGCCCGCGGCGTGCGCGGCGGCGTCGGCCGGGGCGGGCGCGTCGGCGTCGGGCGTCGGCTCGGCCAGGCCGTCCAGCAGGCCGTCGACGGCCTCGAGCAGCGCGGGCCCCGTGCCGGTGGTGACCGCGACGGGGCCCCACGCGACGACGACCGGCACGACGTCGGCCGGCGGCACGCCGCCGGCCCGCATGCGCGCGACCGCGCCGGGGTACGTCGCGGCGGCGCCGTCCTCGTCACCGGCCTCCTGCGCGCAGCGCGCGGCCTCGGCGGTCGCGAACCCGGACTCGGCCAGCCGGCCCGCGGCCTCCGCCTGGGCCGCCGCGTCGAGCCACGCACCCGCGGCGGACACGAGGTCCCCGTCCGCGACGAGACGCTCGGCGCGCTGCACGGCCGACTCCTCCGCCTCGGCGCCGTCGGCGGCGGACGCGGGGGCGGCAGGTGCGGCGGGCGCCGCCGCCACGGGGGCGCCGGACGGGCCGCCCGCGCGGATCACGTCGAGGTCGAGGCGCACGCCCGCCGGGCGGGTCGCGCGCGCCCGGGCGAGCAGCGTGGCGTACCGGTCGGTGCCGTTGCGCGCGTCGAACGCGCGCGCGAGCGTCTCGGCCTCCGCGTCCGCCCACGTGCGCAGCGACGCGACGTCCGTCGCGGGCACGCCGTCGAGCGTGACGGCCACGTCGGCGTGCTCGGGGAGCAGCGCGGACGTGCCGGCGACCACGTGCAGCAGGAAGATCAGGCGGTCCCGCGGCGTGTCGGCCTGCACGAGCAGGCGCTGGTCGACCACGAGCGCGCGCAGCGCGCGCGTCGGCTGACCGCCGCGCGCGAGCAGCTCGAACCGCTCGCCGCGCGCACCCGCCATGTCGGACTCGGCCTCGGCGAGCGCGGCGACCGCGCGGCGGTGCGCCGACGCGGCCTCCGCAGCTCGCCCCGCGTCGAGGTGGATCAGCGCGAGCGTCGACAGCATGTCGGCCGGCTCGGTCGCGCAGGTCTGCCCCGTCGCGAGGGTCTGCTCGATGAGGCGGCGCGCCTCCTCGGCGTCGCCGCGCTCGACGAGGTACGTCGCGCGGTCGCCCGGGTCGCAGACCTCGCACTGCGAGTACTCGTCGCGCGGCGTGCGCACCCACTCCTCGTAGAGCGCGTCGACGTCGGCCGAGCCGCGCGTGCGGGCCAGCGAGAACCGCTCGAACGCGACCGCGTCGCGGCCCAGGCCGGCGAGCGCGTAGCGCCGCTCCATGTCCTCGAGCGTCGCCTCGATCTGCGAGGCCGGGACGTTCGGGAAGTCCGACAGGTGCCCGACCATCCACTTGAACGTCCAGAACATGCCCTGGACGTCCATGTCGTCGAAGTGCTCGGGGTGCTGGTCGTACCAGCGCACGAGCTGCGTGAACGGCAGGTACGCCTTGTCCACCTCGCCGTTCCACACGAGCGACTCGACGAGCACCGACAGCGCGAACGCGCGCGCCTTGTCAGGCCCCTCGGCCTCGATGAGCCGCACCTGCTGCTCGGCGGCCTGCGTGCGCGCGGCGCCGTACGGCAGCGACCGCACCCTCGAGATCTCGCGGTTGGCCTCGTCGAGCGAGCGGGTCACACGTCCTCCTGGGTCTCGTCGGGCACGCGGGGCTCGGTGCGGGGACTCAGCCCCGCGTCGAGCAGCACGCCCATCGCGTCGTTCATGAGCTCGGCCTCGCGCACGCGCAGCGGCTCGCCGGCCAGCAGCACCGCCGTGACGTAGAGCGACCGCACGCCGGCCGCGAGCACGGGCGCGTCGGGTGCGGCGGTGAGCAGCCGCCGCACGGTGGGGTTCGCGTCGTTGAGCACGAGCCGGCGCGCGGGCGCGTCGTCGGTCGCGTCGGTGAGACCTGCGAGGACGCCGCCCCACAGGTCGTCCGCCTCGGCGACCGTGCGGCGCACGTCGCTGCGGTGCCGCCCCTCCCGGTCCTCCAGCAGGACCGCGGGCACCTCCTCGGGCTCGAAGCGGCGCACGACGAGGTCGCAGTCCAGCGGGCGCACGACCGCGTCGGCCGCGCGCACCTGGTCGAGGACCTCGAGCTCGCGGAGCGGCTCGAGCGGCTCGAGCACCTGCGCGACGTCCTGCGCGTTGAGCTCGCGCACGCGCCAGCCGGGCCGGCGCGCGAGGCGGGCCAGCAGGTCGGCGTCGTACACGTAGCCCGCGTTGACGACCGTCATGCCCTGCGCGCGGGCGACGGGAGCGACGCGGCGGAAGTCCTCGACGCGCGTCGTGTGCAGCACGTCGCCGTGGGACTCGCGGACGGCAGCGAGGGTCTGGGTGCCGTCCGTGGTCTCGAACGGGAGCACCTGCGCGGCGAGGTCGAGCACCTCGTCGTCGACGACCGCGAGCGAGCGCAGCGCGAGGTGGTGCGTCGCGACGACCTTGCGGCTCGTCGAGGACGGCGAGGTGAGCGTGGCGACGGTCCACGCGCGCACCTGGGCCGCGAGCGCCTCCTGCGCGGCCAGCAGCGTGTCGTCGGTGTAGAGCTGCTCGCGCGACGCGGTGGGGCGCAGCACGCCGGTGTCGACGACGCAGCGCACGAAGAAGGCCCAGTCGGGCAGCAGGTCCTCGACCTGCGTGCCGAGCAGCATGCGCTTGAGGTACACGCGGTGCCGCGACCCGGCGCCCGGCGGCACGGCCGTGGGCAGCACGAACGCGACGCCCGACAGGCCCGCGAGCGGGACCTCGAGGTCGATGTGCGCGAGCGGCGTGAACCCGAGCGTGCGCTCGCAGTACGCCGCGAGCGCCGCGGTGCGCTCGGCGTCGTCGCGGTACTGCGCGCGCCACGGCAGGACGGGCTCGCTCGTGCGGCGCCACGCGGTGCCCTGCGCACCGGGCAGCGGCACCTCGACCGCGACGTCGACGGGCAGCAGCGCGCCGAACTCCTCGGCGAGCGCGACGACCGTCTCGGCCGCGAGCCAGTGGTCGGTGTCGCGGCGCGCGCGCAGGCGCACCGTGCTGCCGGGCTCGACGGGCGCGTCGGCGGGCAGGACGGTCAGGTCGTACCGGCCGTCGGCGTAGCCGACCCAGCGCACGGGCGGCGCCTGCGGGTCGGTCGCCGAGCGCGACACGAGCTCGATCTCGTCCGCGACCATGAACGCGGACAGCAGGCCGATGCCGAACTGCCCGAGGAACTCCTCGCGGCCGAGCCCGAGGTCGAGGTCGCGCTTGGACGAGCGGCCGACGGTCGCGAGCAGCTCCTCGGCCTGCGCGGGCGTGAGCCCGACGCCCGTGTCGGTGACCTCGAGGGTGCCGTCGGGGCCCGGACGCAGCCGCACGGTGGCGGGTGCGTCCGGGTCGACGGCGCGGCGGGCCGTGATCGCGTCGACGCCGTTCTGCAGCAGCTCGCGCACGTAGACGCGGGGCCCCGAGTACAGGTGCCGTGCCAGCAGGTCGACGACGCCGCGCAGGTCGACCTGGAAGGCCCGGCCCGCCGCGGTGGACTGGTTCTCCACGGTCAGTTCTCGTCCATCTCCGCCCGGGCGGCCGCCGCCTCGGCGGGGTACTTCTCGTCCAGGTGCTCGAAGAGCTGCAGCCCGGTCGAGATCCCGCACGCGAGCTGCAGGTCGACCTGCGCGTCGCTCACGCCGTGCTCGTAGTCGACCGTGTGCTCGGCGTACACGCCGACCACGCCGTCCTCGGCGCGCACGTAGCCCTTGGGCCACAGCTTCGAGGCGTTCCACTCGTTGACGATCTCGGTGATCGCCTGGAGCTGGTCGAGCCCGACCTTGCGGTTCCAGCGGCCACGGGTCTGCAGGTACTCGCCGTTCTGACCCATGATGAAGAAGTAGAAGAGGTGGCCGTCCCAGTAGCCGCCGACGTCGCCGTCGTCGTCGATGCCGTAGCGCATGTCGCGCGCGTCGAGCGCGGCGGTCACGCGGTCGCGGCTGAGCGGGCCGAGCGCCGGCGGCGGCGGTGCGGACGTGTCCTTGGTGAAGAAGCCCATGATCTCCCCGGTCGGGTGGTGGTGGAACGGCAGGGCGGACCGGGACCCGTGGGCACCGGCTCGACCCGAGGGTCGAGCCTAGCCACCGCGTCCGACATGTCCGTTCGGCCGTCCGGGCGAATCGCCTGTGACTGACGGCCATGACGCGGTGAGCGGTGTGGTCGACCTCACGCGTCGAGGTCGAACGCGAGCACGAGCGCACGCGCCAGGTCGCGCTCCTGGTCGGGAAGCAGGTATCCGACGACACGGCCGAGCGCGCTCGCGGGCACCGTCTGGACGTTGTCGCAGCTCACCACGCACGCGTGGTCGAGCCCGTTGGCGCGTCCGAGCGGCACCTCGGTCGAGAGGCCGCGCACCGTCGAGGTGATCGGCGCGACCGTGACGCTCGTCAGGTGCGGCCGGACCAGCTCCCGCGTCAGCACCAGCACGGGCCGCGCCTTGTCGAGCTGCGCGACGTGGATCGGGCGCATCAGTCGATCGAGGGCAGCGACTGCCGACGTGCCCACGCCGCGAGCGCGTCGAGGTCGTGCGCACCGGCCGCGTCGCCCGTCAGCAGCGCGGCGTCGCGCGCGGCGAGCTCGCGCCGCAGGTGCCGCTCCAGCGCGTCCTCGACCACGGACGCCCGGCTGCGGGCTCGACCCGCGGCGACGAGGGAGTCGAGGGCCTCGACGAGCCCGTCGTCGAGGCGCACGGTGATCTGGATGGTCATGCCGCGATGGTATCGACTTCGGGATTCGTCACGCATCCCGGACCGGGTCTCGGCGTCAGCCGCGCAGCACCAGCACCTGCCGCGGCGGCAGCACGAGCTGCTCGCCCGCGGCGACGGTCCGCCCGGTGAGCAGGTCGACGCCCGCGACCTGGGACGTCACGGTGCGCGGCGCGTCGCCGTGGTGCAGCACGAACGCGAGACGCGTGCCGTCGGGCGCGACGCGGTGCGCGACCTCGACGCCCTCGTCGTCGGCGTGCGGGCCGAGCAGCCCGTGCCCGGCGACGACGTGCCGCAGCACGCGCGCGAGGCCCGCGTCGTCCAGCCCGGTCGCGACGTGCCACGCGGAGCCCGCGCCGCGCCGCGCGCGCGTCACGGCCGCGCGGCCCGCGTAGAAGTCGGCGCCGTAGGTGCCGACCACCTCGGTGCCGTCCTCCGGCACGAGCAGCTCGAACACGAGCGTCGCGTCGTGCGTCGTCGTCACGCCGTCCAGCGTGAGCGTCACGGGGTTCGCGGCGCCGGGCACGCCCGAGTCGGTCTCCTCGACGCGCGCGCCCACGAGCGCGTCGAGCGGCGGCGACCCGAGGAAGGCGTTGGTGGACGCGTCGACCCGCCCGCCGTAGAACGTCGTCACGAGCGAGCCGCCGCGCTCGACGAACGCCGTCAGCCGCTGCGCGACGTCGCCCTTCAGCACGTGGAGCAGGGGTGCGACGACCACGTCGTACGCCGCGAGGTCGGCCGTGACCGGGACGACGTCGACGTCGACGTTCGCGTCCCACAGCGCGCGGTGGTGCGCCAGCAGCGTCTGCAGGTAGGACACGTGCCGGTTGTAGCCGTCGGTCATCTCGACCGCCCACCACGAGTCCCAGTCGAGCAGCAGCGCGACGCGGGCGGGCGTGCGCGCGCCGAGCAGCGTCGACCCCGTCGTCGCGAGCGCCGCGCCGAGGTCCGCGGCCTCGCGGAACACGCGCGTGTCGGTGCGGCCCGAGTGGTCGAGCAGCGCCCCGTGGTACTTCTCGCACGCGCCCCGCGACTGGCGCATCTGGAAGTACAGGGTCGCGTCGGCGCCGTGCGCGACCGACTGCCACGTCCACAGCGCGAGCACGCCGGGCCGCTTGACGGGGTTGACGTCGCGCGACGCCGTGATCGACGGCGTCTGCTCCATGACCCAGAACGGCTGACCGCCCTTGAGGCCGCGCATCGCGGCGTGCGTCGCAGCCATGCGCGCGGCCGTGCGCAGCGGGTCGTCGGGCAGCGGCGGGTAGTTGTCCCACGACACGAAGTCGAGGTCGTCGGCCCAGCGGTGGTAGTCGACCGGCTGGTAGAAGCCCATGAGGTTGGTCGTCACGGGCGTCGTCGCGTCGTGCTCGCGGATCGCGGCCTTCTCGGCGACGAAGCCCTCGCGCAGGCGGTCAGACATGTAGCGCCGGTAGTCGAGCGTGATGCCCTGGAACGCCGTGTGGTTCGGCCCGCGCCAGTGCTCCGACAGCATCGACGGCGGCACGACCTCCTCCCAGTCCCCGAAGACGTGCGACCAGAACAGGGCGTTCCACGCGTCGTTGAGCCGCTCGAGCGTGCCGTACCGCGCGCGCAGCCACTCCCGGAAGCCCGCCGCGCACAGGTCGCAGTAGCACGCGCCGCCGTACTCGTTGCCGACGTGCCACGCGACGACCGCGGGGTGGTCGCCGTACCGCTCGGCGAGGCGCGCGGCCATCGCGACCGACAGCCGCCGGAACGCGGGCGACGACGGGCAGTGGTTGTGCCGCTGCCCGTAGACGTGGCGGCGACCCTCGAGGTCGACGCGGCACGCGTCGGGGTACGCACGCGCGAGCCACGGCGGCATCGCGCCGCTCGGCGTCGCGAGCACGACCTGCCGCCCCTCGGCGTGCACGCGCTCGACGATCGCGTCGAGCCGCGTGAAGTCGTAGCGGTCCTCGGCGGGCTGCGTGTGCGCCCACGCGAACACGCCGACCGTGAGGGTCGTGACGTGCGCGAGGTCGAACGCGGCGTGGTCCTCGTCCCACACGGGCGCGGGCCACTGCTCGGGGTTGTAGTCGCCGCCGTAGCGGACGTGGTCGCCTGCGGGCAGGGTCACGGGACACCTCGCGGTGGGGTGGGGACGGACGGGGGACGGCCGGGCCGTCGGGGCACGGCCCGTGGGAAAGGGGCCGGTCAGGCCGTGAAGCGCGCGGTCGCGTCGCGGACCACGGGCTCGGTGGTGGTCGTCGCGGCCAGCGCGAGCAGACCCGCGAGCAGCACGAGCACCCAGTCGGACGTGTACAGCACGACCCCCGTGCACAGCACGAGCAGCGACAGCACGCCGAGGGTGACGAGCGGCCGGGC
This sequence comes from Cellulomonas iranensis NBRC 101100 = JCM 18110, assembly GCF_001552375.1. Classification (GTDB taxonomy): domain Bacteria; phylum Actinomycetota; class Actinomycetes; order Actinomycetales; family Cellulomonadaceae; genus Cellulomonas; species Cellulomonas iranensis. Next base: position 7,879 of record NZ_BCRB01000014.1, on the reverse strand, counting down.
CGCGAGGTAGTACGACGCGAGGCGCGCGACGTCGCGCGTGCGCAGGCTCAGGTGCGACGACAGCGCGAGCGCGAGCACCGCCCACAGCAGCGTCGCGACGGCCAGGACCACGAGCGCGACGCCGTACGCACCGGGCACGCCGGCCGCCTCACGGTTCGCGAGCGAGAAGCCGATCACCGCCTGCACCGCCACGAACGGCACCCACCAGCGCAGCACGTCGACCGCGTTGACGCGGTACCCGCGCCAGAAGTGCCGCCCGGGGTGCAGGTCGCGCTCGGCGAGGAACCGCCGCCACGCGAACATCGCGGCCGCCAGCGCGGGCCCGAGCGGCAGGGCGAGCAGCGCGACGATCCACACGTTGGCGGCGTCGGCGGCGAGGAACGGCACGAGCGCGAGCGGCACACCGCCCGTGAGCGCCACGAGCACGCTGATCGTCAGGACCCAGAGCACGACGGCGGCACCCCGCGAGAGCGGGCCGGAGCCGACCTCGTCGAGCGGGTCGCTGCGCTGCGTCATCGTCGTCATGCTCGCACGCGCTCGTGCGCCGCGACGAGCCGGTCGTCGTCGACGCCCAGGATGCGGCGGTCGTCGAGCCCCTCGTGGTGCGTGGGCGTCACGGGCGTCAGCTCGACGAACGTCACCTCGTGGCGCGCCAGCGCGAGGTCGAGGTCGACGCGGCCGTCGTGCGCGCGCAGCACGTCGTGCTCGACGGCGGGCGCCGCACACGTGCGCAGCAGGTCGAGCTCGCGCGACGTCGGCGACATCGGACGCCCGAGCTCGCGCCACGCGGCGAACGCGTTGCCGTCGTGCTCGTTGACGCGCTCGCGCAGCGCGAACGCGACGTCGCCGCGCACGGGCAGCGACAGCTCGACGCGGTGCTCGGCCGCGGCGTCGCCGCCCTCGGTGCCGCCCACGGGCTGCCACGCGAGCACGGTGACGCGCCCGTCGGGGTCGGCGCACACGAGGTGGTCGTCGCCGCGGGCCAGCACGTCGCGTCCCATGCGCGCCATGAACGCGTACAGGTGGTAGGTCGGCTTGGGCACCTGCCGGTGCGTGAGCATGCCGAACCCGCCGTGGAAGAACGACGTCGGCACGTTCGTCTCCTCGAAGACGTCGCAGAACGTCCAGTACGAGAACGAGTCGACGAGGTCGCCGCCGCCCGCGAGCACGGGTGCCAGGTAGGCCGCGTTGTACGCGGTGTCGTGGATCGGGTTGTCGGGCCGGTACGAGGTGTTGAACTCGGTGATGTGCACCGGCAGGCCCGCGAGGGCCGTGCCCTCGAGGTAGCGGCGCGGCACGTCGAACTCGCCGAGCAGCCACGCCGGCGGCTGCAGCGTCTGGTAGGTGCCGAACGGGATCTCCTGCGTCGGGCCGGTCGCGTACGCGTGCCGGCTGACGAAGTCGATCGGCACGTCGCGGCTCGTCACGAAGTCGGCGAACGGCGCCCACCACGCGTCGTCCGAGCCGCCGCAGATGGCGGGGCCGCCGACCTGCAGCTCGGCGTCGACGTCCTTGACCGCGCGGGCCGTGGCCTCGAACAGCCGGAAGTAGGCCGCCTGGTCGGCGTCCTTCCAGAACCCCGCGAGGTTCGGCTCGTTCCAGACCTCGACCGGCCAGCGCCGGACCTCCTCGATCCCGTAGCGGTCGATCTGGTGCCGCAGCAGCGCCTGCACGAGCGCGACCCACTCGGCGTGGTCGCGCGGCGGCGTCACGTTGCCCTTCCACCAGAACACGGTCTGGTCGCCCGACGCGAGCTGCGAGGGCATGAACCCGAGCTCGAGGAACGGCCGGATCCCGACCTCCAGGAAGAAGTCGTGCACCTGGTCGACGTACGTGAACGCGTACCGCGTGTGCGTGCACCCGTCGACCTCGTCGGTGCGCAGCAGGCCCATGTCGTCCGACAGCAGGCCGTGCCCGCGGATGTGCCGGAAGCCGATGTCACGCTGCACCTGCGCGAGCGAGTCGCGGTAGTCCGCGCGCAGCGCGAGGTTCATGCGCCCGGTGCCGACGCACTCGCGCCAGGACGTGGGCAGGGGGCCGGACGGCTGGGACGGGACGACGGTGCGCACGGTGCTCCAAGGACGGGTCGGGGCGTGCCGGGGTGGTGCGGGGGTGCGGGACCCTGCCGGGCCCCGATGAGCGACGGCCGGGTCGCCCTCCGGTGCGGAGGGCGACCCGGCCGTCACCGGTCAGCCGTTCTTCTCGGCGAAGCGCTCCTGCGCGCCGTTCACGACGTCGAGGTACTGCTGCATGTTCTTGCCCTCGAGCTCCTTGACGTAGGCGTCCCACTCGTCCAGCGAGCGCTGGCCCAGGATGAACGCGGCCGTGTTCTGCCAGACGTGGTCCTTGAGGGCCGTCTGCCACAGCGAGACCTGCTCGCGCTCGAGCTCGTTGAGCGGGGCCGGCGGCGAGACGGGCGCGAGCTCCTTGTCCGACATCGACGAGACGAAGTCGACGACCTCGGGCCGCAGCATCGACTGGTCGAGCTCGTCGGACGAGCCGTGCTCGAGCATCCAGACGCCGTTGTGGTAGCCGTAGTCGACGTTGAGCTTCTTGGGCGCGCCCGGGTTGAGGTCGTTCTGGTCGATCTCCGGCATGAGCGTGCGCTTGCCGTCGGCGTCCTTGGTGTACGTCTCGCCCTCGACGCCCCACTTGGAGAACTCGAGGCCCTCGTCGGAGTAGAACAGCCAGTCGAGGTACTGCAGCATCGCCTTGAGGTGGTCGGAGTCCTTGACCTTCGACGACAGCATCGCGCCGCTCACGAGGCGTCCGCCGGCGACGTAGTCACCCGCGGGACCGGCCGGCACGCGGATCATCGTGACCTCGCCGGGCGTGCCCAGCTCGGTGAACGCGGTGCGGACCTTGAGGATCTCCTGGTCGTTGGTGAGCTGCGCGAACGTCTGGCCCGACGCGATCTTCTGCTGCGCCTGGTCGTCGTCCTGCGTGAGGCTCTCGGGGTCGAGCAGGCCGTCCTCGACGAGCCCGTGGAAGTACTCGAGCAGGTCGCGGTACTCGTCCATCGCACCGGCGTAGACGAACTCCTCGGCGTCGGCGTCCCAGTAGGTGCCCTCGCCGAAGCCCCAGCCGGCCGCGGTGCCGAAGTTCGGGGCCGCGATGTTGAGCGTCGCCTCGATCGGGCCGTTGGCCGACCAGCGGTCGGACATCGGGAACTTGTCGGGGTACGCCTCCTTGACCTTCGCGAGGTCGGCCGCGAAGTCGTCGAACGTCTCGGGCTCCAGGCTCAGGCCGAGCTGCTCCCAGACGTCCTTGCGCACGGCGAACGTGTACATCGGGCGGACCGACTCACGCAGGCCGGGCAGCAGGTAGAACTTGCCGTCCTCCTGGCGCATCCGGTCGACGTCGTCCTGCAGGTCCCACTTCTCGACCTTGTCCTTGAAGTTCGGCATGTAGTCGATGTAGTCGCTGACCGGCAGGATCGCGCCGCCGGCGACGAACTGCACCTCCTGGCCCGGGTGCGTCACCGAGATGATGTCGGGCGCGTTGCCGGCGCCGATGGCGACCGACTTGGCCTGGTCCCAGTCCGACAGCGGACGCGACGTGATGTCGAAGGAGACGTTCTGGTTCTCCTTGAACTTCGTGAGGATGTCCCAGTCGTCCTTGAGCGGGTAGTTCGGGTGGTCGCGGTACATCAGGCCGAACGTCACCGGCTCCGTCGCCTTGAACGTCGTCCCGACCGCGAAGTCCTCCATCGCGCCGACCGAGCCGATGTCCTCGGCGGACGGCTTGTCGCCGTCCCCGCCGTCGCCACCGCTGCCGCAGGCCGCCAGCGCCAGCGCGAGGGTCGCGGCGGTCGCGGCGTACGCCACCGACCGCTTCTTGGTGGTCCTCATGGTTCTCCTTCCGGGGGAACGTCGTCGTCCGGATCCGTGGAAGTGGCACCGCGACCCCGGCGGGGCGCGGGTGGGGCGATCAGGTCACTGCTTGACCGAGCCGAGCATCACGCCCGACACGAAGTACCTCTGGATGAACGGGTACAGGCACACGATCGGCAGGACGGTGAGGAGCATCGTCACCGCCTTGACGTTGGCGGCGATCTGCGTCGCCTCGGAGGACCCGGCCGCGCCGTCGACGCTCGTGGCGCCCGCGATGAGGTTCCGCAGGTAGACGGTCACCGGGTACAGCTCGCGGTGGTCCATGTAGAGGAACGCGGCGAACCACGAGTTCCAGAACGCGACCGCGTAGAACAGCACCATCGTCGCGATGACCGCCTTGCTCAGCGGCAGGACGATGCGCCAGAGCTTGCCGTACGTGCTCAGGCCGTCGATCTCGGCGGCCTCCTCGAGCTCGGTCGAGAAGTTCTCGAAGAACGACTTCATGACCAGGAGGTTGAACACGCTGATCGCGTTGGGCAGCGCGATGGCCCACACGGTGTTGCGCAGGCCCAGCTCGTTGACCAGCACGTAGTTGGGGATCAGGCCGCCGTTGAAGAACATGGTGAACACGGCGATGCCGATGAACACCTTGCGCCCCTTGAGGCGGTACTTCGAGATCGCGTACGCGTACGTGGTGGTGAGGACCATCGCGACGAGCGTCGCGACGACCGTGTAGTAGACCGTGTTCTGGTAGTTGCGCCAGAACATCGAGTCGCTCATGACGAGGTCGAACGTCGTGAGGTTGAAGCCGCGCGGCCAGATCGTGACCTGCCCCGAGTTGATGTACGACTCGGAGCTGAACGCCTGCGCGGCCAGGTTCGCGAACGGGTAGAGCGTGATCGCCGCGATGAGGACGAGGAGCGTCGCGTTGACGACGCGGAACGCGGTGTAGGCCCGCGTCTCCTTGACCGCCCGGACGGTCGGCTTCGACAGCTTCTTGTCGAGGCGCGTGACGTTGTCGACGGTCACCACAGGGAGGCTCCCACCACTCGGCGCGAGATCGCGTTGGCCGACAGGACGAGGGTGAGGCCGATGAGCGCCTCGAACAGGCCGATGGCCGTGGCGTAGGAGAACTGGCTGGACCCGATGCCGACGCGGTACAGGTACGTCGCGATGACGTCCGCGGTCGGGTAGAGCAGGGGGTTGTACAGCAGCAGGATCTTCTCGAACCCGACGGCCATGAACGTGCCGATGTTGAGGATCAGCAGGACGACCATGGTGGGCCGGATGCCGGGCAGCGTGACGTGCCACGTCTGGCGCCACCGGTTGGCGCCGTCGATGCGCGCGGCCTCGTAGAGCTGCGGGTCGATGGTCGACAGCGCGGCGAGGTAGAGGATCGTGCCCCAGCCGACGGTCTGCCAGATCTCGGAGCTGATGTAGATGGTGCGGAACCACTCGGGCAGCTGCATGAACCCGATCGCGTCGCCGCCGATCGCGGTGATGACCTGGTTGACCGTGCCGCGCATGGCCGTGAGCTGGAACACCAGGCCGGCGACGATGACGATCGACATGAAGTGCGGCAGGTACGAGATCGTCTGGATGACCCGCTTGAACCGCTGCGAGCGGAGCTCGTTGAGCATGAGCGCCAGCACGATCGGCAGCGGGAAGATGATGACGAGGCTGAGGACGCCCAGCACCAGGGTGTTCTGGAAGACGTTCCAGAACGTGGGGTCGTTGATGAACATCCGCACGTAGTGCAGACCGACCCACTCCTCGCCGAAGATCGAGCCGCCCGGCCGGAACCGGCGGAACGCGATCACGTTGCCGAGCATCGGCACGTAGCGGAAGACCAGGAAGAACACGAGCGGGAGGACCAGCAGCGAGTACAGCTGCCAGTCCCGGCGCAGCGCGCGCCCCCACGTGACGTGACCCTCGCGGCGCCTGCGGGCCGCGCGGTCGCGCGGGCCCGACGGGCCGGCGCCCTGCGCGACCGGTGCGGCGGCGCGCTGCGTGCGATCCACCGTCGTCTGCGCGGCGACCGTGCCGTCGACGGTCACTCCGTCCTGCGTGGACATGGCTTCACCACCCTTCGCGGGTGAGGAGCACCCCGGGGGTGGTGGTGCTCGTCAGGTGCGGGACGTGGTCGTGCGGCGGCGTCCCGGCGTCCGCCGGCCCCGTCTCGTGCTGCTCCGCCTGCATCGGTTCTCCACGCCCTCGTGGTCGAAACGTGTCGGCGGCCCATTCCGCCGAACGTGAGGGCTGCCACGTTAGGCAAACGTTTGCGGTGCCGTCAACCTCCGTGGCCGAACCGAGACCGGACGGGTGTCCGGGACAGCCTCCGGCGGCGCCCCGGACGTCCCACGACGGCCGCGCACCGGCGCCGAGCGGCCCTGTCGGACGCTCCCCCGGGCACGCTCCCGGGTGCTACCGTGCCCTCGAAACTTGCGGACACATCACGGGCACCCGACGACGACGTCACCACCCGCAGTCAGGCGAGCCCGGCCGGAGGAGGCCCCGTGACCACGTCGACCGACGGACGACGCACCGTCACCATCGCCGAGATCGCGACGCTCGCGGGGGTCTCCGTGCCGACGGTCTCCAAGGTGCTCAACGGCCGCGCGGACGTGGCCGCGGCCACGCGGGCCCGCGTCGAGGCGATCCTCGAGGAGCACAGCTACCGCCGGCGCCGCGGGCGCGGCTCGGGCGACCCGAGCCTCATCGACCTGGTGTTCCACCACATCGACAACGCGTGGGCCCAGGAGGTCATCAAGGGCGTCGAGGACGCCGCGGCGGCGCGCCGCGTGGGCGTCGTGCTGTCCGAGCTCGGCGGTGCGCACCGCCCGCCGCAGGACCTCATCGACGACATCCTCGCGCGCCGCCCGCTCGGCGTGCTGCTCGTGCTCTCGACGCTCGACGCGACGCAGCGCCACCAGCTCGAGTCGCGCTCCATCCCGTTCGTGGTCGTCGACACGTTCGGCGAGCCGCCGGCCGGCGTGCCCACCGTGGGGTCCAACAACTGGAACGGCGGTCTCATCGCGACCCGCCACCTGCTCGCGCTCGGGCACCGGCGCATCGGCGTCATCGCCGGGCCTCCGGACGTGCTGTGCTCGCGCGCCCGCGTCGACGGCTACCGCAGCGCGCTCGCCGAGGCCGGCGTCGAGGCCGACCCCGAGCTGGTGCGCTGGGGCGACTTCCACGTCACGGGCGGGTACGAGCACGGCCTGCGGCTGCTGCAGCGCGCCGACCGCCCCACCGCGATCTTCGCGGGCTCCGACTACCAGTGCCTCGGCGTCATGCGCGCCGTGCGCGAGCTGGGCCTGTCGATCCCCGAGGACGTCTCGGTCGTGGGCTACGACGACATCCCGCTCGCGCAGTGGCTCGGGCCGTCGCTCACGACCGTGCGCCAGCCGCTGCGCGAGATGGCCGGCACCGCGACGCAGATGGTGCTGAGCCTGGCCGCCGGCGAGCGCCCGGCGAACCTGCGGATCGACCTGGCCACCGAGCTCGTCGTCCGGGAGTCCACGGCCCCGGCGCCCGCCTGACGGCCCTCCCCGCACCGCCGCGGCGGGTCAGCCCACCGCGACCGTCGGCTCGCCCGGGCGCACCACGACCTGCCGGCGCTCGGCGCCCTCGCGCACGTCGACGACGACGCGGCGCTCCGCCGCGAGCACGGCCCGCACGACGCGCCCGTCCCGCCACGCGAGGTCCACGAGCCGCAGCCCGCCGCGCAGCCGCAGCCCGCGGACGCGTCCGGACGGCCACGCGGCGGGCAGCGCGGGCAGCAGGTGCACCTCGCGCACGCCGTCCGGACCGCGGCGGTGCGCCTGCACGAGCACCTCGGCGAGGCCCGCCGTGAACCCGAGGTTCCCGTCGATCTGGAACGGCGGGTGCGCGCACAGCAGCGAGCGGTAGACCCCGCCGCGCTCCGCCGCGGGCGCGGCGGCCGGCGGCAGGTCGGCCGGGTCCGCGTCGACCGGGTGCAGGAACGCCGTGACCAGCGCGGTCACCCCGTCGGGGTCGCGCAGGCGGGCGCGCAGCGCGAGCCG
>NZ_BCRB01000013.1 GCF_001552375.1 Cellulomonas iranensis NBRC 101100 = JCM 18110 | reverse complement strand
CTGCGTCGGCTGCGTCGGCTGCGTCGGCTGCGTCGGCTGCGTCGGCTGCGTCGGCTGCGTCGGCTGCGTCGGCTGCGTCGGCTGCGTCGGGACGGTGGTCGCTGCGCGCCCTCGGCGGCGCGGGGCGCCCGCGTGTTTCACGTGGAACGGGGCCGGCGGCGGTTGACGGTCGACGGTAGAACCGTGTGCGGTGTTGCCGCGCGAGTGCGCGTGGCTCGCGCTGGTCCAGCGACTCGGGTTCACCGTCGTGAGCTCAGACATCGTGGTCCGTGGGGTCGGCCGCGGCGCTGGCAGTCGCCGGTCATGGGTCGGTGAGCTGAGGCGCGGGGCGCACGACAGCACCCGCGAGTTGTGGATGCGTGGGTGCTGCTCAGAACGCCGACGTCGCGCGGCGGGGGCGTCGGGGCGGTGGTTCCTCGCGCCGCTGTGCGTGGGGCCGTGGGTCAGTGCGCTTGGCCGGGCTGCGGCTCGCGGGTCAGGGCGACGACGCTCGACCCATCCTTCGTCGACGCTGCGGCCCGAGATCCTGAGCGCACCGACGAGATGCTGAGCTCACCAACGGGTTGCTGAGCTCGCCGACGACGCACTGAGCTCGCCGACGCTACGCGAGCGCCGCGGCGCCGCGTGGGTGGACGGCGCTGTGAGTCGTGAGGAGGTGGTGCTCATCGCCATGCGCGGTCGGCGGCCGTTGGCGGCGCGCCGAGCGCCCGGCGAGGTGGATGCAAGCACGGGGTGCCGCCTGCGCCGTCCGCCGGACGGTTTCACGTGGAACGGAGGCGGACGCCTCTTGGTCCCCGCAGTCCGGCGAGATGTCGAGAACTTCCGCCGTGACCGGAGACCCAGCCGCGCCAGGCGAGGAGCGTCAGGTGCGAGGCGGCCTCGACTGGCTGTGGTCGGCAGCGGCCAAGGATGAGCGGCGCGGGCACGTGGCGCCGGCACGCACGCTTCACCGCCGCTCCTTCGGGTGTGCCCCGCAGGGCGGTGCGGCCGGGGTGCGTCACGGGGAGGCGTGAGTTCTTGGCTGAGGTGGACGGCCACATGGGCGTATCCAGCTCGACCGTCACCTACCAGCCAAGGCGCACATGGATGCTCCCTCGTGGGGTCCGTCGGGGTGACCCCGCCGGTGACACTAGACCGCCAGCCCTCACGGGGATCCTCACGCGCGGTGAAGGGCGCGAGCATGCAGGGAGGCTGTGGCGAGCGGCGAGGTCTCGACCGGTCGGTGAGCTTCGTGCGAGCCGGATCCTCGAGTCACGAGCGTCGACGCTCACGTCGCGCTCCGACGCATTCGTTCTGGCTGAGTTCTGACGCGACGACTACGCCACGAGTACCGCGATGCCCTCATATCGAAGAGGCCGCGGCGCTGGCGCCGTCGTGCGCAAGGCTGGCCGCGCAGAGACGTGCCGCCCGGCTGCGGACTTCTGCCGGGCGTCACGTCGCGTCGGACCACGCCGCACGGGGCGAGGCTCGTCTCCACGCGGAGAGGTATCAGAGAGCCCTTGTTCCGTCTGCACGCGGCACCCCGCGCGGGAGGACCCGGCTCACGGTTTCACGTGGAACACGATGGATTGATGCCACGTCGCGGGTCTCACGTGCAACCGCGACATAGAGGGGAGCCCTCTTGGTGGCTCGATGAGTCTTCGCCAACACCGCATGCCACGCGGCGTTTCACGTGGAACTGGCGGACTGCTTGGCGTGGACACGTCCTGAGGGCGCGGGGCGCTCCTTCATGTCGGGCAATGCTGCGTGCGATCGACCGTTCCATGAGCACCCGGCTGGCGGGAACGAGGGCCGCCCGCTCGACGGCGTGCGGGAGGCCAGGGGCAGTGGCGATGCAGGCCTCGCGCGGCAACGGGGGTCCTGGGGCGCGCAGTGCTCCGGCGCGAACGTCCGCGACCCCGGGCCCGCGGGAGTCCTCGATGCGACGGCTAGGGAGCAACTCGCTACGGCGCGGCACATGAGGAGGAAGCAGCCCGTGTGGCACCCGCCGCTTGTGGTGGCGTGGTGCGCGCGGCGGACGTGGGGACTCCCTCCGAGGTGGACTGTCGAGATCGGGGTCCGACCCACGAGGGGCACGCCGGCTCGGCGGACGCGCCCTGTCCACTGGAAGGCCCGTCCGGCGCGGCGACCAGTGGTGAGCCTCGCCGTGAGCGTGAGCGTGAGGTTGGGCGTGAGCGTGGGCGTGAGCGTGAGGTTGAGTGTGAGCGTGGACGGCAGATCGTGGTCGGGTTGACAGAGCGTCGCGCCGTCTTCGCTGTGCGGTGACGGGGGAGTCAGCAGCCCTCCGCCGGACGACGAGTCGCCCACCGGTGCACGCACGCCGCGGCGGGTGCTCGTACCTTGAGGTGCTCGCTGGAAGGCAGTCGGGGCGGTAGCACCGGCTGAGCGCCTGCGATGGCGCGGGAGCGACCGTCGTCGAACCGCAGCGCGGGGAGTTGCTCATCGTGACCACTCCGACTGCAGCAGTCGAGGGGGCTCTCGCCAGACTCGGTCGATCAGCTGGGTGCAGCACGTGCGACTGCCACGGACGCGCAGCCGCGCGTGTCAGAAGCGTGGTCGAGCGCCCGCGCAACGCCGATGGGACGGCCGCCGAAAGGCGGAAGCGCCGCACGTCTACCGAAGTGGCTCGACACGAGGAGATCAGCGCGGCGTCGGCCAGCGCTTCCGCGGAGGGCGGCCGAGCCTGCCTCCATGGGAGGGGACCGACGCGGTCGAGGGAGCGACCGCTGCGGAGGGCCCGCCGCCGCCGCGCGCTTGCGCCTGCACCGAGGGGCGGAGCAGTGCGGTCCAACCGAGGACGACGTCCTGCTGCGCATCGCCAAACGGCGTGCTCCGGTGCCCGTGCCGGGATCGACCTCGTGCGGGGCTCGAGCGGTGGACACGTTCGCGTGGCACCTCAGCGTGACCCGCCACCCGAGGCGGCGGGTCAGCGCGAGTGTCCGGGTCTGCGCACACGTGCCGCGACAGGCTGCGCGTCAATGTGTCAGCGGCACCTGGTGGGGGCGCCGAGGAACTTCCCACCGAGCGGGCGCGGACGGGGGGCGCACTTCGGCACCCGACCGCAGCGGTTCGTCCACACCGCGCGAGGATCGGATGGTGTCGACACGAGCGACCGCGTGGCCGCGAGCCCGATCGCTGCACCAGCCGCCCCGAGGACCGCCTCCGCGTCAGCCTTCCAGCCGTTCCCGCACCGTCCGTTCGACCGATGCGGCACGTCATGCACGCTCGGTGCTCGGTGCTCGGTGCTCGGTGCTCATTGCTGGGTGCCGGGTGCTTGGTGCTCGTTGCTGAGTGCTGGGTGCCGGTCCAGCACCCCCTGTCGCTCGTGCGCCGCTGCGTCGCGTCGCCATCCGGAGGGTCCGGCACGGCGATGCCGAGCGTCCGGCTGCCGCTCGGGCACGCGCACGCATCGGGAGGTCGCGCACGCGATCGCAGGCGCGGGCCTCCCGGTCCGGCGGTATGCGGCGGGGTAGCGTAGGGGCGCGACGAACGGGCCGTGCCACCGTCGAGTCGACCGCTCGTTTCACGTGGAACAGGAGCCACCGGGTGCAGGACCAGTCACCGGATCTCGCAGCGAACGAGCCTGACCCGTGGGACGGTGACCCGCGGCTGCCCGAGTTCTTCGCCGACGCGTGGGTGGCGGTCCGCACCTTCCGGGACTACCTGGTCGAGGAGGGTGAGCTGCGCGGGCTCATCGGCCCACGAGAGATCCCGCGGTTGTGGGAGCGGCACCTGCTCAACTCGGCAGCGGTGGTGCCGTACCTCCCGCAGACCGGAGTGGTCGTGGACGTGGGATCCGGGGCCGGTCTGCCCGGGATCGTCGTGGCGGCCATGCTCCCCGACGCCGAGGTGGTGCTCGTCGAGCCCATGGAACGGCGGGTCGCGTGGCTGAACGACGTGGTCGCGCGCTGCGCGCTCCCGAACGTCGAGGTCAGACGTGCGCGGGCGCAGGAGCTCGACGGTGCGATCGAGGCCGACGCCGTGACCGCGCGTGCCGTCGCCGCGCTGGACAAGCTCTACCGGTGGACCGCCCCACTCGTCCGCGACGGCGGGACGGTGGTCGCGATGAAGGGCGCCCGCGCCGAGGGCGAGCTCGCGGCAGCCGCGAAGGCGATGCGAGCGGTCGGGCTGGTCGACGGTCGCGTGCACGAGGCCGTGACCATCCCGGGGACCGAACCGACACGCGTCGTGACCGCGGTGAGGAGGGTGCGAGGTGTTCGGTAGGAAGAAGCGCCGCGAAGAGAAGGCGGCGGCTGCTCGCGCGGCGGCTGCGACGCCGGCGACCGACGTCCCCGTACCGGCAGTGCCGCCGGCCGACGAGTGGCAGCCCGGAAGCCCTCCCGATCACCGTCCCGCCGCGGGCGCGACGCCGTCCGAGGCGCCGGTCACTCCGGCGTGGTCGTCCCGTGGAGCCGTGGCCGGGGCGACGAGCCCGCAGTGGCCGGCGACCGCCGACCTCTCCCGCGGCCCGTCGGTCGCGAGCTCCGTCGCCGTCGACGAGGCCCAGGCCGAGCAGGACGGCGGAGCCGACGGGGACCACGTGCCCGGACCGTCGACCACGTCTGTACCGACCGCCGGCGGCGTGCCCCGATGGAGCGCGGGGCCGGACACCGAGACCGATGCGGCCGCTGGAGTCCACACGCACGGCCGCGACACGGAAGCGCCTCCCGGCGTGGACGACAGCACCCAAGCCGAGGTCCAGGACGGCGCTGGTGCCGCGACGGAGACCGCGACGCACGGCGAGGCCGCGGACGAGGGCGTCGACCCGGGCCCCGAAGGCGCCACCCACGTCCCACCGCACGACGTCGTTTCACGTGGAACCACGTCGACCCTGGCGGTCGAAGGGGAGGCCCCCGCACCCACCGCGCTGGACGACGCCGCGACGACTGAGGATGCACGCCCGCGTCGTGGCGCCCGTCCGCGCCCCGTCTCGGTGACGCAGCTGGGAGCGGTGTACGCGTGGGAGACTGAGCAGCCGGACGGCACGACCCCGGACGGGCCACCTGACGACGCGGACGGCCGTGCGCGGCAGCCCGACCCGTCGGACGGCGTGGCGGTGGGCGCTGGTGACACGTCGTCCGCACCTCCGGGGGAGCGCCCCGCTGAGCCGCGTGCGCTCGACCAGGTGCGTGCGACGCTCGCCGACACCGCTCTGACCAGCACGAACACCGCCCGCGCGGCGCGTGAGGACGAAAGAGGACCCGTGGACGACCAGCAGGACCCCGCCCCCGGGACCGAGAGCGCGACCGGTGCGCCGAGCCCCGCGGGTGACCCGGAGGAGGCCCGTCGCGCCGCGATCGTCGACAGCCTGCCGCGCGCGTCGGACGACACGCCGCTGCTCGCCGAGCTGCAGCTCGACGCCCGCCGCAGGATCGAGCTGCGCGGGCGGAAGTTCCCCCGACCGCCGCGGACGCGGGTCATCACGGTCGCCAACCAGAAGGGCGGCGTCGGCAAGACGACGACGACCGTCAACCTCGCGGCCGCGCTCGCGCAGGCGGGCCTGCAGGTCCTGGTCCTCGACAACGACCCGCAGGGGAACGCGTCGACCGCTCTCGGCATCGAGCACCGCGCGGGGACGCCGTCGATCTACGAGGTGCTCGTCGACGGCGCGCCCATGCACGAGGCGGTCCAGCAGAGCCCCGACGTCCCGGGCCTGTGGTGCCTGCCGGCGACGATCGACCTCTCCGGGGCCGAGATCGAGCTCGTCTCCATGGTGGCCCGTGAGACCCGGCTACGGACCGCGCTCGACAACTACCTGACGTGGCGCACCGACAACGGCCACGAGCGGATCGACTACGTCTTCGTCGACTGCCCCCCGAGCCTCGGCCTGCTGACGGTCAACGCGTTCGTCGTGGCACGCGAGGTCCTGATCCCGATCCAGTGCGAGTACTACGCACTCGAGGGCCTGTCGCAGCTGCTCAAGACCATCGACCTCATCCAGGCGCACCTGAACCCGCGGCTCGCCGTCTCGACGATCCTCCTCACGATGTACGACGCGCGCACCAACCTCGCGCAGCAGGTCGCCGAGGAGGTGCGGACGCACTTCCCGGAGCAGACGCTGCGCACGACGGTGCCGCGGTCCGTCCGGATCTCCGAGGCGCCCAGCTACGGGCAGACCGTCATCACGTACGACGGCAGCTCGTCGGGCGCCCTCGCGTACCTCGAGGCGGCCCGCGAGCTCGCGGAGCGTGCCGTGCAGGCCACCACCCGTACCGACGGCGTGCCCGTGCCGGCCACGCCCGCCCAGGAGGACCAGTGAGCGAGAAGCGTCGCGGCCTCGGCCGCGGACTGGGGGCCTTGATCCCCACGGGTCTGGAGACCCCGCGCAGCACCGGGGACCGTCCCGTCGACGTGTTCTTCCCCGACACGCGCAAGGACGAGCGGGCCGCGTCGGCCGCGAGCACGGTCGACCCGGCCGTCGAGGACGCGTCCGCGATCGCGGCCGGCGCCCCCACCGCGGACACCGTCGACGCGGCGGCAGCCGCGGACGTCGATGCGGGTGACGCGGCGGCAGCCACCGACGTCGTCGCGGGTGGCGCGGCCGCGTCGGTCGACACGGACGGCCTGGTCCCGGTCCCCGGGGCGCGATTCGCGGAGCTCCCCGTCACGTCGATCCGGCCCAACCCTCGACAGCCGCGCGTGGTCTTCGACGAGGACGCGTTGGCCGAGCTCGTGGGGTCCATCCGTGAGATCGGCGTGCTGCAGCCGGTCGTCGTGCGTGCTGTGGGCGACGGCTACGAGCTGATCATGGGGGAGCGGCGCTGGCGCGCGACGCAGGAGGCGGGCCTCGCCACGATCCCGGCGATCGTGCGGGAGACCGAGGACGGCGACCTGCTGCGCGACGCCCTCCTGGAGAACCTGCACCGAGCCCAGCTCAACCCGCTCGAGGAGGCGGCCGCCTACCAGCAGCTCCTCGACGACTTCGGCTGCACGCACGAGGAGCTCGCGACGCGGATCCACCGGTCGCGTCCGCAGATCTCCAACACGTTGCGGCTGCTGAAGCTGCCGCCGCTGGTGCAGCGCCGCGTCGCGGCGGGCGTCCTGTCGGCGGGGCACGCGCGGGCGCTCCTGGGCCTGGCGGACGGTGCGGCCATCGAGCGTCTCGCGCAGCGGATCGTGTCGGAGGGGCTCTCGGTGCGCGCGGTCGAGGAGATCGTCGCGCTGGGTGGGGACGAGACCGCGCCGACGCGACGTCCGCGGCCGCGTGCCGGCGTCCGGAACGAGGCGTTGGACGACCTGGCCGCTCGGCTGTCGGACCGTTTCGAGACGCGCGTGAAGGTCGACCTCGGCAAGTCGCGTGGCAAGCTCACCGTCGAGTTCGCGTCGGTGCAGGACCTCAACCGCATCCTGACGGCCCTCGCTCCCGACGACCCGGGCGTCCTGCGGCCCTGACCGGGCTCCCGTGCCGGCGAGGTGCCGACCGTGCTCGACGGGCGTCAGGCGCCCGGCCGTCGTCGTCGACCCGGCCGCGCCCCAGCGCCGAGGGGACGAGGCGGTCGACTCGGCCTGCGCGCAGCGGGTGCGGTCGCGCCGTGCCGGTCGTCGACGGCAACGTACATCGACGTGGCAACCGTATGTACGACTTGCTTCTTCGCAGTTCAGCGGCGTGCGACGGCGTCCACGAGCGCGCGGTACAGGCGTCCCAGGTCGTGCCCGGCCGCCTCGGCGGCCTGCGGGAGGAGCGACGTCTCGGTCATGCCGGGCGCGACGTTGACCTCGAGGAACCACGGGACGCCGGCCGCGTCGACCACCAGGTCGGTGCGTGACACGTCGCGCAGGCCGAGGGCGCGATGAGCCCGCACGGCGACCTCCGCGACGTCCGCCGCCGTGGCGGCGTCCAGTCGCGCGGGCGCGAAGTACTCGGTGCGGCCCGGGCTGTAACGCGCGTCGTAGTCGTAGGGACCGTCCGTGACGACCTCCACGGCGGGCAGCGCGAACGGCCCGTCGCCCGTGTCGAGGACGCTCACGGCGACCTCGGTGCCCGTGACGGCCCGTTCGACGAGCGCCGTGTCCGTGTAGGAGAAGCACTCGACCATGGCCCCCGGCAGGGCGTCGCGCGTCGTCACCAGCGTGACGCCGAGCGCCGACCCGCCGCGGGAGGGCTTCACCACGAGCGGCAGCCCGAGCTGCCCGACCACGAGGTCGAGCACCTGCGCCGCGCCGAGCTCGCGGAACAGCGACTGGGGGAGCGTGACGTGCTCGGGCGTCGCCACCCCCGCGCGTGCGAGCACGGTCTTCGCGACGGGCTTGCTCCATGCGACGCGGCTCGCGCGCGCGTCGGACCCGAGCACGCGCAGACCGAGCATCCGGACGACGTCACGCACCGAGCCGTCCTCGCCGCCGGCGCCGTGCAGCAACGGCCACACCACGTCGGGGCGGAGCTGCGAGAGCGCCGGGACGAGGTCGGGGTCGACGTCGTGCACCGTGACCTCGAGGCCGGTGGAGCGCAGCGCCTCGGCGACGCGCCGGCCCGAGCGCAGCGACACGTCGCGCTCGTGCGACAGCCCGCCCGCGAGGACGGCGACCGTGGGCGCGTCGGCGTCAGGGGGCGTCCGCCCCTCCGTTGCGGCCACGTCAGACGACGTCCGGCCCGGGAGACTGCACCGCGTCGCGCGGCACGGTCCCGGACGCCCCGAACAGCTCGACGAGGTCCCGCTCGGCCGTGACGACCCCGGCGAGCCGACGCACGCCCTCGCGGATCCGCTCGGGCGTCGGGTAGCAGAACGACAGGCGCATGTGGTCCGCGCCGCGACCGTCGAAGAAGAACGCCGTGCCCGGCACGTACGCCACCAGCGCCGTGACCGCGCGCGGCAGCATCTCGCGGGCGTCGAGCCCCTCGGGGAGCCGCACCCACGTGTAGAAGCCGCCCTCGGGCACGGTCCAGGACGCCGTGGGCATGAGGTCCGCCAGGGCGCCGACCATCGCGTCGCGCCGCTCGCGGTACATCTCGCGGTAGTCCTTGATCTGCGACCGCCAGTCGCACGTCGACAGGTAGGTCGACACCGTGAGCTGCGACGAGTTGGACGGGGAGAGGATCGCCGACTCGCTGGCGAGCACGAGCTTCTCGCGCACGGCGTGCGGCGCGACCACCCACCCGACCCGGTACCCGGGGGCGAAGGTCTTGGAGAACGACCCGAGGTACAGCACGCCTTCGTCGTCCAGCGACCGCAGTGCCGGGCGCGGCTCGCCCTCGAACCCGAGCAGGCCGTACGGGTCGTCCTCGACCACCAGGACGCCGTGGCGACGCGCGATCTCGAGGACCCGCGGGCGTCGCTCGGTGGACATCGAGACACCGGCCGGGTTGTGGAAGTTCGGCACCGTGTACAGCAGCTTGACGCGTCGTCCGGCCGCGGCGAGCGCCGTGAGCGTCTCGTCGAGCGCCCCGGGCACCAGGCCGTGCTCGTCGATCGGCACGTGCACGACGTCCGCCTGGTAGGCGCGGAAGACGCCGAGCGCGCCGACGTACGACGGGGCCTCCGCGACCACGACGTCGCCGGGGTCGACGAACACGCGGGTCACGAGGTCGAGCGCCTGCTGGGACCCGGTCGTGACGACCACGTCGTCGGGGTGCGCCTCGACGGCCTGCAGACGCATGACCTCGAGGATCTGCTCGCGCAGCGTCTCGTCGCCCTGGCCGGAGCCGTACTGCAGCGCGACGAGCCCGCGCTCGGCCACGACGCGCGCCGCGATGTCGCTGAGCTGGTCCAGCGGCAGACGCGCGAGGTACGGCATGCCGCCGGCGAGCGAGACGACCTCGGGGCGGTTGGCGACGGAGAACAGCGCGCGGATCTCGGAGGCCCGCATGCCGCCCGTGCGCTCGGCGTACGCGCCGAGCCAGGGGTCGAGACGGGTGCCGGCGGCGGCCGCGGACGTGGGGTGGCCCGACGTCCTGCGGTCGGGCTGGGGCACGGTGGTCATCGACCGAGTGTGGCACGCCGGCCCGGAGGTCCCGGGCACCCGTCCGGCGAGCGACCCGGTCCCTCCGCGTCGTCAGGCCTCGGCGGCGGTCTCGAGCAGCTCCTCGAACGACTGCTTGAGCGTCGCCTTCGGCTTGGCGCCGATCACCGCGTGGCTGAGCTCGCCGCCCGCGAAGAACGCGATGTACGGGATCGACTGGATCTTGTAGTCGTCACGCAGCCCGGGGTTCTCGTCGGTGTCGACCTTGACGACCTTGACGCGGCCCGCGTACTCGTCCGCCAGCTCGTCGAGCACGGGGGACACCATGCGGCACGGGCCGCACCACGTCGCCCAGAAGTCGACGACGACGGGCAGGTCGCTGCGCAGCACCTCCTGCTCGAAGGTGAGGTCGGTGACGTCGGTCGTGCTCATCGCGCGACCTCGTCCTCGGGCACGAGCGCCGAGCCCGGCACCATCGGGTCCGCGACGGGCGTCAGGCCGGCGAGGTAGTGCTGCGCGTCGAGCGCGGCGGCGCAGCCCGAGCCCGCGGCCGTGATGGCCTGCCGGTACGTGTGGTCGACGACGTCGCCGCACGCGAACACGCCCGTGAGGTTGGTGCGCGTCGACCGGCCCTCGACCTGCACGTAGCCGTTCTCGTCGAGCTCGACCTGGCCGAGCAGCAGGTCCGTGCGCGGCACGTGGCCGATCGCGACGAACAGGCCGCCGGCGCCGACCTCGCGCTCCTCGCCGGTCACGGTGTCGCGCAGCGTCACGCCGGTGACCTTCTCGTCGCCGTGGATCGCGGCGACCTCGGAGTTCCACGCGAACGAGATCTTCGGGTCCGCGAACGCGCGGTCGGCCATGATCTTCGACGCCCGCAGCTCGTCGCGGCGGTGCACCATCGTCACGCTCTTGCCGAAGCGGGTGAGGAACGTCGCCTCCTCGACCGCGGAGTCGCCGCCGCCGACGACCAGGATGTCCTGGTCGCGGAAGAAGAAGCCGTCGCACGTCGCGCACCACGACACGCCGCGGCCGGACAGCCGCTTCTCGTCGGGCAGCCCCAGCTCGCGGTACGCGGAGCCGGTCGCGAGGATCACCGCGCGGGCCCGGAACACGTCGCCGCTGCCGGTCGTGACGACCTTGACGTCACCCGTGAGGTCGAGCGACGTCGCGTCGTCCCACAGCACCTCGGCGCCGAACTTCTCGGCCTGCTTCTGCATCGAGTCCATGAGCTCGGGGCCCTGGATCCCGTCGGGGAAGCCGGGGAAGTTCTCGACCTCGGTGGTGTTCATGAGGGCGCCGCCCGCGGTCACGGAGCCGGCGACGACGACGGGCGACAGGCCCGCGCGCGCGGCGTAGATCGCGGCGGTGTACCCGGCCGGGCCGGACCCCACGATGACGAGGTCGCGCACGTCGGAGATGGGCTGGGCGGCGGGTTCGGTCACGGGGTGCCTCGCTGTGTCGGTCGGCGTCGCGGGCGGGCGACGGGGCCGCTGGGCGGCCCTGATGACGGCTCGTGCAACCGATCGTAGGGCGCGGTTGTTCCCGTCGCGCCGCGTGTCCGCACCGGGGGCGGCCCGGGCGCGGACCCGGTCAGGAGACGGTGATCTCGGTGATCTCGAGCCGGAACTGCCCGGCCGCGTTGGTGGGCAGCTCGGTGAACCACAGCACGAGCGAGCCCGTGCGGACCGGCTCGGCGAACGTCAGGTCGGTGGTGGGGCCGAGCGTCCCGGACGCGAGGACGTCGCCCTGCGTCGGGGCGTCCCCGGTGGTCGACCGGACCTCCACGCCGCCGCCGGTGCCGTTCACGGCGAGGGTCACGCCGCTGACGGTGGTCTCCTCGGCGAGGCGGACCTCGATGCCGATGCCCTCCTTCAGACCGCCGAAGTCGGGGCGGTTGTACGTGTAGGAGAACCAGAACGTCGACGGGTCGCCGTCGATCGCGCGCTCGGTGTTCTCGACGCGCTCGCCCTCGGGGTTGGTCGGGTCGAGCGTGCGGATGCCGGCGATCGCGGGCGGCGGACCGGCCGGGGGTTCCTCCGCGGGCGGCTCCTCGGGAGCCGCGGCCCCGCCGTCGGACGGGTCGCCACCGGGGGTGGGCGTCGCCTCGGTCTGCGTCCCCGTGCCGGCCTCGCCGCGGTCCGGCTGGACGAACAGCGCGCGTGCGGCGACGACGAGCCCGACGAGGACGGCCACGCCGACGACCACGAGCACGAGCGCGGTCGGGTCGAACCGGCGTCGCGGCGCCTCGTCCTCCTCGACGAACGCGAACGGGTCCTCGGTGAAGCCGAGGCCGCCGTCCCAGCCCGGTTCCTGCGCGGGGGCCGCGGGGGCCTGGTGCACGGGCGGGAGCGACGCGGGGAGCGTCGGCGTCGCGGCGGCGGCCGCGGTGGGCTGCGCGGACGTGCGCGCCGGGGGGATCGCGCTCGACCGCGTCGGCGCCGCCGGCGGGGGCGTGCCGGGGCGCGAGACGCCCTGCGGGAGCTCGTCGAAGGCCGAGCGCACGGACTGCCGTGCCACGCGCACCGGCTCGGCGGGCACCTCGGGCGCGGTGGCCGCGGCCGCCGCGGCGACAGCGCCGCCCGCGCCCGCGTCGTCGCGGTCGTCGACCGACCGCCCGATGCGGATCTCGCCCCACGGCTCGAGCTCGTGCACCAGGTCGCCCGGCGAGTGCGGGCCGTCCTCGTGCGGGCCGAGGGTCACCGAGCACAGCGTGTCGAGGTCGTTGGGCACACCCGCCTCGAGCTCGGCGGGCGGCACGACCGTCCCGTCGAGGACGGGTGCGGCCGGGACGCGCGGCGACACCGTGTCGTCGTCGGCCGCCGGCCACCGACCGGTGAGGCCCGTGTACAGCAGGCGCACCAGGTCGACGGCGTCGCGCCGGCTGGTCTCGCGCGCGTCGGTCGGTGCGATGCCCAGCAGCGCGGCGTCGATCGCGAGCCCCGAGACCACGACGCGTCCGTCGGAGGACACGTGGACGACGGACGGGCGCAGCGCGAGGTGGTGCACACCGCGACGCCGCGCGACCTCGAGCGCGGCGGCGGCCTCGCCGACGACGGCACGCGCCTGGTCCGGGGTGAGCGCGCCGCGCTCCACGAGCTGCGCGAGCGACGCCCCGGTGATCTGCTCGGACACGACGTAGCCGACGCCCTCGTGGGTGCCGACGTCGAGGACGCGCACGAGGCGCGCGTCCGTCACGAGCGCGGCGCGGCGCGCGGCGTCGAGAGCGGGCGCGACAGCGCCCGAGCGCAGGACGCGGACACGGACGGGTCGGTCGAGGATCTGGTCGGTGGCCTGCCACACGGACACGCCCTCGAGGTCCGACGGCAGCGGGTCGACCACCCGGTAGCGCCCCGCGAGCACCGTGCCCGGCCCGACCTGCTCCGTCACCGTGCCACCTCCGAGACGTACGTCGGCGGGACGCGCGGCCGCGCGTCCCGTGAGCATGCTAGACGGCCCGCCGTCAGCGCCGCCCCCGCAGGCGCCGGACGAGCGGCCCCACGAGCTGGTCCAGCTCGCGCACGCGCAGCAGCTTCAGCCCGCCGACGTACACCAGCACCATCACCGTCCCGACGACCGCGCACTGCACCAGGGCGCCGACGACGCCGCCCGGGCCGACGACCTGCACGACGAGCAGCACGGCGACGCCCACCGCGGCCGCCGCGACCGTCGCGAGACCGGCGCGGGCGTGCGTGCGCAGCACGTGGGCGCCGTCGACGTCACCCCCGAGCCGTCGGCGCAGGGCCCGCATCGCCATGAGCGTCCCGAGCAGGTACGACGCACTCATCGACAGGCCCGCGCCGGCCACCCACGCGCTGTGGGGGAGCACCGCCTGCCCGAGCAGCGTCCCGGCGACGACGACGCCCGCCATCGCGGCCTGGACGGGGACCATGCCCTTGGCGTCCTCGTACGCGTAGTAGACGCGCTGGCACATCGACCAGGCGCCGAACGCCGGCAGCCCGACGGCCATCGCGACGACGACGCCCGCGACGGCGCTCACGGCCGCCTCGGAGGACGAGACGAGGATGAGCCGCACGACGGGCCGCGCGAGGACCGTCAGCCCGGCACCCGCGATCAGGGTGAACAGCCCGACGACGCGCAGACCCGTCGAGAGGTCCGCGCGCACGCCTGCGACGTCGCCGTCGTGCGCGCGTGCCGACAGCCGCGTGAACAGGGCGGTCGCGAGTGACACCGTGACAAGCGAGTGCGGCAGCATGAAGAGCATGAAGGCGTAGTCGTAGGCCGCGTTGCCGGCGATGTCGGACGTCGCGACGCAGGCCGCGCCGGGGGCCGCCGATGCCACGCGCGAGACCACGACGTAGCCGAGCTGGCCGATGGCCAGGCCGATGAACGTCCAGGTCGCGACCTTGCCGGCTCGTCCCAGACCCGAGCCCCGCAGCCCCCAGCGCCACCGGTAGCCGACGCCGGCGCGACGCAGGGCCGGCACGAGGACCAGCGCCTGCGCGACGACGCCGAGCGTCGCCGAGCCGGCGAACACCGCGATCTGCGGGGTGCCCCAGGTGACGTCTGCCGACGCCCCGCCGAACACCGCCATGAAGACGCCGAACCCGGCGATCGACACGAGGTTGTTCACGACCGGCGCCCACATGTACGGCCCGAACGACCCTCGTGCGTTGAGCACCTGGCCCAGCAGGGCGTAGACGCCGTAGAAGAAGAGCTGGGGGATGCACCAGTAGGCGAAGGTCGTCGCGAGCGCGAGCTGCGTGGTGCTGCACGGGTCGGCGTACAGCCGCACCAGCAGCGGGGCGGCCAGCGTGAGGACCACCGACACGCCCGCCAGCAGCGCGAAGCCGAACGACAGCAGGCGGTCGACGTACTCCTGCCCGCCGTCGCGCTTGTAGGCGCGGACGACCTGCGGCACGAGCACGGCGTTGAGAACGCCACCCGCGAGCAGCATGTACAGCACGTTGGGGAGCTTGTTGGCGACCGAGAACGCGTCGGCCGCCTGGCCCGTGGCACCGATCGCGGCCGCGAGCACCATGGCGCGCAGGAACCCCAGCAGGCGGGACACGGCGGTCCCGCTCGCCATCAGCGCCGCCCCGCGCCGGAGGCCGCCCTGAGGCGCCTCGTCCGGGACGTCCCCCGGGTCGCCCGGCGTCGCGGGGTCGCGGGGCGGGGGCGTCGCGGTCACTGGTCCTCCTCCGGGGCGCCGCCCAGCACCGGCAGCGGGCGCGTGCCCTCCTCGCCCTCGACGCGGTGCGCGCCGCGCCGCGCGCTCTGGCCGCGGCGGACGGTCCGCACGACGCCCAGCACGAGCCCGACCGCGAGCAGCGCGCCGACGACGAGAGTGCCGACCGACTCGATGGTCGGCGACGCACGCACCACGAACGTCACGGGTGCGGCCAGGGCGGTGCCGTCGGCGCCGGTGAGCACGGCCTCGACCACGACCTCGCAGTTGGCGATCGCGTGCACGGCGACGGGCACGACCTCGTCGCTGCCCGCCGGGACGACCACGACGTCGCTCGGGTCGACGTCGAGGCACGCCTTGCGCGGCGTGACCTGCACGCGGACCGACGCCGCGGCGGGCAGCTCGTTGCGGACCGAGAACCGGACCTCGCTGTCGGCGCTGATGAGGTTCTGCGTGCTCGTGGGGGCGAGCGTGAGACCGGTGCGCCGGGCGTCCACGTCCGCCACGACCGCGTCGACGAGCCGGGCGCGTGCGTCGGGGTCGGCGCGCCACGCGGTCGAGAGCGGTGCGAGCACCTCGGCGTCGACGCCGCGCAGGACCGTCGCGGGGTCGTCGGTGACGCCAGCGAACGCGACGGTCGCGGACCGCGCGTCGGCCAGCCGCGTGACCTGCTCGGGCGCGAGCGCCGCGGGGACGTCGGTCTGCGCCGGGAGCGTGTCGCGCGGCGCGGCCGCGTCGGTGGCGCCCAGCAGCGCGGTCAGGGGCGCCGAGCGCGACCACGGCGCACCCTGGACCGCGGTCAGCGCGGCGTCGACCAGCGCGACGTCGGGCGTCGCCGTGCGGGGCAGCGCGACGAGCACGTGCTGCGGCCCGTCGGTCGACGCGCGCGCGAGCACCGCGAGCTCGGCGAGGACGCGCTGCACGACGGTCGCGCGGGTCGCCGCCGGGTCGAGCGACGTCGGGTCGACCAGCAGCGTCGTGAGCGTCGCGTCGGGCACGAGCCCGGTGACGGTGCCGTCGTCGGTGGGCAGCACCGTGCGCGCGCCGGCGGCGTCGACGTCGGTCGTGAGGTCCCCGGGAGCGAGGACGAGCGTCGACGCCCCGGCCGCCGCGGCGAGGTCGACGGTCGCGCGGTCGGTGGTCGGGCCGGGCGCCCACAGCACGTCGGTGCGCGCGGCGAACGGGCTGCCGTCGGTGACGTCCGTCGCGGCCGCGCGCGCGGACGCGTCCAGCGCCGCCGTCAGGAGGTCGGGCTGGTCGGCGTGCGCGAGCGCGACGAGGTCGGGGTCCGACCACGGCAGCGCGACGACGTCGCGGCCGCTGCTCGCGGCCACGAGCGCGTCGGCCCACGTCGCGACGGGGCCGGACTCGGCACGCGCGGCGGTGAGCAGCGCCGGGTCGACCGCGAGCGCGACGTCGGGGTGGCGGCGCGTGAGGTCGAGCACGGCCGCGAGCCTGCCGCCGCCGCGCACGAGCTCGTCGAGGGCGGGTTCCGGCGCCGTCACGTCGACGCCGGCGGGCACGGGCGCCGGGCCGACCACGGGTGCGAGCACCGACAGCCGCGCCTGGGCGACGTCACCCTCGGTCGCCCAGAGCGCGAACGTGCGCTGCAGGCCGAGCCGTGCGCTGCGCCCGCCGGTCGCCTCGACCGCGAGCCCGCGCGGCCCCCACGTGTCGGGGCGGTCCAGCAGCCCGACGCCGTCCGCGGGCACCCGCGCCTCGACGTCCGCCGACGCGCCGGGGGCGAGCGGCTCCTCGAGGGCGACCGTCGCGACGACCGTGCCGACGCGGGCGCGGGCGTCGGCCGTGCCGGGCTCGAGCCACGTCGCGAGGTCGGCCCGCGACCCCGGGCGGATGCGTTCGAGGCGCACACGCGCACGGAGGTTCGCGATCTCCTCGTCGGTCGTGTTGGTCAGGCGGGCCTGCACGACCAGGTCGTCGCCGGGGCGCAGCACGTTCGGCGTGACCTGCGTGATCTGCACGCGAACCGGGTCGAGGTCGGCGGCGGGGGTGCTCGCGCCCCGGCTCGTCGTCGGGGAGGGAGCCGGGGTCGCCGACGCCGCGGCCGGGGTCACGAGCGCGAGCAGCACCAGGAGCGTGGCGAGCAGCGTGGGCACGGCTCGGCGGGCAGCGCTCATCCGTCGGTGAGGACGCTGAGGGCCATGCCTGCCAGGCGTCGCTCGTTCGGGTAGGCGAGCCGGCCGGACAGGTCGACCACGCGCACCCACTCGACGTCCTCGGCCTCCCCGTCGGGGTCGTTCTCGACCGTGAGGTCGCCGTGCAGCGCGCCGAGCAGGAAGTGGTGCACGACCTTGTGCACGCGGTGCTCGTCGCCCGAGAACCAGTAGTCGATGACGCCGAGGCGGCGCAGCACGCGCCCGGTGATGCCCGTCTCCTCGGCGATCTCGCGGACGGCGGCCTCCTCGGGCGTCTCGTCGCCCTCGAGGTGCCCCTTGGGCAGGCACCACTCGAGGCGCCCGGCGCGGTTGCGCCGGGCGATCACCGCCGCGGCGTAGTGGTCGCCCTGCCGGGTGACGACGAGCCCGCCGGCGGACGTCTCGTCGACCACGGGCAGCGTCGCGGGCGCCTGACGGGGCGTGGTGCGCGCGGGGTCGATGCGCAGCGCGTGCCCGCCGGGCGGGGCCGGCACACGCCCGGGGCGGGGCGGGTGGGCGGCGGTGGACATGCCGACACTGTAACGACTCGGCATCACCGCACCACGCACGGTCGCGACGCGCGGTCACGTGGAGATCACGTGAGAGTCATCGGCACGTCATGCGCAGCACACCCGCGGACGTGTCACGCGTGACCTCTGGCAGGCTTGTCCGGTGCCCGACGCCCCCGCCCAGCCCGACGCCGCCGCCGTGCAGCAGCTGCGCCGCCGTGCCCTGGAGTCCCTCGCCGCGATGGCGCCCGACGCGCTCGACCTGGGGACGCGGTTCCGCGCGGCCGGGTACGAGCTCGCGCTCGTCGGCGGCCCCGTGCGCGACGCGTTCCTCGGCCGGCCCAGCCACGACCTCGACCTGACCACGTCCGCGACGCCGGACGAGGCGGAGCCGCTCCTCGCGGCGTGGGGCGACGCGCACTGGGACATCGGGCGCGAGTTCGGCACGATCGGCGCGCGCCGGTTCGCCGGCCGGCACGGCGCGGGGTCGCAGGACGTCGTCGTCGAGGTCACGACGTACCGGACCGACGCGTACGACCCGACGTCGCGCAAGCCGCTCGTCGCGTTCGGCGACACCCTCGAGGGCGACCTGTCGCGGCGCGACTTCACGGTCAACGCGATGGCCGTGCGCGTGCCCGACCTGCAGTTCGTCGACCCGTTCGACGGCCTGGGTGACCTCGCGCGGCGCGTGCTCCGCACGCCCATCGACCCGCGCCGGTCGTTCGACGACGACCCGTTGCGCATGATGCGCGCGGCGCGGTTCGTCGCGCAGCTCGGCTTCCGGCTCGACGACGACGCGCGCGCGGCGATCGTCGACATGGCGTCCCGCATCTCGATCGTCTCCGCCGAGCGCGTGCGCGACGAGCTGACGAAGCTGCTGCTCGCGCCGCACCCGCGCGCGGGCCTCGAGGTGCTCGTCGACACGGGCCTGGCGGACCACGTGCTGCCCGAACTCCCGGCGCTGCGCCTCGAGATCGACGAGCACCACCGCCACAAGGACGTGTACCAGCACTCGCTCATGGTGCTGGAGAAGGCGATCGCGCTCGAGACCGGGCCGGACGGCGCCGTGCCCGGTCCCGACCTCGTGCTGCGCCTCGCCGCGCTGCTGCACGACATCGGCAAGCCGCGCACGCGACGGTTCGAGGACGGCGGGGGCGTGAGCTTCCACCACCACGAGGTCGTCGGCGCCAAGATGGCCGCCAAGCGGCTCAAGGCCCTGCGCTTCGACAAGCAGACCGTGCAGGACGTCGCGCGGCTCACCGAGCTGCACCTGCGGTTCCACGGCTACGGCGACGGCGAGTGGACCGACTCCGCGGTGCGCCGCTACGTGACCGACGCGGGCCCGCTGCTCGAGCGGCTGCACCGGCTGACGCGCTCGGACTCGACGACCCGCAACCAGCGCAAGGCCGCGCGCCTCAAGGCCGCGTACGACTCGCTGGAGGACCGGATCGCGACGCTGCGGGAGGCCGAGGAGCTCGCGGCGATCCGCCCCGACCTCGACGGCACGCAGATCATGGACGTGCTCGGCATCCGGCCCGGCCGCGACGTCGGGGAGGCGTACCGCTACCTGCTGGACCAGCGCCTGGAGCACGGGCCGCTGGGGGAGGAGCGCGCGCGCGAGGTGCTGCTCGCGTGGTGGGCGCAGCGCTCGTCCTGAGCTCGGCGGCCGCGCGCCGGACGCAGCCCGCGGGTCACCGCGGGGGTCAGTCGACCCGCACCACCAGCACGCACACGTCGTCCTCCTGCCCGCCGTCGACCACGTCGGCGACGAGCGCGTCGCGGACCGTGGTCGCGTCGGCGTCCGGCGGCAGGGTCGCGAGGTGCGCCTCGAGCGCCTCGATGCCCTCGCGCAGCCCACGGTCGCGGCGCTCGACGAGCCCGTCGGAGTAGAGCACCACGACGGACCCGCGCGGCAGCTCGCGCGACGCCTCGGGCGCGGTGCGCGACTGCGGCGAGGGCAGGCCGACCGGGGTGCGTCGGCCACCGTCGAGCCGCTCGACCGTGCCGTCCGGCAGCCGCACGAGACCCGGCGGGTGCCCGGCCGAGGACCACGTGACGTGGGCACCGTCGCGCGTGCGGCGCCACCGCAGCAGCACGCAGGTCGCGACGTCCCCGAGGTCGAGCGCGCCCACCAGGCCGTCGAGCCGGCGCAGCGCCGCACCGGGGCTGTCGCCGCGCCACACCGCGGTGCGCAGCAGCGTGCGCAGCTGCCCCATCGACGCCGCGGCCCGCAGGTCGTGGCCCACGACGTCGCCGACCGTGAGGCTCGTGCTGCCGTCGGGGAGCACGTACGCGTCGAACCAGTCGCCGCCGACCTCGGCCCGCCGCCCCGACGGCAGGTACGACGCCGCGACGTCGAGCCCGCCCACGTCGCCCAGCACGGGCAGCAGCGAGTGCTGCAGCGTGAGGGCCGCGTCCCGCTCCGCCAGGTAGAGGCGCACGTTCTCCAGCAGGACGCCCGCGCGCCGGCCCAGGTGCGCGGCGGTCACGACGGCCTCGCGGTCGAACCCGTCGACGTCCTCGTGCACGAGGCACAGCACGCCCAGCACGCGCCCGCGCCCCGTGACCGGCACGAGCATCGCGCTGCCCAGGCCCAGCTCGTGCAGCAGGCGCAGCTCGTCGGGCGTCGTGCGGCCGGGCAGCGAGGCGACGTCGACCGGCAGCGTCACGGGCACGTGCGTCGCGTCCGCCGCGAGCGTCTCCGCGACGCGCGGCGAGCGCAGCAGCCACGACGTGCCCTGCGAGCCCAGCGCGTGCGCCGCGGCCCGCCGGGCGGGGTCCGTCGCGACGACGTGCACGCGCTCGAACCGGCCGCCCTCCGAGACCATCGCGACGAAGCCCCACGTCGCCATGCGCGGCACGACGGTGTCGGCGAGCGCGGCCACGGCCGCGTCGTAGTCGAGGTGCCGGGACAGCTCGTCGCCCACCGTCGCGAGCAGCTCGAGCCGGTCGGCCGTGCGGTGCATGAGCGTCAGCTCGAGCGTGCGCGCCGCGTCGCCGACCGTCTCGGCGGTGACGTCCACCTGCACGCCCACGCGGTACATCACGTGCCCGCCCGCGTCGCGCACGTGCGCGACCGCGAGCTGGTTCCAGAACTGCGACCCGTCCTTGCGCGCGTTGAGCAGCGTCTCGCGCAGGTCCTCGCCCGCGGCCAGCGCGGCGCGGACCCGGTCGACGGCCGCGGGGTCCGTGTCCGCCGACTGCAGGAACCGGCAGTTGCGACCCACGACCTCGTCCGCGGCGTACCCCGTGAGCTCTGTGAACGCCGTGTTGCACCACACGACCGGGTCGTCGGGCAGGTTCGGGTCGGACACGGTCATGGCGTGCGGGCCCGCCTCCAGCACGAGCCGCGCGAGCGCGCCGTCCAACGGCCAGCCGCCCGCCGCGGGGCGTGCGGCGCCGTCGAGCGTGCTGCCGTCGGTGCGGTCGTCGGTCGCGTCGGCGCCGGGCGTCTGCACGCTCACGTACGGACCGTCGCGGGCGCCGCCGGCACGTCCACGGGCTCGCGCGGGCCCGCCGCGAACACGAGCGCCCCCACCAGGTACACGCCCGCGATCACCGCGAACACGGCGCGCGACCAGCCGGTGTCGGGCAGCGCGACCGCGGCGAGCGCCGCCGCCCCGACGAACGCCGCGTTGTAGAGGACGTCGTACAGCGAGAACGCCCGCCCCCGGTACGCGTCGGCGGTGTCGCGCTGCACGATCGTGTCGACGGCGATCTTCGCGCCCTGCGCCGCGAGCCCCAGCGCCACGGCCGTCGCGAGCACCGCGGCACGCGCGACGGTCACGACGAGTACGAGCTGGCTGACGACGGCGAGCAGCATGCACGCGACGATCCACACGTGCGCGCCCACGCGCGGCACCAGCAGCGGCGTCAGCACGACCGCGAGGGCGAACCCGACGGCGCTCGCGGCCAGGACCGTGCCGAACGTGCGCAGGCCCGCGCCGGCGTCGGCCGGGTCGGACAGCAGGTTGCGCGAGATGAGGATGCTCGCGATGAAGACCGCGCCGTAGCAGAACCGGTGCAGCGCCATGACGCCGAGCGCGTACCCCGGGGTCCGGCGCGCGACCAGGTACCGCGCGCCCGCCACCAGGCCGTGCGCGAGGCTCGCGAGCGCCGCCTTCATCTCGGAGGTGTCAACGCGCTCGTCCGGCCCGAGCTGGTCGGGGCCGAGGCGCGCCGCCAGCGCCGACGCGCACGCCATCACCGCCGCCGCCACGAGCAGCGAGACCGCGTCCCGCAGGCGGCCGTCCGGCAGCAGCAGACCCAGCACGAAGCCCACGAGCGCCCCCACGCCCGCCGACGCCGCCCCCAGCGTCGGCGTCAGCGAGTTGGCGGTGAGCAGCAGGGGCCCGTCGACGACCTTCGGCAGCGACGCCGACAGCGCCGCGAGCAGGAACCGGTTCACCGACAGCGTCACGAGCGCGAGCACGTACACCAGCGGCCCCACGCCCTGCGTGAGCATGACCACCGCGATCGTCGCGGTCAGCGCGACCCGCACGAGGTTGCCGTACAGCAGCACCTGGCGGCGGCGCCACCGGTCCAGCAGCACGCCGGCCCACGGCCCCACGATCGTGAACGGCAGCAGGAGGACCGCGAACGCGGCGGCGACGCCCGTGGCGGTCGACGCGTTCTCGGGCGAGAAGAAGAACAGCGTGGCCAGCCCGACCTGGAACATGCCGTCGGATGACTGGCTCACCAGCCGCACGGCGAACAGGCGCCGGAAGCCGGTCAGCGGCCAGAGCGCCCGAAGGTCGGAGATCACCTGCACCGCCTCAGGCTACGTGCCGCCGCCGACCACGCCCGCCGGGCCGCCGCACGTCACCCCCGACGTGCCGCACAACCTGGCGCGGACCTGCGTCGTTGTGGTGGCGACAGGATGGTCCGGGACCGATGCGAGGGCGGCGACGATGGTGAGGACGACGTGAGCCGGGACGGGGCAGCGATGCTCGACCGGCTCGTGGCGGAGCGGTACGGCGGGCTCGTCGCGTACGCGACGGTGCTGACGGGGGACCGGCACGAGGCGCAGGACGTCCTGCACGACGCGCTGGTCTCGACGTTCTCGGCGCGCGCGTCGTTCGGGTCGGTGCCGCAGGCCGAGGCGTACGTGCGCCGCGCCGTCGCGTCACGGTTCGTGGACCGTGCGCGCCGGCGGGGCCGCGAGCGGGCCGCGGTCGTGCGGCTCGCGGGCCGCGAGGCGGTCAGCACCGAGCTGCGGTCGGACCTGCTGGACGCCGACGTGGCCGCCGCGCTCGCGGCGCTGCCGCCGCAGCAGCGCGCCTGCGTCGTGCTGCGGCACCTGGACGACCTGTCCGTGCGGGACACCGCCCGCCTGCTCGGCATCAGCGAGGGCGCGGTCAAGCGTTACGTGTCCGACGCGGTCGCGACGCTCGACGCGGCGCTGGGCACGACCACCACGGGCGGCGAGCGGCTGCCCGTCACGCTCGTCGACTCGACCCGCGACACCCCGGAGGTGCGCCGTGAGCGGTGACCTGAGCGCGCGGCTCGACGCCGCGCTGCGTCGTCAGGAGCAGCACGAGGAGGGCACCCGGCCGGACGCCGCGACCCTCGCGGACCTGCACGCCCGCGTGGCGCGCGCCCGGCGCGGACGCGCCGTGTCGTACGCCGCGGTCGCCGCGGCGGCGGCCGGGCTCCTGGGGGTGGCCGGGTGGTTCGGCCTGCACCGGGCGCCCGCCCCGCAGCCCGCCCACACCCCGACGCCGACGTCCACGGCGACGCCGTCGCCGACGCCCTCGCCGAGCGGGGACGCCGCACCGACGGCGCCAGCGGCGCCCGAGGTGCCCCTCGTCGAGGTCGAGCGCACCGGGGCGCCCGTGCTCCACGCGCTGCCCCCTGGTGTCCTCGAGGCGGCGA
Source organism: Cellulomonas iranensis NBRC 101100 = JCM 18110 (assembly GCF_001552375.1). GTDB lineage: Bacteria > Actinomycetota > Actinomycetes > Actinomycetales > Cellulomonadaceae > Cellulomonas > Cellulomonas iranensis. The sequence goes on along the minus strand of NZ_BCRB01000013.1, from coordinate 45,031 downwards.
CCACCGGGTGGACCCTCGCCCAGTACGGTCCCGTCGACCAGGTCGGCCTCCGTGACGTCGCCGGTCTGCTCGCGCTCCTGTCGCCGACGGGGACCGCGTACCTCGTCGCGGACCTCGACGTCCCCGGCCTGTGGGTCGTCGGCTGGGAGCCGGGCTCGACCGTCGCGACGGTCGTCATCCCCACGTCGGACCGGCTGGGCTACGAGCGAGGTCGCATCGACCTGCTCACCGGCGCGGTCACCCGCGAGCCCGCGGGCCTCGGGACGCTCGGCGATGCCGACGCGTACGTCGGGCTGAGGGACGACGGTGCCGAGCTCTGGTGGACGACTGTCGCCGACTACCGACTCGAGCTGGTCGCCGTGACGGTCGGTCGTCCGGTCGGGAGCCTCGGCGTCCGGGTGAGGTCGGGCGAGCACCGGGGGGCCACCATGTCGCCGGACGGCCGTCGCCTGGCGCTGCCCACCTTCTCGGAGAGGTACGACGCGCTCGGCGGCTACCTGGGCGACTCGACGCTGCTCGTCGACCTGCACACGGGGGCCACGAGCGACCTTCTGCTCGACCAGGACGCCGGCGAGTGCGCCGTCGTGACCTGGACGGACGCGCGCACCGTGCTGGCGAGCTGCTCCAGGCACGCCGACGTCGCCGACCCTGACTCCGACGCCGCCGACGTGCTCGCCACCTGGTGGGCAGAGGTCACCCTCGACGGTGACGTGCGGGTCCTCGACGCACCCGGGGGAGCGGGCACCGCGGCGACGAGTGGGGGGCGGACGGTGGTCGTGCTGCCTGCGGGCGAGGGCGGTGGCGTCGTCGTCAAGCCGTGGCAGCCAGGAACGGGGCCCGGCCCCGTCGCCGTGAGCCTGGACGGTCCGCGGGTCGCCCTCGCGGTGCACGCCGCCGGCGCGGGTCGGGTCGCCGTGCAGCTCGGCATCGCGCCCGAGGACCCGGCGCCCGTCGAGCTGTGGCTGCTCGACGCCACGACCGGTGGGACCGTGCTCGTGGGTCCCGCGGGAGACGGACCGCGCGCGCTCGCGGTCACGGCGGCGCTCGTCGCCCCCTGACGCGCGCCACCGGGTCGTGAAGGGTTGCGGCCGCGGACCGGCAGCACCCTCACGACCCGCCCCGGCCACCGGGGCGCCGCGGCTCGTCGCCCGAGCCGCGCCCTGAGCCTGACGCGAGCGTGAGGGGTTGCCGTCGCCACGTGACGGCAACCCCTCACAGTCCACATGTCACGCCGCACCTGCGCGGCGCGCCACGCCATCCGCGGCGGCTCAGCGCCGCGGCGAGCTGGGATGCGATCGCGCAGGGCGACGTGACCACGTGCCGCCACCGGTAACGCAGGGTGATGTCACCGCTCTCGACGCGGACGACGTTGTCACGCCACGCGTCCGCGTCGGCCCGACCGTCGTGCGCGAGCCGGCCGTCGAGCTCCACGCGCACCCCGAGCTCCCGGTAACGCCGGTCCGCTCGTATCCATCCGGCGCCCACCCGCTCGCGGACCTGGGCCGACGAGCGCGGCAGGCCGTGCGCGTACTCGACGTCGCGGTCGAACCTCAGCTCGAGCGGCGACTCCACCCGGGCGTCAGCGTCGCCGAGGAGGTCGGCGACCATCCTGCGATGGCGCAGGACCGGCCGTCGGGCGAGCGTCGACAGCAGCAGCGGTCGCGGTACCCCCGATCGAGCCGCGTCGCACAGCAGGCCGACGACCTCGTCCTCGCGCCGGGCGTCCGCGACCAGGTCGAGCACGGTGTCGGCCACGTCGACGCACCGGAGGGCGCCGGCTGCGGGCGGCATGGACCGTCGGCGGCGGACCACGAGTCCCGGTCGCGTGCCCGGCGTGCGCTCTAGCGGCACGCTGACGACCATCTCGGGCGCGGGCGTCGCCACCAGTCCGTGAGCGAACCCGGCCGACCGGTGCGAGAGCGCCGCACCGGGTCCGGCGGCCAGGACCGCGCCCTGCGCGAGCTGGCGCCACGACGGCGGGCCGGACTGCAGCAGGACCACGCCCCGGTGCAGTCGTCGCCAGTGACCCTGACGGACCCGGCGGGACACCACGGTGTCGCTGACGCCGGCGCTCGCGAGCAATGCGGTGGTTGCCACGCCGTCGTGACGCCGCACCACCCGGCGTGCGGACGAGGGCAGCATCTCGAGAGCGGGGAGCCCGCTCACGTCGACCGGTCGCGCCGCCGCAGGTCCGCCCATCCGACGAGCGTCGCCGATCGGGGGCCGCTGCGTGGCGACTCCCGCGAACCTGTGGACGACGCGACAGAGGTGTGCGGGGTTGCCGCCGCTGGACGACGGCAACCCCGCACACCTCGTGACTCGGGCCGAGGCCTGACGCTGCGCGCCAGGCCTCGGCCTCCGGTCAGCTCCGGCTCAGCGCTTCGACCTGCTGGTCGCGCTGAGCCTGCGCCCGCCTCCGGCCGGGGTCTGATGCTGCGCGCCGGACCCCGACCTCCAGCGTGCTCCGGCTCAGCGCTCGACCTCGCCGCGGATGAAGGCCTCGAGCTGCGCCCGGCCCTTCGTGTCCTCCATCTGCACCGGCGGGGACTTCATGAAGTACGTCGACGCCGACAGGATCGGGCCGCCGACGCCGCGGTCCTTCGCGATCTTCGCGGCGCGGACGGCGTCGATGATGATGCCCGCCGAGTTGGGGGAGTCCCACACCTCGAGCTTGTACTCGAGGTTCAGGGGCACCTCGCCGAACGCGCGGCCCTCGAGGCGCACGTACGCCCACTTGCGGTCGTCGAGCCACGCGACGTAGTCCGACGGGCCGATGTGGACGTTGCGGTCGTCCTTCTTGCCGGACAGCGGGCCGTCCTCGAGGTTCGACGTGACGGCCTGCGTCTTCGAGATCTTCTTCGACTCCAGGCGCTCGCGCTCGAGCATGTTCTTGAAGTCCATGTTGCCGCCGACGTTCAGCTGGTACGTGCGGTCCAGGATGACGCCGCGGTCCTCGAAGAGGCGCGCGAGCACGCGGTGCGTGATGGTCGCACCGACCTGCGACTTGATGTCGTCGCCGACGATCGGGACACCGGCGGCCTCGAACTTCGCGGCCCACTCGGGGTCCGACGCGATGAAGACGGGCAGCGCGTTGACGAACGCGACGCCCGCGTCGATGGCGCACTGCGCGTAGAACTTCGCGGCGGCCTCCGACCCGACGGGCAGGTAGCAGACGAGCACGTCGACCTGCTGGTCCTTGAGGGTCTGCACGACGTCGACCGGCTCGGCGTCCGACTCCTCGATGGTCTGGGAGTAGTACTTGCCCAGGCCGTCGAGCGTGTGGCCGCGCTGCACCGTGACGCCCAGCGGCGGGACGTCGGAGATCTTGATGGTGTTGTTCTCGGAGTTGAAGATCGCCTCCGACAGGTCGAAGCCGACCTTCTTGGCGTCCACGTCGAACGCGGCGACGAACTCGAGGTCGCGCACGTGGTAGTCGCCGAACTGGACGTGCATGAGGCCGGGGACCTTGCCCGCCGGGTCGGCGTCCCGGTAGTAGTGCACGCCCTGGACAAGCGACGCGGCGCAGTTGCCGACGCCGACGATGGCGACGCGGATGGAGGTCATCCTCGCTCCTTCTCGATTCGCGCCTCGGATGAGCCCTCGGCGTCGTCTGCAGCGGCGGCCGGTCGGCCACCGCCCTCGGGGCGAGCGCGACGGACGCCGCGCTCGTTGTCGATGAGGTCGTCCAGCCAGCGGACCTCGCGCTCGACCTGCTCGAGGCCGTGGCGCTGGAGCTCGAGCGTGTACTCGTCCATGCGCTCGCGGGTCCGGGCGAACGACTGACGGAACGTCTCGAGCCGCTCGGTCAGCCGGGAACGGCGACCTTCGAGGATGCGCAGCCGCGTCTCGGCGTCCGTCTGGCCGAAGAACGCGAAGCGCACGTCGAAGTTCTCGTCCTCCCAGGCCGCCGGCCCGGACGTCGAGAGCACCTGCTGCAGGTGCTCCTTGCCGTCGGCGGTCAGCTCGTACACGATCCGTGCGCGCTTGCTGGCGACCGTGCGGTCGCCGGGCGAGTCCGTGCCGGCGATCAGCCCGCGGTCCACGAGCCCCTTGAGGCACGGGTACAGCGAGCCGTACGACAGCGCACGGAACGAGCCGAGCACGAGGTTGAGGCGCTTGCGCAGCTCGTACCCGTGCATGGGCGACCCGGCGAGCAGCCCGAGGATCGCCGGCTCGAGCACGTCGGAACGTCCGCGCACCTGGCCTCCTCGTGCCGTCGGGGACCGGGACCGGGCGGTCGCCCGATCTCGATGTATCAACTCGATACATCCGGAGAATATGTCGCGCGCGTGCCCGACGACAACAGGTCGCCCACCACGTCGTGTGCGCGGGCGCGCCGGATCGCGTCGCGACAGGGTGCCGATCGTGTGAAGTCCCGCCCAGAACGGGACGTCCCGGGCGCCCTGCGCGAGCCACCGCCCAAGTCGGTCGTCCATACTGACGTCGGCAGCGCCCCCACCGACGCGCCCCCACGCGGGCCGCGGCGGAGCGTCCGCCAGCACCGTCGTCGGCACGAGAGGTCCCCCGTTGGCAGGCAGCACACGCCGTGCGGCGCCCACGCGCGCACGCCGCGGCACGCGTCGCGCGTCGACCCGGGCGACCCCGCCGGAGAAGCGGAAGTTCTGGAACTACCCCCGCCGCGAGCACCGTGGCGTGCGTCGCTGGCTCCCGTCGTGGCGGGTCGTGCTCGGCACGTTCATCGGCGGGATCTTCCTGCTGCTCGGTGCCGGTGCGGCGGCGTTCGCGTTCATCAACCCGCCCGACGCGCTCGCCGAGGTCCAGTTCCAGACCACCACCGTGTACTTCGCGGGGGCCGAACCCGGTCAGCCGGGCGAGGTCATGGGGACGTTCGCGAAGCAGAAGCGCGAGATCGTCGAGTACTCGACGCTGCCCGAGTACGTCGGCCAGGCGGTCGCGGCCGGCGAGGACAAGACGTTCTTCACCAACCGGGGCGTGTCGATCACCGGCATGGCCCGCGCCTTCATCAACAACGTCCAGGGCAAGCCGACGCAGGGCGGGTCGACGCTGACCCAGCAGTACGTCGAGCGGTACTACCAGAACACCACCAAGGACTACTGGGGCAAGGCGAAGGAGGCGATCCTCGCCGTCAAGCTGTCCCAGAGCGAGTCCAAGGAACAGATCATGGGCCGCTACCTCAACACGATCTACTTCGGTCGTGACTCCTACGGGATCGAGGCGGCGTCCAAGTCGTACTTCGGCAAGCCCGCGGCCGAGATGTCGGTCTCCGAGGCGGCCCTGCTCGCGGCGCTGATCCCGTCGCCGAACAACTGGGACCCGGCCGTGAGCCCGGAGAAGTCGCAGCAGCGCTGGGGCATCGTCCTCGACTCGATGGTCGACTCCGGATGGCTCAGCGCGAGCGACCGCGCCGCGCAGGTCTTCCCGACGACGATCGAGTACGTCAAGTCCGAGACGTACCGCGGCCCGAACGGGTACCTGCTCGAGATGGTCGAGAACGAGCTGCTCGCGACCAACCTGTGGACCTCGGGCGAGCTGCGCACCAAGGGCCTGAAGATCGTCACGACGATCGACCAGTCGGTGCAGCAGGCCGCGGTCGAGTCGGCCGAGGGGCTGCGCTCCGGCGCGCTCTCGGACGGCGCCGTGCCCAACGAGCGGCTGCGTGTCTCGGTCGTCTCGGTCGACCCCGCCACGGGTGGCATCGTCGCGCTCTACGGCGGCCCCGACTACCTCGCGGACCAGAAGAACACCGCGACGTTCGACAAGGTCCAGGCCGGGTCGACGTTCAAGCCGTTCGCCCTGGTCGCCGGGCTGCAGGAGGGCATCGGCCTGTCGACGAGGTTCGACGGCAACTCGCCGCAGCGCTTCCCCGAGTGGGAGGGCGGTACCAAGGACGTCCGCAACTTCGGCCGCGGCAACGGTCAGAGCTTCGGCCAGATCGACCTGGTCAAGGCGACCGCGGACTCGGTGAACACCGTGTACGCGGCGCTCAACATCAAGGTCGGCCCCGAGAACACCGCGCGCGTCGCCACCGAGGCGGGCATCACGACGCCGCTGACGAGCGTGCCCTCGAACGTCCTGGGCTCCGACCTCGTCCACCCGCTCGACATGACGGGCGCGTACGCGACGTTCGCGGCGCAGGGCGTGCAGCGGACGCCGCACATCCTCCAGGTCGTCGAGAACAACGACGGGACCGTCGCCTGGCAGCCCGACACGGCCGGCCGGCCGGTCTTCGCGGCGGACGTCATGGCGGACGCCACCTACGCGATGACCCAGGTCGTCGAGCAGGGCTCGGGCAAGGCGCAGATCGCGCGCCTCGGCCGCCCGATCGCAGGCAAGACGGGTACCTCGACCGACAACAAGTCGGCGTGGTTCATCGGCTACGTCCCGCAGCTCGCGACGGCGGTCGCGCTGTCCCAGCAGGCGCAGGACGGCCGCGGACTCGACTCGATCGAGGCCTGGGGCGACTACAGCCAGATCACCGGGTCGTCGTACCCCGCCGTGCTGTGGGCCGACTACATGGGCAAGGTCTTCGCGAACCCCAGGTTCGCCCAGGTCGAGAACTTCCCGCCGCGCGCGAACGTGGGCGGCAGGCCGACGCCGACCGCCACCGCGACCGAGGAGCCGACCGAGGCGCCGCCCGAGGAGCCCGAGGAGCCTGCCCAGGTGCAGGTGCCCGGCGGCCTCGTGGGTCGCACCGAGGCCGACGCCACGGGCGTGCTGCAGGGTGCGGGGCTCGTGGCGAGCGTGCGCTCCGAGCAGTCGGCGTCCGTCCCCGCGGGGCGCGTCATCCGCGCCGAACCCGGTGAGGGGTCGACGGTCGACTCGGGCGCCACCGTCACGCTCGTCGTGTCGTCGGGAGCCCCGTCCCCGTCGCCGACCCCCGCACCGACGCAGCCGACACCCGCGCCGACCGAGGAGCCGCCGCCGGGTGACGGCGGCGGTGCCGGGGGCGGTGGTGGCCAGGCCGGTGCGGTGCCGCTGCCCACGCAACGTCCCTGACGCCGCCGCGCCGCGGCCGACCCGACCGCCCGACCGCTCGGTCGGGGGATTCGGTCGCGGGGTCGTGAGCGGGTAGTCTGGGCGATCGCCGTCCCTCGCGGACGGTTCGTCGTGCCTGCACCCCTGACGCCTCGTCGGTGGTGCGTCACGGCGAGACGCACGAGAACCCTCCTGTCACGGACCGACCGTGACCGCGAAGACCAGAGGAGGTGGGTATGAGCCTGCGTCAGTACGAGATCATGATCATCCTCGACCCCGAGATCGAGGAGCGCACCGTCGCCCCGTCGCTCGACAAGTACCTGTCGGTCGTCAAGACCGACGGTGGCACGGTCGACAAGGTGGACGTCTGGGGCCGTCGTCGCCTCGCGTACGACATCAAGAAGAAGGCCGAGGGCATCTACGCCGTCGTCGACTTCACCGCGGAGCCCGCGACCGCCAAGGAGCTGGACCGTCAGCTCGGCCTCAACGAGGTCGTCCTGCGCACGAAGGTCCTGCGCCGCGAGGCGTGATCCTGCCCGTGTGGGTGCCCGTCGCTAGCGTCGGGCGCCAGCACCCGCGGCACCACGCCGCAGCCGAACCGTACGAACGAGCGAGGAGGCCGTCATGGCCGGCGAGACCACCATCACGGTGATCGGGAACCTGACCGGGGACCCGGAGCTGCGCTTCACCCCGTCGGGCGCCGCGGTCGCGAACTTCACCGTCGCGTCCACGCCCCGCACGTTCGACCGCCAGTCCAACGAGTGGAAGGACGGCGAGACGCTGTTCCTCCGGTGCTCGATCTGGCGGGAGGCGGCCGAGTCCGTCGCCGAGTCCCTCACCAAGGGCACCCGCGTCATCGTGCAGGGCCGCCTCGTGCAGCGCTCGTACGAGACCCGCGAGGGCGAGAAGCGCACCGTGTACGAGCTGCAGGTCGACGAGGTCGGCCCGTCGCTGCGGTACGCGACCGCGAAGGTCACCAAGACCCAGCGGTCCGGCGGTGGCGGCTTCGGCGGTGGCGGCGGCGGTGGCAGCTACGGCGGTGGCGGCGGCTTCAGCGGCGGGGGTCAGTCCTCCGGTGGCGGCGGCCAGACCGACGACCCGTGGGCGACGCCCGCGGGCGGGTCCGGCGGCGGCTACTCCGACGAGCCCCCGTTCTGATCGGCGCCTCGCACACCTGATTCTCATCCCCGAGCACGGCAACGCTCGGGGCTCCACAGACAAGGAGCACCACGATGGCCAAGCCCGTCGTCCGCAAGCCCAAGAAGAAGCAGAACCCCCTCAAGGCCGCCAAGATCGAGACGGTCGACTACAAGGACACGGCTCTGCTCCGCAAGTTCATCTCCGACCGCGGCAAGATCCGCGCGCGTCGCGTGACCGGCGTCTCCGTCCAGGAGCAGCGCCAGATCGCCCGTGCGGTCAAGAACGCCCGCGAGATGGCCCTCCTGCCGTACTCGTCGTCGGCCCGCTGAGAAAGGACTGACCCATGGCGAAGATCATCCTGACCCACGAGGTCACCGGTCTCGGTGCCCCCGGCGACGTCGTCGAGGTGAAGGACGGGTACGCCCGTAACTACCTCGTCCCGCGCAACCTGGCCACGCCGTGGACCAAGGGTGCCGAGAAGGACGTCTCGGCGATCCGTCGTGCCCGCAAGGCGCGCGAGATCGCGACGCTCGACGACGCGAAGGCCGTGCGCGACTCGCTCCAGGCGAACGCCGTCACGGTGTCGGCCAAGGCCGGCGAGTCGGGCCGTCTGTTCGGTGCCGTCACCACGGCCGAGATCGCCGAGGCGATCAAGGCCGTCGGCGGCCCGTCGGTCGACAAGCGCAAGATCGAGGTCGCCCAGGCGATCAAGACGCTCGGCGAGTACGCGGTGCAGGTTCGTCTGCACCCCGAGGTCTCGGCCAAGGTGACCGTCAAGGTCGTCGCCGCCTGACCTGCTCCCACGCGAGCTCGCGAGGCCCCGTACCGCTCCGGCGGTGCGGGGCCTCGTCGCGTCCGGCGTCGGCGCCGGGGGCGTCCGTTCGTCCCGCACCTCGTCCGCCAGGCGCAGGACCCGCGGTGCGTGCGCCGTCGTCTCCGCCTCCGGACGGAGCGGGAGGATCGGTCGCGGGGCGGTGGGACGCGACCACCGTGCTGCCTAGGCTCGTCGCAGAGGTCAGGACGAACCAGGAGGCACGACATGAGCACGCAGAAGCGCACCACGGACGCGCAGGCCACGACCACGGCGGCCCCGACGCAGCAGGCCGCCGTCGGCGGGACGATGTTCGCGGTGGGTGCGCCGCTGCTCGCCCTCGGCGCGGTGTTCACGGCGCTGGGTCGCACGGTGCTCGGGCTCACGTTCCTGGCGGTGGGCGTCGTGCTGACCGCGGTGGCCGCGGGCTACCTGGGCACGTACGTGCGCCGCTCGCGCGCGGTGCAGGTCACGGGGAGCGTCACGGGTCAGGACGACCGGTGAGGGACACGCCGCGGAAGGGCGGCGGGACGTCGTCGAAGCGCGCGCAGAACGGGGCGTTCCTCGCGATCGGGGTGACGTTCTTCGTCCTCGGGATCACGCAGATGGCGGGCGACTCCGACGGCGGCGGCATCGCGTTCTTCACGATCGGCATCGTCTTCATGGCCATGTCGACGGGCTGGTTCTCGTCCCCGGGCGGCGACGAGAAGCGTGAGGACGCCGCCGGCGGCGCCGCGGCAGGTGCTGACGGCACCCGGGAGAGCGGCGACGACGCGGCGCACGACGCGGGACCGGGCGACGCGGGCGCGGGGGCCGGCGGTGACGGTGGCGACGGCGGTGGCGGAGGCGACTGAGGTCGCCCCGGGGCGGACGCTCAGGCGCCGACGACCATCCACCGGGTGCCGCGTGCGCGCAGCCCGGTGCTGATCGCCCGGGCAGCCATGAAGACCACGGCGAACGCGACCCACAGCCACGCGAGGCCGGCCGCTCCGGGCGGCGCCCACGCGTGCACCGCGAGGGCGGCGGGCACGTAGGCGACGAGCGTCGCGACACCCGCCCACGCGAGGAACGGGCCGTCACCGGCGCCGATGAGCACGCCGTCGAGCACGAACACCCAGCCGGCCATGGGCAGCGCGACGGCCGCGACCACGAGCCCGACGACGGCGGCGCGCTGCACGTCGGGGTCGGGGGAGAAGACCCGCACGTACAGCGGAGCGAGCGCGCCGACGAGCACGCCGAGCACAGCCCCGGCGCCGACGCCCCACTGCAGCGTGCGCCGCAGCAGGGCGCGCGTGCGGGCGACGTCGCGCGCACCGAGCGCGTGCCCCACGAGCGCCTGCGCGGCGATGGCGAGCGCGTCGAGCGCGAACGCCGTCAGGCCCCACACGGCGTTGACCACCTGGTGCCCGGCCAGCGCGGCGGCGCCGAGCCCGGTGGCGGTCCACACGGTCAGCAGGATCGCCAGGCGCAGCGTCGCGGTGCGGACCAGCAGCGGGACCCCGGCGCGTGCGTTGGCCCAGATGCCGCCGGCGGCGGGCGTGAGCCGTGCCCCGGAGCCGCGCGCGCCGCGCACCACGACGACGACGAGCCACACGCCCATGCCGAGCTGCGCGATCGCGGTGCCGAGGCCCGACCCGGCGATCCCGAGCCCGGCGCCGTAGATGAGCGTCGCGTTGAGCGCGGCGTTCGCGACGGCGCCGGAGGCGGCGACGACGAGGGGTGTGCGGGTGTCCTGCAGGCCGCGCAGCGCGCCCGTGGCCGCCAGGACGAGCAGCATGCCCGGCAGGCCGGGGACGGACCACCGCAGGTACGTGACGGCCTGCACGGCGACCTCGCCGCGCGCGCCGAGCGCCGCGAGCACCCACGGCGCGGTGACCCACGCGAGCCCGGCGAGCAGGACCCCGAGGCCGAGCGCGAGCCACATGCCGTCGACGCCGGTCTGCAGCGCGCCCTGCCGGTCGCCCGCTCCGAGGCGCCGGGCGACCGCGGCGGTCGTGGCGTACGCGAGGAAGACGCACAGGCCGATGACGGTCACGAGGACGGTCGACGCGAGCGCGAGCCCGGCGAGCGCGTCGGTGCCGAGGTGGCCGACCATCGCGGAGTCGACGAGCACGAACAGCGGCTCGGCGACGAGGGCGCCGAGGGCGGGGACGGCGAGCGCGAGGATCTGCCGGTCGACGCCGGGCGGGCGCGGCGCGGGGGTCGAGGGGTCGTCGTGGGCGTCCACGGGGCGGCTCAGGCGTCCACCTGGTGAACGTGGGTCGAAGAGTTGTCGCTCCACAGCACGTGCACAGCGTATGCGCCGGTCGCGGCGGGTGGACGGAGCTCTCACCCGCTCTGTCCACAGGTGTGTCCCCAGCCTGTGCACACAGGCGTGAAGGGACTGTCCACAGGCTGTCCACCGGTCTGTGCACACACCCGTTTGGGTCCGCGACGGCCGGGGCCTAGCCTCGCGAGGACAGGTCCGGTACCGGCTGCGTCGCCCGCCGTGCGGGGCGCGTCCGCGGGGACTGTCGGTGGGTCCCGGTAGGACAGGTGTCCGTCGGGTGCGGGCGAGCTGGAGTGGGTGACGGGTTGACCATCGAGGACCTCGAGTACGGCGCGCCGCCGGACAGCGGGAACCGGGGCGGCGGCGGGTTCGACCGCACGCCCCCGCAGGACCTCGATGCCGAGCGGTCGGTGCTCGGCGGCATGATGATCAGCAAGGACGCGATCGCCGACGTCATCGAGCAGGTGCGTGGCACGGACTTCTACCGTCCCGCGCACGAGGCGATCTACGACGCGATCATCGACCTGTACGGCCGCGGCGAGCCCGCCGACGCCATCACGGTGTCGGACGAGCTGACGAAGCGCGGCGACATCGCGCGCATCGGCGGCGCGGCGTACCTGCACACGCTCATCGCGTCGGTCCCCACGGCGGCGAACGCGGGCTTCTACGCGCGGATCGTGCGCGAGCGGTCGATCCTGCGCAAGCTCGTCGAGGCGGGCACGCGCATCGTGCAGCTCGGGTACGCGACCGACGGCGGCGACGTCGACGAGCTCGTCAACAACGCGCAGGCCGAGGTCTACGCCGTCACCGAGCGCCGCGCGTCCGAGGACTACCTGCCGCTGTCGGAGATCATCGGCGGCACGGTCGACGAGATCGAGGCCGCGGGTCACCGCGGCGAGGGCATGATCGGCGTGCCCACCGGGTTCTCGGACCTGGACCGGTTGACCAACGGCCTGCACCCCGGGCAGATGATCGTCATCGCGGCGAGGCCTGCCATCGGTAAGTCAACGGTGGGAATTGACATCGTCCGGTCGGCCGCGATCAAGCACGACATGGCCGCCGTCGTGTTCTCGCTCGAGATGAGCCGCAACGAGATCACGATGCGTCTGCTGTCCGCCGAGGCGCGCGTGCACCTGCAGAAGCTGCGCACCGGTCAGATGGGCGAGGAGGACTGGGCGAAGATCGCCGCGACCATGGGCCGCATCAGCGAGGCCCCGCTGTTCATCGACGACTCCCCGAACATGTCGCTCATGGAGATCCGCGCCAAGTGCCGGCGCCTCAAGCAGCGGCACGACCTCAAGCTCGTCGTCATCGACTACCTGCAGCTCATGACGTCGGGCAAGCGCGTCGAGTCCCGCCAGCAGGAGGTCTCGGAGTTCTCGCGTGCGCTCAAGCTGCTCGCCAAGGAGCTCGAGGTCCCCGTCATCGCGATCTCGCAGCTGAACCGTGGGCCCGAGCAGCGCACGGACAAGCGGCCTGCGATGAGCGACCTGCGTGAGTCCGGCTGCCTCACCGAGGACACCCGCGTGCTGCGCGCCGACACCGGCGCCGAGACGACGCTGGGGGAGATGTACGCGCTCGGGCACAAGGACGTGCCGATCTGGGCGCTCGACGACCGTCTCCAGTACGTGCGGCGCCACCTGACGCACGTCTTCCCGACGGGTGTGAAGCCCGTGTACCGGCTGCGGCTCGCGTCGGGCAAGGAGGTGACGGCCACGGCCAACCACCCCTTCCTGACGTACGAGGGGTGGACGCCGCTCGGCGAGCTGGAGGTCGGGTCGCGGCTGGGCGTCCCGCGGCACGTGCCCGGGCCGGAGATGTCCGCGGCGTGGGACGACCGCAAGGTCGTGATGCTGGCGCACCTCATCGGCGACGGATCCTTCGTGAAGCGGCAGCCCATCAGGTATGCGTCGATCGACGAGGCGAACCTGCAGGCCGTCTCCGAGGCGGCGGGGGTCTTCGGCATCACGCCGATCAGGGACGACTACGCGGCCGCGCGCGTCACCACCCTGCGTCTGCCGGCGCCGTACCGGTTGGCACGCGGCAAGCGGAACCCCGTGGCTGAGTGGCTCGACGACTTCGGTCTGTTCGGCGCCCGGAGCCACGAGAAGTTCGTGCCTACGTCCGTCTTCCACCTGCCCAAGCCACAGATCGCCCTCTTCCTCCGGCACATCTGGGCCACCGACGGATCGGTCACGGTCAACGCCAACGGTCGCTCCGGACGGGTGTACTACGCCTCGACGTCGCGACGGCTGGTCGACGACCTGTCGCGCCTGCTGCTGCGGTTCGGCATCTCGACCCGGATCCGTGCCACCTCGAAGGCCGGTTACCGCGGCGGCTGGACGCTCGACGTGTCCGGGGTCGACGACCAGCGGCGGTTCCTGCAGGAGATCGGCGTCCACGGGGCGCGTGGTGTCCTCGCCGACCGACTGCTGCAGATCATCCGCGACACGCGCGCGAACACGAATGTCGACACCGTGCCACGCCAGGTGTGGGACGACGTGCGGGAGCTGCTCGTGGAGCGTGGCATGACGCACCGGCAGTTCGCTGAGGCGATCGGGACGCAGTTCTGCGGATCGACCATGTGGAAGCACTCGCCGTCGCGGCAGCGTCTCGGTCGCATCGCCGAGGTCCTCGAGTCGGAGGACCTGGAGATCATGGCGGTCAACGACCTGCTCTGGGACGAGGTCGTGGCCATCGAGCCCGCGGGTGAGCAGGCCGTCTACGACGCGACGGTGGTCGGCACCCACAACTTCATCGCCAACGGCATCGCGGTCCACAACAGCATCGAGCAGGACGCCGACATGGTGATCCTGCTGCACCGTGAGGACGCGTACGAGAAGGAGTCCCCGCGCGCAGGGGAGGCCGACCTCATCGTCGCCAAGCACCGTAACGGCCCCACCGACACCATCACCGTCGCGTTCCAGGGGCACTACTCGCGGTTCGTGGACATGCAGATGTAGCTCGAATAATCCCTTCTGGTCGTGCTGTGTAGACCCCTACAGTCCTCGACGACAACAGCACACGGGAAGACTCGGGTGGGCCGGCGACCGTCGGTTACCACTGTCACTGGCCAGGTCGCGGGTTCGAGTCCCGCCGTCATCTCGGATGACGTAGCTCAGACGGGAGAGCAGGACTCCGGCGTCATCACACGCCCACCCGAACCTCCCCTGAGCGTGTCTGCTCCACCCCACGTCGGGGCGGTGGCGGGCCGGAGCGCATCGGTTCTCTCTCTCCCAGTGGGGCCCTCGTGAGGAGGGCACCCCGGTTCGCCGGGGATCCACCCGGTGCGCACAACACGCCCGCCACCGCCTCGGCGACCGACCGAGAGGAACGACCGATGGACGTGCTGCGCACGCTCGGGCTGCGGCGCACGCCGCAGGGCGAGCGCGCCGACACCCGCCAGGAACTGAACGCCGCCGGTGGCTACGCGTTCGTGCTCGACGACGTCGCCCGGCTGCGGCGCTTCCTGACCCTCGGCGTGGACGGCGGCACCTACTACGCCGCACCGCGCGAGCTGGCGCGGGAGAACGCCGAGGTCGTCGGGCGGATGGCCCACGAGGACCCCGAGACGCTGGTCGGCACCATCGTCGACGTGTCCGTCCGTGGCGCCGCCCCGCGCCAGAACCCCGCGCTGTTCGCCCTGGCGTACGCCGCGTCGGTGCCGGAGTCGGCACCGCTCGCGCTCGCGGCGCTGCCGGCCGTGGCCCGGACCGGTACGCACCTGTTCCTGTTCGCGGGCTACGTCGAGCAGTTCCGCGGCTGGGGTCGGGGTCTGCGCCGCGCCGTCGCTGGCTGGTACACGTCCAAGGACGCCGACGCGCTCGCGTACCAGGCGGTCAAGTACCGCCAGCGCGAGGGCTGGTCGCACCGCGACCTGCTGCGCCTGGCGCACCCGACGACGGCCTCGCCGGAGCTGCGGGCGACGTTCGACTGGATCGTCCGTGGTGCGGTCGGCGACGCGACGCCCACGCTCGTGGAGGGCTTCGTGGCGGCGCAGGCCGCCACGGACACCGCGACGTGGGTCGACCTGGTCCGGCGGCACCGGCTGTCGTGGGAGATGCTCCCCGACGCGGCGCTGGGCGAGGTCGCGGTCTGGGACGCGCTGCTCGACGTCGGCGTGCCGCAGACGGCGCTGATGCGTCAGCTGCCCCGGCTCACGCGGCTCGGCGTGCTCCCGGACCTCGGCGGCCGGACCGACGAGGTCGTCGCCCAGCTGGTCGACTCCGACCGGCTGCGGTCGGCGCGCGTCCACCCGGTCAGCGTGCTCGTGGCGCAGCGGACGTACGCCTCCGGTCGGTCGGCCCGTGGTGCGGGCGAGTGGACGCCGACCCGGAAGGTGACGGACGCCCTCGACGCCGCGTTCTACGCGGCGTTCGGTGCCGTCGAGCCCTCCGGGAAGCGCACGCTGCTCGCGGTCGACGTCTCGGGCTCGATGGGCGACACGATCTCGGGCATGCCGATCACGGCACGCGAGGCGTCGGCCGCGCTGGCCCTGGTGCAGCTCGCGACCGAGCCGGCGGCCACCGCCGTCGGCTTCACCACGGGCCAGGGCGGCGGGTGGTACGACAGCGCGCTGCGGCCGCTCGCGATCTCGCCGCGGCAGCGGCTCGACGACGCCCTGCGCGTGGTCGACGCGATGCCGATGTCCGGCACGGACTGCGCGCTGCCGATGGTGTGGGCGACCGAGCAGGGCGCCGAGGTCGACACGTTCGTGGTCTACACGGACAACGAGACCTGGGCCGGCGACGTGCACCCGCACCAGGCGCTCGCCGAGTACCGGCGGCGGTCGGGGATCGACGCGCGGCTCGTGGTCGTCGGCATGACGGCGACGGGCTTCTCGATCGCCGACCCGTCGGACGCGGGGATGCTCGACGTCGTCGGCTTCGACGGCGCGGTGCCCTCGCTGATCACGGAGTTCGCGCGTGGCCTCTAGGGGCTCACGCGGGCCCGACGCGCCGGCCGGGGGCGGTCCCGATCACGGGGCCGCTCCGCGGCCGACCCGTCGGGGCACCTCGGACCCCCGGGCCGCCCGCGCCCGCGAGCTCCACCGCAAGGCCGCCGAGGCGGACGAGGTCGCCGCGCGGTACCGCCAGGAGCGCGACCGCCTCGTGCTCCAGCTCCGCGCCGACGACCCCGCGCGGTGGAGCTACTCCGCGATCGCGGACGCGCTGGGCTGCAGCCCGGAGCTCGTCGCCCTCGTCGTGCGTCGCTCCCGCTGACGGCGGTCCGGCCGGGCGTGTGCCGTCCTCCCGGGCGATACCGGGACCTCGGACCCCTCAAGCCCGGCGCGGGCGTGTCCGATCCAGCGGGGTGGACGGCGTCGCGCCGGCTCGGGCGACGACCGCTTCACTCGGGGAGCGAGCTCTCCGGCCACCAGACACCAGCATGCACAGGGGAGCCCTCATGTCCGACACCTACGCACCGCCTCCGCCGCCGCCGAGCCCGCAGCCGGTCGCCCCCAAGGCGGGGAACGGCCTCGCGACCGCCGGCTTCGTGGTCGCGCTGCTCGGCTTCCTCGGGTCCTTCATCCCGGTGATCAACATCGGCGGCATCGTCCTGGGCGTCGTGGGAGCGGTCCTGGCGGTCGTGGGGCTGGTGAAGAGCAGGACGACCGGCTCGGGGAAGGGTCTCGCCATCGCCGGCCTCGTGCTCGGGGCGCTCGCCGTGGTCGTCGGGATCATCGTCAACGTCGCGTTCGTCAGCGCGGTCGACGACGCGCTGAACGAGGCGACCGGCACCACCGTCGAGACGCCTGCGGCGACGACGGACGACACCGCCCCCGCCGCCGACGACGACGCGGACGAGGCGGCGCCCGCCGAGCTCGGGACGTCCCGCGACAACCCCGCCCCGCTCGGCTCGGCCGTCACGGGTGGTGACTGGACGGTGACGATCAACTCGGTGACCCCGGTCGAGGCCGACTCCCTGGGGCAGACGGCCGCCCCGGGCTCGGCGCTGATCGCGGTCAACCTGACGGCCACGTACAACGGTGACGACCCCCAGGGCGCCACGTCCTGGGCGACCGTCAAGCTCGTCACGGCGGACGGCACGACGATCGACGGCCTCGACGGATCCACGGTGTTCATCTCCGAGAACCCGTTCGACTCGCTCTCGACGGTGTACGGGGGCGGGACCGTGACGGGGGACCAGCTGCTCGAGGTGCCCGCCGAGTGGCAGTCCGGTGTCCTCGCCGTCTCGCCCGACATCGCGTCGAACGACACCTTCGTGGCGGTGCAGTAGTCCGACCCACGTGCGGCACGCGGCGGTGGTCCCCAGGGGCCACCGCCGCGCAGCTCGGCTCCGAGGTCAGGGGCCCGAGCCGGCCGGCGCGCTCGCCCCGTCGCCGCGCCGACGTGACCGGGCGATCCTGAGCACCGCCTCGCAGCCATCGGACGTCCCCGGCCAGTGGGCGCGGATCGGGCCCTCGCCGGCCACGCGCAGCACGCTGCGCAGGACCCACACGACGACGATGACGTCGTCGGCGTAGCCCAGGACGGGCACGACGTCGGGGATGAGGTCGAGCGGGAACGCCAGGTAGGCGACGAGCAGGCCCAGGCGGACGCGGAGGGACCGCGGCAGCGTCCTGTCCCGGGCCAGGCGCGCGACGAGCCGCAGCAGGTCGGGCAGGAGCCGCAGCGCCTCGGTGAGCGTGCGGCCGCCGGGCCGGCCGACGAGCAGCGCCACGACCAGCGCGAGCCACGCGACCAGCAGACCGGCCAGCACGCCGAGCGCGACCTGCCAGGCCTCGCTCACCTGGCCCCGCCCGTCGACACCCGCGCCCGGTCGCAGGTCACGCGCGACCCGCCGCCACCCGCTCCGCGTCGCGCCGGTACATCGCGGCGTGCTCCAGCAGCTGCGGGCGGCCGGTGGTGCGCGCGTGCGCGTCCGTCCAGTCCGCGAGGTCGTGCAGCCGCACCACCATCGTCCCCAGCACGTCGTCGACCGTCGGGGCGGCGTCCGCGCCGTAGGCGGCGAGCAGGTCCGCGAGGCGCTCGGCGGGCGCGGCGTCGTCGGGCGCGGGCGTGTCCTCGCACCAGCCGCACAGCCGGTACGCGAGGTACGCGAGGTCCCACGCGCGCGGGCCGGGGGAGGCCATGTCGACGTCGATCAGGCCGACGAGCTCGGTGCCGTCGAACACCATGTTGTACGGCGCGACGTCGTTGAGGCACACCACCTCGGCGGGGGCGTGCGCGGGGGAGCGCCAGACGGCGCCCGCGAGGTCGAACCCGACCGTCGCGTCGTGCACGGCGCGCAGCGTCGCGCCCGCCTGCGCGCGGGTGCGGGCGTCCCACAGCCACGCCGGTGCGGGCCACCCGACGACGTCGCCCGGCACCCAGCCCAGGACCTCGCGGCCCTCGTCGTCCCGGCCGAGCGGCGCGGGCAGGCACGTGACGCCGCGCGCCCGCACCCAGGCGAGCAGCGCGTGCACGGTCGGGGTCCACGGGCCGGCCGACCGTCGGACGGTGTCGCCGACCCGCACGACGGCGTTGACGTTGCCGCCGTCGAGCGTCTGCTCGGCGACGTCCTGCGGACCGGCGCGTTCCATGACGCGATCGTCCCACCCCGGCCCCGCGGGCCGCCGCGGCGTCGGGCCTCGGGCCTCGGGTCAGATCCAGCCGCGGTCCCACGCGACGGCCGCCGCGGCGTGCCCGGAGTCCGCGTGCAGCTTCGCGATCGCGGACGACGTGTGGTTGCGCACGGTGCCGGGCGCGAGTCCCAGCTCGCGCGCGATCTTCTTGGACGGCAGGCCCGAGCGGATCAGCCGCAGCACGTCGACCTCGCGGGGCGTCAGCGGGCTCTCCGCCTCGGTGAGCGCCGCGGCTGCGAGCTGCGCGTCGACGTACCGCTGGCCGGCGGCCACGAGCCGGATGATGCGCGCGAGCTCCGCGGCCGGCGTGGACTTGGGCACGAACCCGCGCACGCCGGCGGCCAGCGCGCGCCTGAGCGCACCGGGGCGCGCGTGCCGCGTCACGATCACGACGGGCGTCACGACGCGCCGCCGCAGCCGGTCCGCGACCTCGATGCCGTCGAGCCCGGGCATCTCGAGGTCGAGCAGCGCGACGTCCGGCACCAGGGCCACGACCTCGGCGAGCGCGGCCTCGCCGTCGGCGACGTCGGCGACGACCTCGATGTCCGGCTCGAGCCCCAGCAGCGCCGTGAGGGCGCCGCGCAGCAGCTCCTCGTCGTCGGCGAGCAGGACGCGGATCACGACGCACCCGCCGTGCGTCGCGCCGGCCGGCCGACGGGCCGCGGCGGCACCGTCACCACGAGCGTGAACGCGTCGTCGTCGCGGTGCGTCTCGACCGTGCCGCGCTGCGTCGCTAGCCGTTCGCGCAGCCCCACGAGCCCCGTGCCGGGCTCGCCCGCGGGGTCCGGGCGGTCGTTGGTCACGGTCAGGCGGTACCCGCCGCCCTGGTCCTGCACGAGCACGATCGTGGCCTCCTGCGCCGCGCTGTGCCGCAGCACGTTGGTCGCGGCCTCGCGGACGGCCACGGCCAGCACGCCGCCGACGTCCGCGGGCAGGCCGGGTGCGTCGACGTGCGTCGCGCAGCGGATGCCCGCCGAGCCGAGCACCGCCGCCGCGTTGCGCACCTCGGCGTCGACGGTGACCGTGCGGTACCCGTGCACGACCGCGCGGGTGTCCTCGATGGCGGTGCGCGCCGCCTCCCGGATGTCGGCGAGCTCGCGCGCGGCGTCGGCCGGGCGGTCGGGGAGCAGCCGCTCGGCCAGCTCGCTCTTGAGCGCGATGACGTGCAGGTGGTGCCCCTGCAGGTCGTGCAGGTCGGTCGCGAACCGCAGGCGCTCGCGGGCCACCGCGAGCTCGTCGGCGAGGCGCCGCGCGTCGTCGAGCCGGACGACGACCTGCAGGACCCACACGATGCTCAGCGGCATCACGACGAACAGCGCGACGACGCTGACGACGATCGCGGTCCCCAGCGCGCCGTCGACCTGCCCCGCCGCCGGGGCGTCCCGCGACGCGGCCTCCGACAGCACCCCGCCGAGACCGATCACCACGCACGTGCCGAGCAGCACGGCGAGCCGACGTCGCCCGTGCACGACGCACGCCGCCGCACCGCCCGCGTACGCGACGAGGAACGCCCACCCCCACCCCGCGAACGGCGGGACGAGCGCGACGCCCCACGTCGCGCAGGCCAGCACGACCGTGAGCACCACGGTCGTCACGAGCGTGCGCGACGGCGCGTCGCCCGCCGCGACCTCGACCGTCCCGCCGATCGCCGCGAACGCCAGCACGAGGCACAGCACCGTCGTGACCACCAGGGTGATCGAGCGGGCGTCCACCGGGGCGTCGACCGCGAGCAGCAGCGGCATGAGCCCCGCGACCACGACGGCGACGCCCAACGACGCGGCCGTCAGACCGCGCACGGCCCGCAGGTCGGGCGTCACCGGTGCCCCCGGCGGCCGAGGTCGGCTCACGTCGCGGAGCGTAGCAACCGGGACAGATGTCACGGTCGCCGGTGACATCACGGCACTTCTGGCGCCGCGCGCCCGCCGCTGGGATGGGTGCATGACCAGGAACACGACGCTCCCGCGGGTGGTCGCGGCGGTGACGGCGGCCGCCGTGCTGACCGTCGGCCTCACGACCCTCCCGCCGTCCCCGCACCTGCAGCCGCACACGAGCGGCGACGCCGCACTGGCGCGCGCGGTCGAGCGGACGGCCCGCGACCAGGGCGCCCTCGACCGCGTCGCCCTCGCCTACGTCGACCTCGCGGACGGCCCCGACGGCACCGTCACGACCGGCTTCGGCGCGGACGACACCACCGAGTTCGAGATCGGCTCGCTCACCAAGACGTTCACGGGCAACCTCCTGCAGGTCGCGGTCGAGCGCGGCGAGGTGACGCCCGACCAGACCCTCGGCGGCGTCCTGACCGAGCTGGCCGGCACGCCCGCCGGGGGCGTGACCCTCGAGACGCTGTCGAACCACACGTCGGGCCTGCCCGGTGCGCCCGTCGAGATGCTGCCGTCGCTGTACGTCGCCGTCACGACCAACCGCGACCCCTACGAGGCGTCGCTCGACGAGCTGCTGGCGATGGCCGGACGGCAGGAGCTCGTCTCGCCCGGGCGCTACGTGTACTCGAACCTCGGCATGTCGCTGCTGGGGCACGCCCTCGCGCGCGTCGCCGGCACCACGTACGTCGACCTGCTGCAGGACCGGATGCTCGACCCGTTGGGCATGACGCGCACCCGGGTCGTGCTGGAGGACGCCGACCTCGACGACCCGACCAGCGGGTGGTCCGCGTCCGGTGTCGCGCAGCAGCCGTGGTCGCTCGCGGCGTTCGCGCCCGCGGGCGGCATCCGCTCGACGGTCGGCGACATGGCCCGGTACGTGCGCGCGCTGCTCGACGGCACCGCCCCCGGCGCCGCGGCGATGGACCCGCACCTGGAGGGCGAGCTCGGTGCCGTCGCGTACGCGTGGCTCGTGCTCGAGCAGGACGACGCCCCGACGCTCACGCTCCACAACGGCCAGACCGGCGGCTTCGCGTCCTACCTGGCCCTCGACCGCGCGGGCGGCCGCGGTGCCGTCGTCCTGTCGAACACCGCCTCCCAGCTGCCCGACGTCGCCGTGGGCCTCGTCGAGAACGGATACGACCGATGACCGCCACGACCTCCCTGACCGTCGCCCTCGCGCTCGTCGCGTTCGCCGCGCTGTACGTCGCCCGGGCCTGGGGGCCCGAGCGCCTGCGTCTGAAGGACCGCACGGGTGCGGTCGCCGAGAGCGTCGGGCTGCTCACGCTGTTCGTGCTGTCGCGGACGTTCGTCGGCTGGGCGGGGGTGCCGGTGCTGCTGTGGGTCGCGGCCGTCGCGCTCGCGGCCGTCGGCGCCGCCGGTGCCGTGCTGCGGTGGGGGAGCGTGCCCGGGTGGCGGCCGCGCCGCCGGGCGTGGTTCCGCGTGCTGCGGCTCGGCGGGGCCGCGCTCGTGTGCGGCACGGTGCTCGTCCTCGGGGCCGCGGCGTTCTGACGCCGGTGCGACCGGGCGCCGGGGCACGGGCGCCGGGGCACGGGCGCCGGCCGCCGGGCCCACCGGGACGACGCGGCACGCGTGGCGTCGTCCGGGAACGCGGGCGGCGCGCTGGACGTGCGTCCGATTTCTCCGCAGGGCGGCGATTCCCGACGCGGCGGCGAGGAAATGCGGCCGCTGCTCGTCGTGCGCCGGGCGGGTCGTATCGGCTCCTGAGCAGGAATGTCGTGCGCGGCGCGCGACGACGGGTCGGGGCGCGCGGTTGTCAACGACGACCGCCCGAGGGTGAGTCAGGCCTTGACTCGCGGCCCGTGGTCGTCTTTCCGCCGGTGCTCGACATTCGAGACGAGGACGAAAGATGGTTGACGCCGCCCCTGTGGACGCTGCCAGGATCACCGATCGTGACGCATGGGGGAGCGGGGCGCCTGCCGGATCTGGTGCGCGAGCGGGTGCACCGCCGCCGCGCGGCCGCACGTCAGATGCTCGAGCTCGTGCCGTACGCCGGCGCCGGGCTCGTGGCCGGCACGCTCGCCGTGCACGTCGTGGCCGGCGTCGCGCCCGTGGTCTTCCTCGTCGGCACCGCGCTCGCGCTGCCCCAGGTCGTCTCGGGAGCGCTGCCACCCGCGCTCTGGGTCGCCATCGCCGCCTTCCTGCTGCAGCAGGTGCTGGCCCCGCTCCAGCTCGTGCTGTCGCGCGAGATCGCGCGCCGCGTCGACGCCGCGTGCATCGAGCGCCTCACGCGCTTCACCCTCGACGAGGCGACGCTGGCCGGCCTCGAGCGGCCCGACGTGGCCGACCGTCTCACGCAGGTCGACGAGGCCTTCGAGCAGTGGACCTGGACGCCCGGGACCGCGCTCGAGGGCGGACTCGCGCTCACGGCGCGCTACGTGCAGCTCGGTGGTGCCGTCGTCCTGCTCGGCTGGGCGGCGGGCCCCTGGGCGGCGCTCGCGGGCGCCGTCGCGGCGCTCGTCGCCCGTCAGGGGCAGGCCGAGGCGTTCCACCGCTGGGGCGCGCTGTGGGAGTCGTTCCAGCCGGCCCGTCGCCGCGTCGCGTACGTGCGCGAGCTCGCGACCAGCACGCGCGCGGCCAAGGAGATCCGCACCCTGGGGCTCGTCGGCTGGTTGCAGGACCGGTTCGCGACGGAGACCCGGAGCTGGCTGGAGCCGCTGTGGACGTGGCGCCGACGCGTGTACGGCGCGCCGTTCGTCGGGCACGCGATCGCGGCCCTGCTGGGCTCGGCGGTCGCGCTGCTCCTCGTCGTCGACGGCGGCACCGACGGCGCGTCGCGGCTCGTGGCGGTCAGCGTCGCGGTCCAGGCCGTGGTGCTGTGCGCCCGCTTCGGCGTCATGTTCCCCGAGTCGGACATCAAGCTGGTCTACGGGAGGGCCGCGTACACGGCTCTGCAGGAGCTCGAGGCGACCATCCGCGAGCAGGCGGGCGCGACCGCCGACCGGGTCGAGGCGCCCGCCCCCGCGCGCGACGTCACGTTCTCCGGCGTCACGTTCTCCTACCGGCCGGGCCGGCCCGTGCTCGACGGCGTCGACCTCACCCTCCCCGTCGGGACCTCGACGGCCCTCATCGGCGTCAACGGCGCCGGGAAGTCCACGCTCGTCAAGGTCCTCGCCGGGATCTACGCGCCCGACGGCGGGTCGGTCACGGTCGACGGCGTCGACCTGGCGACGTTCGAGCCGCGCAGCTGGCAGCGGCACTTCGCCGTGACGTTCCAGGACTTCCTGCGCTACGAGCTCGACCTCCGCGACAACGTCGCGATGGGAGCGATCTCACACCGGGACGACGACGAGGGCGTCGTCGCCGCGCTCGCGCAGGTCGGGCTCGGGGGCCTGCTCGACGAGCTGCCGCTGGGGCTCGACTCGCCCCTGACGCGCGCCGTCGAGGGCGGTCGTGAGCTGTCCGGCGGGCAGTGGCAGCGCATCGCGCTCGCGCGGGCGCTGTTCGCCGTCCGCCACGGGGCGTCGGTGCTCGTCCTCGACGAGCCCACGTCGCAGCTCGACGCGCGGGGCGAGGCGGAGTTCTACGACACGTTCCTCGAGCTCACGCGCGGCGTGACCAGCCTGGTCATCTCGCACCGGTTCTCGACCGTCCGCAACGCGGACCGCATCGTCGTCCTCGACGGCGGCGGCATCACCGAGGCCGGCACGCACGACGAGCTGGTCGCCGCGGGCGGCGTGTACGCGCAGATGTTCGACGTGCAGGCGCGGCGGTTCGCCGACGACGGCGCCCCGCACGTCCCCGACCTCAAGGGGGCCACGCTGTGAGGGACGTGCTGTTCTGCCTGCGTCGGCTCTTCGCGATCGCGTGGGCGCTCGACCGGCGCCGCTTCGCCACGGGCGCGACGCTGCTGCTGCTGGGCGCGGTCGCGACGCCCGTCGTCGGCCTCGCGGCCGGCGGCGTGGTCGACGGCGTCGACGCGGGCGCCCCGCGCAGCGCCACCGCGTGGGGTGTCACGCTCGCCGTCGCGCTCGCGGGCGAGCTGATGCTCGCGCACTTCGCGCACCTCTACTACTTCGAGCTCGCGGAGCTCACCGAGGAGCGTCTCAACCGCGACCTCGTGCGCCTCGTCAACGGATCCGCCCACCTCGACCGCAGCGACGACCCCGCGCACGCCGACCGCGTCGACCTGCTCCGGCAGGACGTGCTGCAGATGCGGGAGACCGTCCAGTCGGGCCTGCAGCTCGGTGCGACGGCCGTGCAGGTGCTGCTGACCGCCGCGGTGCTCGTGACGCTCTCGCCGTGGTTCCTGCTGCTCATCGCCGCCGCCGTGGTGCCCGTCGTCGCGGGGCGGCGCGCGGAGACGCAGTTCCAGGAGACCCGCGAGGCGCAGTCGACGACCACCCGCGGCGTGCGGCACCTGCGCCGCCTGGCCACGAGCCCCGGGTCGCAGAAGGAGATCCGGCTCTCGGGCGGTGGCGACTACCTGCTGCGGCGGCAGCGGGACCTGCTCGGCGGCTACCGGTCCGCCATGGCCCGTGCGGACCGGCGGTACGCGCTGCGACGAGGGCTCGGACAGCTCGCGTTCGGCGTCGCCTACGTGGGGGCCGTCGTGTGGGCGTTCGAGCTCGTGCGGCAGGGGCGTGCCAGCGCCGGCGACGTCGTGCTGACGGTGGTGCTCGCGACGCAGCTCGCGACCCAGATGGCGACGGGCATCGAGCTGCTCGGCACCGTGCACCGCGCCGCTGCGGGCCTGCGGCGCTTCGCGGCGCTGGAGGCCGAGCAGACGGCGGAGGCCCTGCCCACGGCGGGCCTGCCGCCCGCCGCCGCGACCGACCGCGGCCTGCGGCTCGAGGGGCTGCGCTTCCGCTACCCGGGTGCCGACGAGGACACCCTGCGCGGCATCGACCTCGACCTGCCGGGAGGTACCTCCGTCGCCGTCGTCGGCGAGAACGGTGCGGGCAAGAGCACGCTGCTCAAGCTGCTGACGGGCCTCTACCCGCCCACCGGTGGGCGGATCCTCGTGGGCGGCACCGACCTCGCGGAGGTCGCGCCCGACGCCTGGCGCGAGCGCACCGCCGCGTTGCACCAGGACTTCGCTCGCGTCGAGCTCGGGCTGCGCGAGAGCGTCGGCATCGGCCACCTGCCGGCCGGGTTCGCGCACGAGGCGGTCGGGGCCGCGCTCGACCGTGCGCGCGCCGACGGCCTGGGGGAGCAGGTCGGGCTCGACGGCGTGCTCGGCACGGGCTACGCGGACGGGCGTGACCTGTCCGGCGGGCAGTGGCAGGCGGTCGGGTTCGCGCGGACGCTCATGCGCCCGGACCCGCTCCTGCTGGTCCTGGACGAGCCCGGGTCGGCGCTCGACGCGCTCGCGGAGCAGCGGCTCGTCGACGCGTACCAGGAGACCGCCCGCGAGGTCGCGGCCACCGTCGGCGGCGTCACCGTGTTCGTCACGCACCGGCTGTCGACCGTGCAGCTCGCCGACCACATCGTCGTCCTCGAGGGCGGCCGGGTGGTCGAGCAGGGCACCCACGGCCAGCTCCTGGTCGCGGGCGGGCGCTACGCGGACCTGTGGGGGCTCCAGGCGCGCGCGTACGCGCGCTGACGGCGCCTCGCGGCCGCCCGCGACGCTCGGGCCCGCCCTTTTCCTTCGGTGAGGGCGGGCTTCGGCGCGCCATTTTTATCGCCCGAACAATCGTGTCAAAGAAGAGTGCCAGCACTGTTGACAACGGCGATCGTGCTCCTGCTAGCGTCATTTTTGCGACACAGGGGGTCGCCGTGTCAGGGGGAATTGCGTGATGGTGCGTGAAGAAGAGAAATGCTCGTCGTGCCCGGGGTTCGCGTCGCGTGCCCCGCGCCGAGGTGGCGCGTCGGACGCCGGCGCCCGGCCGCACGAGGCCGCGGGCGGTGGACGATGGAGCTGACCTCGACGGCCGAGCGCCGCTCGACCCGCAGCGTCACGTTCACGGGCGCCGGCGAGCGCACGGGTGCGATGACCTGGGGCCAGGCCTCCATCTACTCGTCGATCCGCTGGCTCGGCGACGACGCCTCGTACTTCAACCTCGTGCGGGTGGTCGACGTCCCCGCCGGGGTCGACGAGGGCACGGTCCTCGGCGCCGTCCAGCACCTGCTCGTGCGGCACGAAGGGCTCCGCAGCCTGTTCCACGAGACGCCGGAGGGCTGGACGCAGCACGTCCGCCCGCAGGGCGAGCTCACGGTGCACGTCGCCGACGCGGACGGTGCGGCCGACACGGCCGCCGCCCGCGCGTTCGCGTCCGAGCTCGCCGGCCACACGTTCCGTCACGACGTCGAGCTGCCCCTGAGCGTGGGGGTGCTGCGCGACCACGGGCGCGCCACGCACGTCGTGGTCGCGGCCTCCCACCTCGCGGTCGACGGGTGGGCCGCCGACCTGGTGGCGCAGGACCTGCGGCGGCTCCTGGCCGGCGAGGTCGCCGACGCACCGACCTGGCAGCCCCTCGACCAGGCCGCGCACGAGGCCGGCGAGGCCGGTGCCGCGCGCGGCGAGGCCGCGCTCGCGTACTGGCGCCGGACCCTCGCGGCCGCGCCCCGTCCGTTGTTCCCGCCGGCCGACCCCGCACCCGCGCCGGGACGCTTCGTCCGCCTCGCGCTCGAGTCGCGTGCGCTCGCCGTCGCGGCGACCCTCGTCTCGACCCGCTGCGCCGTGAGCACCGGCACGGTCCTGCTCGCGGCGGCCTCGGTCGTCCTCGGGCGGCTCGTCGGGCAGGACCGCGTGGTCCTCCAGCTGATCGCCAGCAACCGCCTCGACGAGCGCAGCCGCAGCCTCGTGGCGCCGCTCGCCGAGAACGCGCTGTTCGCGATCGACGTCTCGGGGGCCGACGCGCCGGGCGGGTTCGCCACGACGGCGCGCCGCGCGTTCGCGTCGGGTCTCAACGCGTACCGCCACGCGCAGTACGACCCGCGCGCGCGGGACGAGCTCGTCGCGCAGGAGCGTGCGCGAGACGCGGACCTCGACCTCGGCTGCTTCTTCAACGACATGCGGATCGGGCGGGACTGGGGCGTGGACGTCGACGCGTACCCCGACGTGGACGCGGTCCGGGCGCTGCGCGACGGCACGCGCGTGCGGCACGTCGGCTCGTGGGACCGGCAGGACGCCACGTGCTTCGTCGGCGTCGACGACGCGGACGGCGCGTGCGTGCTGTACCTCATGGCGGACACGGCGCTCGTGCCCGAGCCGCGCGTCGAGGCGCTGCTGCGCGAGATGGAGTCCGTCGTGGTCGAGGCGGTGGCACCGTGAGGGCCGCCGCGCACGACGGCGTCGACCGCGTCGCCCGGAGGCGGCGGTGAACCCGCTCGCCTACGCGCCGCGCCTCGTGCGGACGCTCCCACCGGTGCGCGTCCACGGGCGCGTGCTCAAGGCGTACGCGATGTTCGCCCGTCCCGCCGAGCGCGACCGCCTGCCGAGCCCCGCGTGGCTCGAGGAGCAGGCGGCCACGGTGCTCGAGGGCCCCGCGGGGCCGGGCGACCACGAGGCCGGCTTCCTCATCCTGCACGCGGGCATGGAGCGGGACTACCTGCTGGTCAGCCAGTGGTACGACGCCGACATGCTCAAGCACTGGGTGCGGGGCGTCGAGGTGGACGCCGAGGGCCGCACGACGCTCGTGCCGCTCGAGCAGCGCCAGCTGGTCGCGTGCGTGTGGGAGCTCGAGGTCGTCGCGTTCGAGCGGGACGCCTGGGTCACGACCGTGATGCTGCGGGGCCGGCTGGACCGCGAGACGCTCGACGACTACCTCGCGACGACGTTCGAGGGGTGGGTGTGAGCGGCGCGCTCGCGGTCGTGCCGCTGCCGACGGACCGGCTCGACGAGCTGCTGGAGCTGTGCCGCGAGCACGCCGCGTACGAGCGGGCCGAGTTCCGCGAGGACGGTCAGGTGGACCGCTGGCGGGCCGCGTTGGGCGCGGACGTGCCGGCGCTGCACGCGTGGGCCGCGCTCGACGGGGACCGCATGTGCGGGTTCATGACGGCGACGACCGACTTCGCCACGTGGAGCGCCCGGCGGTTCGCGTACCTGGACTGCCTGTACCTGCGGGCCGAGCACCGCGGGCGCGGGTTCGGGCGCATGTTCTTCGACCGGCTCGTCGCGTTCGCGCACGAGCAGGGGTGCGGGTGGCTGGAGTGGCAGACGCCGGTGGACAACGCCACCGGCATCGGGTTCTACGAGCACCTCGGCGCCCGGTCGCGCGCCAAGCAGCGGTTCACCTACGAGGTCGAGGGGCGTGAGGCACGGTGACGACGAGCGAGCTGCAGGAGTCGCTGGCCCCGTGGTCGGTGGACGCGGACGACCGCGCGTGCACGGCCCCGCCGCTCGGCGACCTGGTCCGGGTGGCGGCGGCGCGTTGGCCCACCCGCACGGCCGTGGACGACGGCACCGTGAGCCTCACCTTCGGTGCGTTCGAGGAGCGGGCCCAGACGCTCGCGCGGCACCTGGCGGCGGGAGGTGTGCGCGCGGGGGACCGGGTCGTGGTGCTGACGGAGAAGAGCGCGCTCGTGCCGGTGGTCGCCGTCGCCGCGTGGAAGTGCGGCGCCGTCTACGTGCCGCTGGACGGCACGGCACCGCCCGAGCGGCTGCGTCGGATGCTCGCGCGCCTCGCCGCCCGCGCCGTCGTCGCGCTCGACGACCGTCCGGCCCTCGTCGACGACGTCCCGTGGACGGGTCGTCGTGCGCTCGACGCGCTGCTCGACGGCCCCGTGCGCACCTGGCGCACGGTGCCCCACCGGCCCGACGACAGCGCCTACGTGATCTTCACGTCGGGCTCGACCGGCGAGCCCAAGGGCGTGGACGTCACGGTCGCGAACCTCACGGCGTACTTCGCGGCGCACAACGAGGTGCTGCGGTTCACGCCGGCGTCGCGCGTGCTCAGCCTGTCGCCGTTCCACTTCGACGTGTCCGTCGAGGACACGCTGCTGCCGCTCTCGCTCGGCGCGTACGTCCACCAGTTCCGGGGCGTGCCCGCCGGTCCGATGCTGCGCGGCGCGATCCGCCGGCAGCGCATCACGCACCTCATCGCGGTGTCGACCCTGCTCACGATCATCACGCAGGACGGGCGCCAGGTGACGCGCGAGACGTTCCCGGACCTCGAGATGGTCATGACGGGGGCGGAGGTGTGCGACCCGAAGGTCATCAACCTGTGGAAGACGCGCCTGCCCGGCACGCGCGTGCTGAACGTCTACGGGCCCACCGAGGCGACCATCGTGTGCCTCGCCTACGAGGTCCGCGACGTCGACCCCGACCGGGTGGGCTCCTACCCGATCGGCACGCCGCTCAGGGGCGTCGAGGTCCGGCTCGTCGACGACGCGGGCGCACCGGTCGGCCCGGGCGAGGTCGGGGAGCTCTGGGTGGGCGGCCCCCAGGTGATGCGCGGGTACGTCGACCAGCCCGACGAGACCGCGCGCCGCGTGGTCGTGGTCGACGGCGTCCGCTACTACCGGACCGGCGACCTGTGCAGCTACGACGACGACGGCCAGCTCGTGTTCCGCGGCCGCGACGACGACGAGGTGAAGCTCGCCGGCCGCCGGATCCACCTCGGCGAGATCCGCGAGACCGCGCTCAGCTGCCCCGCGGTCGAGCGCGCGGCCGTCGCCGTGGTGCCGCGCGACGGGCACGACGTCATCGCGCTGCTCGTCGTGGCGCCCGACCCGGACGTGCTCGACGTCGTCGAGGCGCGCCTCGACGAGCTGCTGCCCACGTACATGCGCCCCACGCTGCTGGGCTGGTCGCCGTCGCTCGCGGTCGCGTCGACCGGCAAGACCGACGAGAAGGACCTCGTGCGACGCCTCGCGGACGCCGCCGCGGGGACCGCCCGGACCCGGTTCCTGCTGGGCGCGGCGGACGCGGCGCCCGTGCCGGACGGAGCGGTCCGTGCGTGAGGGGGCCGTGGCGGCGCTCGACGCCGACTTCGCCCGCCTCGCGGTCGCGCGGGCGCTCATGGTCGGCCCCGTCCGCCCCGACCGGCCGCTGGTCGAGGACCGGCGGGTGGCCGAGCGGTGGGTCGCACGGTTCGGCGCGGGACCGGCGGGCGCCGAGGTGCGGGGCGAGCGCACGTCGGCCGGCTCGCTCGTCGTGCGGCCGTCGGGCGCCGCCGGGGCCCGGGACGACGTGCGGGTGGTCTACCTGCACGGCGGGGGGATGGTCTACTACTCGACCGCGGTCTTCGCGCCGTTCCTGCAGGTCCTCGCGGACGAGGTCGGGGCGCCGGTCGAGTGCTTCGACTACGCGAAGGCCCCCGAGCGCGCGGTCGGGGAGTCGGTGGACGACCTCGCGCGGCGCGTGCGGGAGCGCTGCCACACGCTCGCGCCGCGTCGTCTGCTCCTGCTGGGCGACAGCGTCGGCGGGCTGCTGGGGCTCCACCTGGCCCTGCGCGTGTGCCCGGGCGCCTTCGAGCGCGTCGGGCTGCTCTACCCCGTGCTCGACCTGCACGGCGAGCGCGGCTCGTACGACGAGTTCGGCGAGGGGTACTTCCTCGACCGCGACCGGATGCGCCTGTTCCGCGGACTGCTGCGCCCGGCGCTCGCCGAGCGCGACCTGGACCCGATGCACCTCACCGACGTCGACCTCGCGCGGCTGGGCTCGCCGCTGGTCGTGACCGCCGGCTGCGACGTGCTGCGCGACGAGGGGCACGCGTGGGTCGACGGGCTGCGCGCGCGCGGCGTCGCCGTCGAGCACCAGGTGTTCCCCGCGCTGCCGCACGACTTCTGCCTCTACGCGCCGCGGCTGCCGGCCGCTCGCGACGCGGTCCGGTCGATCGCGACCGGACTCACCCGCACGCTCCGGACCCCCGCGGGGGACGGGGGCACGACACCTGGGAGGACGACATGACCACCGCACTGCACGACACCGTGAGGGACAAGGTCGCCGGCTACCTCGAGGCGGCCCTCGGCCGCCCCGTCGACGTCGCGGCCGTCCCCGAGAGCACCGCCTTGAGCGAGCTCGGGCTCGACTCGCTCCTGACCATCAGCGTCATCGTCAGCCTGCTCGACGACGCCGGGGTCGACATGTTCGAGCACTCCGACTCGCTCGTCACGCCCAGCACCCTCGCCGACCTCCACGCCCTCGCCGCACGATTCCACCAGGGAGACGACACCGTGACCACCAGCACCGCCACGACGACCGACGAGCTGCGCGACCAGCAGGCGCACTACAGCGCCAAGCTCGCCTACGAGATGGACTCCTTCGACCTCGCGCAGGCCCTCGAGGACGGCCAGGACGTGGTCGTCGTCGACGGGCGGAGCGCCGCCGCGTACGAGGCCGAGCACATCCGCGGCGCCGTCAGCATCCCGCACCGCTCGATGTCCGCCGACTCGCTGGCCGACCTCTCGCGCGAGCCGCTGTACGTCGCGTACTGCGACGGCATCGGCTGCAACGCGTCCACCAAGGCGGCCCTCAAGCTCTCGACCGCCGGGTTCCGCGTCCGTGAGCTCATCGGCGGTCTCGACTGGTGGAAGCGCGACGGCCACCCGACCGAGGGCTCGTCCGTCGCGTGCCGCGTCGACGCGAGCCACTCCTCGTCGTGCGGGTGCGAGGGATGAGCCCCGCCGACCGCCCGCGCCGGACCGGTCCGCGCGCGTGCGGGCACCGTCGCCGCGCCCGGAGGTGGGGGCGGTGACCGGCCCGCGGGACGTCGTGTGCGAGGTCCTCGTCGTGGGCGGGAGCCTCGCCGGCTGCGCGACCGCGATCCGGCTCGCCGCGGCGGGCCACGACGTCGTCGTGGTCGACAAGCGGTCGCTCGACGACGGCCACTACAAGCAGCTCTGCACGCACTTCCTGCAGCCGCACGCCGTGCCGCTGCTCGACACGCTGGGCCTGTCGGAGCTGCGGGGGCGGCCGCACGCCGTGCCGACGAAGGCGGTCTTCGTCACGGTCGGCGGCGTCGTCGACTCTCCGGGGCCGGGCTACGACCCGGCCCGGCCGGACTCGTACGCGCTGAACGTCGAGCGGCGCGTGCTCGACCCGGCGCTGCGGCGCCGCGCGCACGAGGTCGGTGCCCGGTTCCTCGACGGCACCGCGCTCGAGGGCCTGGTGCGTGACGACGAGGGGTGGTCGGTCGAGCTCCGGGACGCCGCGGGCCCGCGGCGGGCGCGCGCTCGCCTCGTCGTGGCGGCGGACGGCCGCCGGTCGCGCGTCGCCGGCCTGC
Organism: Cellulomonas iranensis NBRC 101100 = JCM 18110; assembly: GCF_001552375.1. Taxonomy (GTDB): domain Bacteria; phylum Actinomycetota; class Actinomycetes; order Actinomycetales; family Cellulomonadaceae; genus Cellulomonas; species Cellulomonas iranensis. Next base: position 12,258 of record NZ_BCRB01000013.1, on the reverse strand, counting down.
TCGGCAACGACGCGGTGGTCCGGCCCAACGAGCGGGCGGCGGTGTTCGGGTACTTCCGGGGGATCCCGGCGCCCGACCAGGACCGGTCGGTCTTCGTCCGGAAGGACGGCGACCTCGCCTGCGTGTACCCGCTGGTCGGCGGTCGCACCGAGCTCGTGCTGTTCTCGCACCCGTCGCGCGTGCAGGGATGGCGCGGGGACGGTCACGGCGGTGAGCTCGTGCGGTACTTCGCCGCGCTCGACGCCGCCCCCGACATGACGCACGCGACGCTCGACTCGCCGGTGCTGGGCTACACCGACTACCCCAACCAGGTGCGCCGTCCCGTCGTGGGCGGCGTGCCGTTCGTGGGCGACGCGGTCGTGTCGCTCGACGCGATGAGCGGGACGGGCTGCGGGTTCTCCCTGCTGTCCGCCGACCTGCTGGCGAGTGCGCTCGCGGGCCGGTCGTGGGACCCGGACGACGTCGCGGCGGGGCTCGCGCTGTACGCGTCGCGGCACGACGCGCAGATCGTGCCGCACGTCGACGGGATCTGCGCGGACTCGCTGGTCGGCCGGGGCGAGGAGTCGGAGCGCCGGACCTTCGGGACCGTGTGCGCCGACCCGGGGCTGAGCGCCGACTACCTGCGGCTCACGGGCCGCATGACCGCCCCCGCCGAGTTCCAGGCCGCGTTCATGCGCGCCGTGCTGTCCGCGCGGCGCCGCCCCGCGGCGACGCCCGCGTGACGAGCCCGCGGGGGTTTCCCCGCAGGTCCGACGCCCGGACCGACCACCTGCCACCGTCCCCGACGCCGAAGGAGAGAGGCCGATGCCCCGTGTCGCCTTCACGACGTTCGCGATCCTGAAGAGGCCCTACGGCGACCCCGTGGTGCAGGGGTTCGACGACCTGACGCCGCCGACGTTCGCGCAGGCCGAGGGCAGCCCGGGCTTCGTCGCCCGCGCCAAGGAGAGCCCCGACCAGAGCCACCTGACCAACTTCTCGCGCGACTGGGGGGAGTGGGGTCGGTTCGAGGTGCCGCGCTTCTACACCGGGGGGCGCACCGACGACACCGACAGCCGTGCGTCGACGCTGTCGCTGTGGACCGACCTCGAGTCCGTCTTCGCGTTCGTGTACTCCGGCACGCACCGCACCGCCCTCGCGCAGCGGCACGCGTGGTTCCTCAAGCCCGAGTGGCCGACCTACGCCGTGTGGTGGGTCGGCGACGACGAGATCCCGACGTGGGCCGACGCGTGCGCCCGCCTCGAGCACCTCCACGAGCACGGGCCCACGCCGTCCGCGTTCACGCTGCGCACCGCGTTCGCCGCCGACGGCACGCCCGTGCGGGTCCGCGGCCTCGCCGAGAGCCGCAGCACCGGCGCCTGACGCCGCACCTCCCGTCCCACCTCCCAAGGAGCGAGCCGAGTGTTCACCCGCGCGTTCGACCGATCGGCCATGAGCTGGTCCTACGAGATGCACCTGCAGCCCCTGCTGTCCGCCGAGGACGTGCCCGGCGTCCCCTTCGGCTCCGTCTTCGGCAGCGTCCCGCCCCGCACGGTGTCCAAGCGGCACGCGCACCAGGACGGGGAGATGTTCCTCGTGCTCGCGGGGCGTGCGACCGTCCTGGTGGGGGACGAGGTCACCGAGCTGGCGCCCGGCGGCACGGTGCTCATCCCGCCGTTCCACGCCCACGAGATCCGCAACGACGGCGACGAGCCGTTCGACCTCGTCTCCGTCTACTGGGAGCACATCCCGAGCGCGGTCGACGCGCTCGCCCAGCGCCCCCCGGCGACGCGCGCCGCTGACCGGACGCTCGTGTTCTGCCCGCCGCCCACGCCCAACGGCGGGCTCCACCTGGGGCACCTCGCGGGACCGTACGTCCGTGCCGACGTGCTCGTGCGCGCCCTGCGGAGCCAGGGCCGCGACGCGCGTCTCGTCACCGGCACCGACGACCACCAGTCGTACGTCGCGACCGCCGCGCGCCGGCGGGGCGCCGCGCCGGCGGACGTCGCGCGCGAGGCCGGCGACGCCGTCGTCGCGACGCTCGCGCGGGCGGAGGTCGGCGTCGACCGTCTCACGCGGCCGCTGACCGACCCCGGGCACCACGACCGCACGCGCGCGCTGCTGGACCGGGTCGCGGCGTCGCCGTCGGTCACCGTCCAGGAGCGGCCCACCGCCGCCTGCGACGCGTGCGGCACGTCGCTGCACCAGGCGTTCGCCCGCGGCCGCTGCGCGCACTGCGACGCGTCGAGCGACGGGGAGATCTGCGAGGCGTGCGGGCGCCCGGGCGAGGCGCGCGACCTGCGGGACGTGCGCTGCGTCGGGTGCGGGGCGCCCGCGACGTCGCGCGTCGAGCGCGGGCTGTGGATCGACCTCGCGGCGCACGGCGACGAGCTGCGGCGCTACCTGCGCACCGTGCACGCGTCGCCCGACCTCGCACGCCTCGTCGAGCGGCTCCTCGACGAGGGGCTGGAGCCGTACCGGCTGACGCGCACGAGCGACTGGGGCGTGCCGCTCGGCGACGGTCAGGTCGTCGACCCGTGGGTCGACCTCGCCCTGACGTACCTCGAGGCCGCGCGCTCGGAGGTCGAGGCGGGCGGCGAGGCCGAGCGCGTGCTGCTGCTCGGCTACGACAACAGCTACTACTACGCGGTCCTGCTGCCGGCGCTCGCGTTCGCGGCGGGCCTGGGCGACCACCTGCCGACCGCGTTCGTCACCAACCAGTTCCTGCACCTCGGCGACGAGAAGTTCTCGACGAGCCGCGGGCACGCCGTGTGGGCGGACGACGCGCTGCGCGACGCCGGGGCCGACGCGGTGCGCGTCGCTCTCCTGCGGGACGCGCCCGAGGGGCGCGTCACGCGGATCGACGAGGACCGCGCGGCGCGGCACGCCGACGACCCGCTGCACCGCGCGCTGCGCGACTGGCTGCGCGGCTTCGCCGACGTCGGCCCGTCGGGCGTCGTCCCCGGCACGGGGGCGTGGACGGACGCGCACCGCGAGCTGTACCGGTTCCTCGACCTCGCGACGCAGCAGCTCGACGGCCTGCTGCTGCCCGCGTCGTTCAGCGCGCGCGGCTACGTCCGGCTGCTGGAGTCGGTCGTCGCGCGCTGCGTCGAGTTCCGCGCCACCGAGGTCGTCGCGCGCGACGTCGCGGCCCTGGCCGAGGAGTCGCGCACGAGCCTGGCGCTGGAGTACCTCGCGGCGAAGGTGGTGGCGGCGCTCGCGTGGCCCGTCGCGCCCGTGACGGCGCAGCGCGTGTGGGACTGGCTGGGCCTCGCGGGCGAGCCGACGCGCGAGACCGGCTGGACCTTCCTGCCGTCCGGCACCCGGTGCAGCGCGCCCGCCCCCGTGCTCGACGACGCGCCGGTGGTCGACGCCGCCGTGCCCGTCCCCGACGCCGTGCCCGTGGGCTCGCCCGCATGAGCGGGCACGCGGCGGACGCCGCCGTCGACCTCGTGGTCGTCGGGGCGGGGATCGTCGGCGCGGCGGTGGCGGCGCACGCGGCCGAGCGGGGCGCGGACGTCGTGGTGCTCGACCGCTCGACTGTCGTCGCGGCCGGTGCCACGGGCAGGTCCGGGGGCATGGTGCGCGCGTACGACCCCGACCCCGCGACCGCCGAGCTGGCGGCCGCGAGCCTCGCGGCGTACCGCGACCCCGCGCGCTGGCCGGGCGGCACGTCGCCCCTGCGGTCGGTCGGCGCCGTGACCGTCGTCGACCCGGCCCACGAGGACGCGCTGCGCGCGGCCGTGCCGCAGCTGCGGGAGCGGTCCGGCGCGGCGGCGCACGTCGTGTCGGGCCGCGACGAGGTCGCGGGCCTGCGGCTGGCGGGCGGGGTCGCGCTCGTCGAGCCCGACGCGGGGTGGGTGGACCCCGTCGAGGTCACGACGCTGTGGCTGCGCCGCGCGGTGGCGGCGGGCGCGCGGGTCCGTCGGGGCGTGCGCGTCGTCGGCGTCGAGGACGTCGGCGACCGTGCGCGCGTGCGCACCGACGGCGGCCACGTCCTCGCGCGGGACGTCGTGCTCGCCGTCGGGCCGTGGGGGCCGCGGTCGGTCGAGGGCGTCCGCACGTCCGCGCCCGTCCGCGCCCGGTCGATCCAGGTGAGCGTCGTCGACGGCCGGCCACCGGGGCCCGACCACGCGACGCTGCTCGACCTGCGGACCGGCGTCTACGCCCGGCCGTACGGCCCGGGGCGCACGCTCATCGGGATGCCGCACGTCGTGTGGGACTCCGCGGTGGACGCGCCGCCCGACCCCGACCACGCGCGCGCCACGTTCGCGGCGCTCACCGCGCACCTGCCCTGGCTCCCCACCGCCCACGTCACGACGACCGTGCGGTCGGCCGACGCCTACGTCGTGGCCGCCGACGCCGACGCACCGGTCGCGCTCCTGTCGGCCACGGGCGTGCCACGCGTGCACGCCGTCCGCGGCTGGGACGGCGGCGGCGTCAAGGTCGCGCCCGAGGCGGGGCGCCGCATCGCCGACGCCGTGCTCGCCGGGCACGCCGCCGGACCGCTCCGCCGAGGGGCCGCCCCGGCGGCCGCGGCACCCGTCACCACCTCGACCCAGGGAGAACCGTGGCTCACCTTCACGACGTGATCGGCATCGGCTACGGCCCTGCCAACATCGCCCTCGCCGTCGCCCTCGAGGAGGAGGCGTACGACCTCGACGTCCGCTACCTCGAGGCGCGGCCCTCGCCGTCGTGGCAGGCGGCCATGATGCTCGACGGCTCGGACATCCAGAACCACCCCGTGCGGGACCTCGTGTCGCTGCGCAACCCGCGCAGCCGGTACACGTTCGTCAACTACCTGTTCGAGAACGGGCGCCTGCTGGAGCACCTCAACGTCCCGCAGGAGTTCCCGCTGCGCAAGGAGTACGCCCGGTACGTGAGCTGGGTGGCCGAGCAGGTCCCCGCGACCGTCGACTACGGCGTGCGGGTCGTCGCGGTGGCGCGCGCGCAGGACCCCGGTGGTGAGCCGTGCTACCGCGTGACCACGTCGCGCGGCGACGAGCTGCTCGCGCGCTCCCTCGTGGTGGGCACGGGTCGCACGCCCTACGTCCCCGAGCCGTTCGACGGCGTGCGGTCGCCGCGCGTGTTCCACCTGACCGACTACCTGCCGGCGCTGCGCCGGGTCGAGGAGCTCGTCGCCGACGGCGGCACGGCCGCCGCGCCGCGGTCGGTGACCGTCGTGGGCGGCAGCCAGAGCGCGGTCGAGCTGACGCTCGACGTCGCGCGCCGCTACCCGCACGCGCAGGTCACCACGCTCGTCCGGTCGCTGACCCTGCGCCAGAAGGACACGAGCCCCTTCAGCGAGGAGGGGTACTTCCCGGAGTTCACGGAGTACTACTACCGCGCGCCGCGCGCCCGCAAGCGTGAGATCGACGCGTTCATGCGCCTGACGAACTACTCGTCGGCCGACGGCGACGTGCTGCGCGAGCTGTACCGGCTCGTCCACGAGCAGCGCCTGGACGGCGAGCAGCGGGTGTTCGTGCGCGGCAGCCGCCAGGTGCGTGCGGTCGAGGCGCACGACGACGGCGTCGTGCTCCGCGTCGAGGAGCTCAACACGGGTGAGGTCGAGGAGCTGCGGACCGACGTCGTGGTCCTGGCGACCGGGTTCCGCGACCTGGGGCCCGGTCCGCACCAGGAGCGGGTGCCCGCCCTGGTGCGCGACGTCGCGGACGCCTTCCGGTTCGACGCGGACGGCTACCTCGAGGTGGAGCCGCACTACGAGGTGCGGACGACCGACCCCGCGACGCCGCCCGTGTTCCTCAACGGGCTGTGCGAGTCCACGCACGGCATCGGCGACGCCGGGTCGTTCAGCCTGCTGTCGCTGCGGGCCAGGGCGATCTCCGAGAACCTGTGGAAGCGGCTGGCCTAGTGGGAGCCCGTCGCGCCGTCGGCGCCCCCGGTGCACCGCCGCACGAGAGCGCGCCCGCGCGCACGCGTGCGTCCGGCGACGACGTGCGGACGGTCGCCCGGCACGTCGTCGGCGGGGTCCTCGGGGCGGGCGTGCTCGTGGTGCCGCCGGTGGTCGCGACCCTCGCCGGCGGTGCCGACCTGCTGCTCTGGGCGGGCCACGTGCTGCTGGGCGGCACCGTGGGCGTGCTGCTCGGCGTGCACGCGGCGCGCACCGGCCGGCGTCCGCTGCCGGTCTCCGCGGTGGTCGGCGCGACGTGGGGGGAGGGCGCCCGCCGGTGCGTCGACGTCACCTACGCGGTCGCCTTCGCGGCGGGCCAGGCCGCGATCGTGTGGTTCGCGGTCGTCGGGGTCCGTGCCGCCGTCCCGGTGAGCTCGGGTCCGTTCCCGGCGGTGGCGCCGCTCGCGCTGCTCGCCGCTGCGGCCGCCGTCGCGGCGAGCCCCGTGCGGGTCCCGCTCGCGCTGCTGCGGGTCCGCCCGTGGGTCGCCGGCGCCCTCGCCGCCGCGTGGGGTGCGATCGGGTGGCCCGACCCCGGTGCGGGCGGCGCGTTCGCGCCCGACGGCGTCACCGGGGCGGGTGCGCTGTGGCTCGCGGGCGCGGCGCTGCTGTTCGCCGGGATCGGGTGGGAGGGCGTGACGCGCGCGGGAGGACCGGCCGGACCCCCGGCCCGCGACACGGCGCGGGGCGTCGTCGTGGCCGCGGTCGCCGTCGGAGCCGTGTACCTCGCGCTCGCCGCCGTCGGGCGCACCCGGCCGCTGGTCGGCACCGGCGCCGACCTGCCGGCGGTGCACGCGGCGGTGGCCGCGGCGTCGGCGCTCGTCCTCGCGTCCTACGTCGTCACGAACCTGCGGACCGCGGCGTCGATCGCGGCGCGCGTGCGCGCGGTCCCGACGGCGGGCCGCGGGCCCGCGCGCGGCCTGGTGCTGGCGGTCGCGGCGCTCTCGGGCGTGCTCGTCGTCCTCGGGGACCGTGACGGGGCCGTGCCCCTGCTCCTGCTGGGTCCCGCCGCGGCCGCGACCCTGGCCTACGCGCTCGCCGCCGCCGCGGCGACCCGCGACGGCGGTCGCGCCGCCCGCTGGGCCGGCGGTGCGGTCGTCGTCCTGCTCGTCACCGCCACCGCGTGCGCGGCACCCGCCCTGCGCGCCGTCTGACCGTCCCGCACCGCACCGCACCGCATCCGTCCCGCACCGCACCGCACCGCACCGAGCATCCAGGGGGAGCACCGTGAGCGCAGCAGCCAGCACGATCGAGTCCGAGGTCCGCACCTACAGCCGCAGCTGGCCCGTCGTCTTCGTCAGCGGGCGCGGCAGCCGCCTGCACGACGACCGGGGCCGCGCCTACCTCGACTTCTTCACCGGTGCGAGCGCCCTGAACTACGGGCACAACCACCCGGTCCTCAAGCGCGCGCTGCTCGACTACCTCGAGGGCGACGGCGTGACGCACAGCCTCGACATGTTCACGAGCGCGCGCAGCGCGTTCCTCGCCGAGCTCGACGCCCGCGTGCTGCGGCCCCGGCACCTCGACTACCGCGTGCAGTTCCCCGGCCCGACCGGCACCAACAGCGTCGAGGCGGCGCTCAAGCTCGCGCGCAAGGTCACCGGGCGGCAGACCGTGGTCGCGTTCACGGGCGCGTTCCACGGCATGTCCCTGGGCGCGCTCGCGGTCACCGGCAACGCGGGCAAGCGCGCAGGCGCGGGCGTGCCGCTGGGCGCGACGTGGCGGCTGCCGTACGACGGGTTCGCGGGCGGCGACGTGTGCGGCCTGACGCTCCTGCGGACGATGCTCGACGACAGCAGCAGCGGGATGGACCTGCCCGCGGCGGTGATCGTCGAGACCGTGCAGGGCGAGGGCGGCGTCAACCCCGCGCGCTTCACGTGGCTCGCCGACCTCGCCGACCTGTGCCGCAGCCGCGGGATCCTGCTGATCGTGGACGACATCCAGATGGGCTGCGGCCGCACCGGTCCGTTCTTCAGCTTCGAGGGTGCGGGCGTCGTCCCCGACATCGTGTGCCTGTCGAAGTCCATCAGCGGCTACGGCCTGCCCATGGCGCTGACGCTCTTCCGGTCGGAGCTCGACGTCTGGCAGCCCGGCGAGCACAACGGGACGTTCCGCGGCCACAACCCGGCCTTCGTCACGGGCCGGGCCGCGCTCGAGGAGTTCTGGGCGGACGACATGCTCGAGAAGCAGACGAGGGTGCGCGAGCTGCTGATGCGTGAGCACCTGGGCGCGCTCGCGCGCGAGCACGCGCCGCACGTCGTGGACGTCCGGGGCCGCGGCCTGGTGTGGGGCGTGGGCTTCGCGGACCCGCGGCTCGCGCGCGCGGTCGCGGACGAGGCGTTCGCGCGGGGCCTGCTGGTGGAGACGGCCGGCTCCCGGGACGAGGTCGTCAAGCTCCTGCCGGCGCTCACCACGACCGACGACGAGCTCGCGGAAGGGCTCGACGTGCTGCGCGCCGCGATGCTGGCGGCCGTGCGTGCGTGACCGGGGGTGCGGGACCATGGCGGCGACGGCGGTGCGGCCCCGCCGCGCGGACGGCGCGGCGGGCGCGACGGAGGGGGACGCGTGACGACGAGGTCCGCGGGGCCGTGGGTCGGGGTGCTGTGCGGCGTGGGCGCGAACCTCGTGTGGGGGCTCGCGTTCCTGGTGCCCGTCGTGCTGCCCGGCGTGCCGTCGCTGGCGCTCGCCCTGGGGCGCTACCTGTGCTTCGGGGCGGTGTCGGTGGTGCTGCTCGCGGTGACGTGGCGCACGGCCCTCGCGGGCGTCGGGGCGCACGCGTGGCGCACCGCGGCGGTGTTCTCGGTGACCGGGCACCTGGGGTACTACGCGCTGCTGGTGCAGGCGATCCGGTGGGCGGGCGCCCCGATCGCGACGGTCATCATCGGCCTGCTGCCCGTCTCGATCGCGCTCACCGGGAACTGGGTGCGCCGCGAGCTGCCGTTCGCGCGCCTGGTGCTGCCGCTGGCGCTCATCGTGTGCGGCCTGACGCTCGTGTACGTCGTCGAGCTCGACTGGCAGAGCGTCGTGCAGGGGAGGTCGGGCGCCGACTGGGCGCTGGGGATCGCGGCCGCCGTCGGCGCGCTCGCGCTGTGGACGTCGTACGCGGTGCGCAACGCCCAGTTCCTGCGCGAGCACCCGCACGTCTCCTCGACCACGTGGTCGACCATGATGGGCGTCTGCACGTTCGGGCTGTCGCTCGTCGCGACGCCGCTCGTGCTCGCGAGCGGTGCGGTCCGCGTGGACGCCGCGGACCAGGTGGGTCCGCTCGTGCTCGCGAGCCTGCTGCTGGGCGTGGTGGTGTCGTGGTTCGGCACCGTGCTGTGGAGCCGGTCGTCGGCCCTGACGCCGATCTCGCTGGCGGGGCAGCTCGCGGTGGTGCAGGTCTGCGCCGGCCTGGCGTACGTGTTCGCGTGGGAGGGCCGGCTGCCGCCCCCGCTCGAGCTCGGGGGCTTCGTGCTGGTCGTGGCCGGGGTCGTGACGGTCATCCGCAGGGCCCGCACCGTCCCGGCGCCGCCCGCGCGGGTGGCCGTCCGGCCCTGACGCGCGAGACGCCGCCGGGGCCCCGACGCACGTCAGCGGGGTGCGGCGTCCGACGCCCTCTCGAGCCGCTCGATCCGCGCGTCGACCGCGTCGAGCCGGTCGTGCACGTCCCGGCGAGCGGCGTCCGCCCGGATCTCGGCGAGCCGGCGGCGGTGCTTCAGGACGGTGTCGACGACCGTCGCGGTGCCCCCGACGACGACGGCGAGCAGGGCGACCCAGACGAACCAGAGCACGGGATCCATGCATCTCACCCTCTCCCGGGCCTCCTGGGCGGGCAACCGCGTCGCGCGGGCCGGGCGGGCGCCGTGGCCGGGTCGCCCGGGCACGCGCCTCGCCCTAGCCTGGCGGGGGCAGGACGGCGGGTGGCGCCCGGCACGGGGCGACCGCCGCGGAGCGGCAGGGGGTGGTCGCGGTGCGACGACGGACGGGACGCGCGACGGCGCGCGGGGTGGGTGCGGCGGCGCTGCTGGTGGGCGCGGCGGCGGCCCTCACGGGGTGCGCGTCGAACGCCGCGATCACCGACTACGCGGGCGTGCCCGTGGTGCGCGTGCTCGAGACGCGCGAGGCGACGGCCGGCGGCCTCGAGGACGACGGCGACCAGGAGCCCGGCGAGGTCGAGGGTGCGCTCGAGAACGAGCAGGGCGACGTGCAGGACGTGCGCTTCGTCGAGCAGGAGCTCGAGGTCGAGCCCGGGCAGGCGGCGGCCACGTACCTGGAGAACGGCGTGAACCTCGCCGTGGTGCTGTGGGGCAGCTCGACGTGCCCGCCCGTGGGGGAGCGCCTGCACGTGCTGCCCGACGAGCCGAACGCGGTGCGCATCGACCTGCGCGAGATCCCGCCGGACCGCCCCTGCACGATGGACCTCGTGCCCCACACCACGGTGTTCGGGACGAAGACGAGCACGGTCGAGCCGCTCGTCATCCACGTGGGCGACGAGACGATCGAGCTGCCCGTCAAGTAGCCGCCCGGGCCGTCACGTCGCTCGGGTGTCCGTGTCCGGCACGTCACCCGTCAGCGGGACGTCGCGCACGCTGCGGAACTCGCGCCGCCGCCCGTCGACCGGGTCGTCGAACGCGAGCTCGGCGGCCAGCAGCTGCAGCGGGTGGCGGAAGTCGTCGAGGTCCACGTCGCGCTCGACGGGGTACAGGGGGTCCCCGACGATCGGGATCCCGAGCCCGGCCAGGTGCAGGCGCAGCTGGTGCGTGCGGCCCGTGCGGGGGTGCAGGCGGTAGACCCCGAGGCCGTCGTGCTCGCGCTCGAGCTCGACCGTCGTCTCGGCGTTGACGGGCGCGCCCGGCACCACCTCGGCCTGCACGGTGCCCCGCACCTTGCGGATGTGGTTCCGCACGACGACGGGCAGCGCGAGGTCGGGCCGCAGCGGTGCGAGCGCGCGGTACGTCTTGTCGACCGCGCGCCGCTCGAACGCCGTCTGGTACGGCGCGCGCCAGCGCTGCTCGGTCGCGAGCAGCAGGAGCCCCGACGTGCCGCGGTCGAGCCGGTGCAGCGGCGACAGCTCGGGCAGGCCCAGCTCGGCGCGCAGGCGCACGACGACGCTCTGCACGATGTGCCGGCCCCGGGGGATCGACGCGAGGAACGGCGGCTTGTCGACGACCACGAGCCGCTCGTCGCGGTGCACCACGTGGACCGTGCCGGGCACCACGGGCTCGTCGCGCAGCACGCGGTGGAACCACACGTGCCGCGCCGCCACGAACGGCTCGTCGTCGCGGACCGCGCGCCCGTCGGCGTCGACGAACTCGCCGGCCGCGAGCATGCCCGCGACGTCGACGTGCTCCGGCAGCCGGTCGCGCAGCCACGCGCCCATGGTCGGCCACGCGTCGGGCGTCCCGCGCCGCGGCGGCGGCGTGCACAGGTGCGCGGGGGCCAGGCCGTGGCGCGCCGGGAGCGGGGGACGGAGCGGCACGCGGTCGATCGTAGGTGCGGGGGCCGACGACGGTGGAGGCGCGCCCCCGCGGGGCACGACGACGGCGCCGCACCCGCGGGGGTGCGACGCCGTCGTGGTCACCGGTCGGGTCGTGCCCCGCCCGGTCAGGAGGGTGCGGTCAGGCGCAGCTCAGCGCGCCCGCCGCGGGGGCGTTGCCGTTGCCGATGAACCCGAAGGTCGTCGACTGGCCCGCGGCGACCGTGCCGTTGTACGGCGCGTTGCTCACGACGCCGCCGGACAGCACGCCGTTCCACACGTTGTTCGAGCTCACGCCGGACGGCAGCGTCACGCGCCACCCGGTGAGGCCCGCGGACCCGGCCGTCACGGTGACGGTGGCCTGGTAGCCGCCGCCCCACGAGTTCGCGATGGTCAGCGCCGCGGAGCACGCCCCGCCCGGGTTCTGCGTCGGGGTCGGCGTGGGCGTGGGGGTGACCGTGGGCGTCGGGGTGGGCGTCGGGGTCGTGGTGGGCGTGGGGGTCGGCGTGGGCGTGCCCGTGCCGCCCGCGTTCAGCGTGTTGAGCGTGGTCGTGTAGGCGGCCTTCTTGTTGCCCGAGCCGTCGAACAGCAGCGGCGTGCCGCTCGCGCGCCACGAGTCGGTGTCACGCACGCCCCACACCGTGATGCCCGTGCAGCGCGACACGTTGAGGCACGCCTGCACGACCTTGCGGTAGTTCTCGGCCTGCGCCGAGCCCGAGCCCTCGATGTCCAGCTCGGTGATCTGCACGTCCACGCCGAGCGCCGCGAAGCTCGAGAGCGTCGTCTGGTAGTTGTTCGGCACGGGGCTCTGCGGGTTGAAGTGCGACTGGAAGCCCACGCAGTCGATCGGGACGCCGCGGGCCTTGAAGTCGCGGACCATGGTGTAGACGGCCTGCGTCTTGGCGTGCGTCCAGTC